>NZ_JBICJH010000025.1:0-524 GCF_043102935.1 Vibrio sp. zbq_1
GCACCAGTGGCGAAAGATGATATTGCTACGACACAAGAAGACACTGCAGTTACTATTGATGTCCTGCCAAACGACACCGACGCAGATGGCGACAAGCTGAGTGTTGAATCAGCCTCTGTACCTAAAGAGCAGGGTACGGTTGAAGTGGTGAATGGCAAACTGGTGTTCACTCCAGCCGAGAACTTCAATGGCGACGCCGAAATCACTTACACCGTAACGGACGGCCAATTGACCGACGAAGCGAAAGTAACTGTTACAGTAAATCCAGTAAACGATGCGCCAACCATCAAGGTTGATGCAGTAGAAAGTATCACTGAAGATGCAGTGAGCACTGATACGGTAGTCGCAACCTTAACGGTTCGCGATACTGACACTTCTGAAGACCAATTAACCGTTTCTTTAGAAAACAACTCAAACGGTTACTTTGTATTAGTTGGCGATGAAGTCAAGCTGACTCAAGCGGGTGTTGACGCGGTTAACAACGACGAACTCAACCTTAAAGACCTGACTATCAGCGCGTCAGT
>NZ_JBICJH010000026.1:0-273945 GCF_043102935.1 Vibrio sp. zbq_1
GCATTTTCATCATGCGTTGGTTTAAGTGATTAAGGTGGTATGCGGGAGCTTCGGCATTGTGTTGCTCACACCTTAACAGGGCGTTATACGACCCTGGCGAGGCATAATTCTCCCAGGGCTTTGTACTTTTATCATCTTGAATTATTTGAAAACCTAATTAGCATAAAAAATAGTATGTAAAGAGCAATGTTTGCAAAAATAAGGTTGTTTAAGTCATTATCTATTAAATTAAAAAATCGATGTTCATATATTTTAAAATAAGAAATGTATGAACGGGAAAATAGCAATAAACAACGTTCAAAAGCTTTGGTCGGTCTATAAATGCAGTGGGATTTATAGTCGTTAAATATATCTTTGTATTGTTTCGCAAAGAAGAAAGGAAGTAGAAAAAGGTAAAATAGGACGTATTGTATTGTTTCTGCCAAAATTAGTTCCTCTTATTAGTAATTATTGATTGGGTAAAATTCAGACGTAGAAGTGCCCTCGCTATTAATCTGCGCAGTTCATCTTGGTATAGTTGAATTTGTTTTATCCAGATAAACGTAGCTCTCGCTTTAGGTAGCGCAGTGCTAGAGGTCTAAATGAATATACTTAGGGAAAGGACCGACTCGTCAGTTTAATGAGTGGCTTATATATATTTTAACACTAATGATAATTATTATCAACAATGATTCGTATAACAAAGCGTTTAAGACGGATTCACAACGCTTGGCATTTTTGGTTTGAATCAACTTTAGTGTTTACGGCACAATAGATTAGGTAGGGTGGTAGCGTTGCTCACCACTTAACGCGGCGTTAGCACTACAAGGTTAATTTAGGAGTTCATATGACAACGATTTACAATGGTTTGGAATTCGATACTGAACTAGAAGCTATTTGGGCTTCTTTTTTTGATTTGGCAGGTTGGCAATGGTGGTATAACCCTGTTGCTATTGATAACTGGAAGCCAGATTTTAAAGTTACTTTCCCATGTGCTCACTCGAGTGTGGTGGTAGCCATACACTGATGGTGTCAGTTGTTCCAACCCGTGATTTAGAAAGTCAATCATCACATCCTAGCTTGTCCTACTCGTATGGTGTTTATGACAAAAACAAGCGATATATAGCAGATGGAGGTGCATTAGTCGGTATGTCTCCAATAGTTTCAAAATGGGAAATTTCTCATGGTTCAGGCGGTGGTGTTGAGGACGTATTTTTCCGAGTTGATAATGCAAATGAACTGTGGGAAAAGGCTGTAGCATCAATCATGTAGTGCTAACAAACTGTTTAAGAGGGACTTTAAATGTAGGTGTAAATATATGATTGTTAAGATATTTTCACTAACTAGATTCCGAGGGGGTAACAATTGGGGTGACAGCAGAATAAAGTGCGTAAATGTGATTCATGTCACGCAGTTCGTCTATTTTATTCATTGTGACATACTGCTCGATTGTGTTTAGTTGAATATCAACTAACAACCTATTGATGTAAACTCTATTGCCATAAGTAAAAATAGTTACGGGCGTAAAAATGGTAACCCTTCTCAGTTGGCTTGGCAGGACAGATCTTGATCAAATGAAGCAGGATAAGCCTGCTTCAATTGCAACGATCGCTCTTAGCGGAAAAACTCTAGATAGCATTATTATCCTTGCCAGTACATGGGAAGATGAATGGCACGACTATCAAGAGTGGTTGGAGAGAAAGCTAGCTTATGCAGGGCGCTCCAAGACCTCAGTGACTATCCAACGCGTTCGATTGGCATCACCAATAGACTATTCATCTATAACCCGGGTGATGCAAAAACAACTGAGTGAAGCTTCCTCTAACTCTGAACAAGTTTATCTTAACCTCACTTCTGGAACGCCAGCAATGGCTGTTGTTTCTGTCTTGCTCGGTAAGAGCATTGGGAAATGCCAGTTACTTCAAACATCACCCAAAGGTGAGTTAATTGAAGTTGATATACCTGTCGATTTCGCGACGGAATACACCAAATCCTCCACTAGCGCTATACAGTCACTAACATCAGACAGCCCTAAATTAAATCCCGCTTTTGAAGCTATAACAGCAAAGTCAGGCATCATGCAGCTTTTAGTGAAAAAAGCTCACAGACTTGCATTATCTGATTTACCTGCACTCGTACTGGGTGAAAGTGGATCAGGCAAAGAAGTCATGGCAACAGCAATTCACAATGCAAGCTCTCGCGCTGAAATGCCATTTAGAGCCGTTAACTGCGGTGCATTACCAGAGAATTTGGTCGACTCAATTCTCTTTGGTCACGTCAAAGGGGCGTTTACTGGAGCGGATAAAGATCACTCAGGGCTATTTGAACAGGCAAATGGCGGCACCTTGTTCCTTGATGAAGTGGGCGAGCTGCCACTCAATGTCCAAGTTAAATTACTTAGAGCGTTGCAACAAAAAGAAATTACGAGAGTCGGTGACGTTAAATCTAAGGTTGTTGATGTGCGCATTATTGCGGCCACGCACCAAGATTTGTTTCAGATGACATCGCAAGGAGCCTTTCGGGAAGATTTGTTTTACCGACTTGCCGTCGGGGTTATTGAAATGCCACCACTTAGAGCAAGAGCGGAAGACATTCCAGAACTCATATCAACACTAATGAGTGATATCAATCAACAGGCTAAAAAACATCCTCTGTTCAAAAGTAAGAAAATTTCCGCTGATGCAATAAATTTTGCAAAATCTTATCCATGGCCAGGAAATATTCGGGAGCTTTGGAATACTTTAAATAGAGCAGTTTTGTGGTCTGAATCGAATACGATTTCTGCCGAAGACCTCCGTTCGTCAGTGTTAAGTGCGGGAATGAGCCAATATTCACAGGGTGAATTTTCTGTACCAGGAGACATTCAGCAATATATTGATAATATTAAGAAAGATGCGGTTGAATTAGCATTAGAGTATAGTCGTAATAATAAATCCAAAGCAGCTGAAGCTCTAGGTCTAAAGAGTCATCAAACGTTAAGCGGTTGGATGACAAAATTAGGTATTGAAGAATAAGCAAGTAGGCTAAACAGGGTTGGCATACCCATTGCTCATTGAGGTCAGGAGTACAATAAGAGTGAAAACGTCAGTGAACTTTGAACATCTTAGAAAAGACTGGCCAGAACTGGCTGAACTGGGCGCATTTGCCGAAGCTTATGCAGTGACTGATCCTCAAAGCTCAATGGTTAAGCTTCGTTGCTATGTCGAAAAAATCGTTGGTTATCTTTACCGAGAGCTACGTTTACCTGTTTTGCCGAATGCGTCGGTTCACGACAAGCTGACCAGTGCCTCGTTTACTGCCATCATTCATAAAGATATTCTTGATAAGTTTCACGCTGTACGCAAAGGCGGAAACAAAGCTGCCCATGACGGATATGTCAATCAGCACGATGCGCTCTGGTTACTCAAAGAGTCTTACCTAATTGGTTGCTGGCTTTTCATCGCCTATGGCGATGGCTCCCAAGAAGAATGCCCTCGCTATACTCAACCTAATAATGCTCCGTTAGAGGGTGAGTCTAAAGCGGACTTTAAACGCAAAAACAAACAGCTGCAGCAAAAGCTCGCCCAGAATAATGAGCAGCTTACACAGGCATTAAAAGAGCTTGAAGAGGCGAAAGAAGCCCAGTTGTTGGCCCAGCAGACTGCTAGCAAGCTCAAGTTGGAAGTTGATCAAACCAAAGCTGATAAGCTAAAGCGCAACACCCTCAAGTTGAAAAACAGCTTTGACTTTAACGAAGCGGAAACTCGTAAACGTCTAATCGATTCTGAGCTAAGAAGTGAAGGCTGGGACGTTGCACTGGCAGAAGTAAGCACCGAACAAGTATCAAAAGAGTACGAAGTGGATGGTCAGCCGACTCAATCAGGCAAAGGTCGTTGTGACTACGTACTTTGGGATGACAACGGCAAACCACTGGCAGTTATCGAAGCGAAGAAAACCCGAGTGGATGCGAGAGCAGGGCAGGAGCAGGCCAAAATTTACGCTGATGCGTTAGAAAAACAAACGGGCCAACGTCCAGTTATTTTCTATACCAATGGCTATGACATCTGGCTATGGGATGATGTCCAGGGTTACGTACCACGCAAACTGTTTGGCTACTATTCTAAAGACAGCCTGCAATACCTGATCCAGCAGCGTGCGCTGAAGAAAGATCTCAACAGCACACCGATCGATACAGAAGTCGCAGGGCGACTCTATCAAATGGAGTCGATCACTCGTGTATGTGAACGATTTAGCGATAAGCACCGTAAAGCGCTGATCGTGCAAGCAACAGGTACGGGTAAAACGCGCGTTTCTATTGCATTGACCAAGCGTTTACTTGATGCAGGTTGGGCAAAGCGAGTGCTGTTCTTATGCGACCGTAAAGAGCTGCGCAAACAAGCTGCGAACGCATTTAATGAATTCACCAAAGAGCCGCTATTCGTTAAAGGAAAAAGTAAAAAAGATCTCGCGAGTAAAGCGCGTATCGTGATCGCGACTTACCCAGGTATGATGCAAACCTTCGAAGAGTTCGATGTCGGTCACTTCGATCTTATTATTGCCGACGAATCGCACCGTTCCATCTACAACAAGTATGGCGAGCTGTTTAAGTATTTTGATGCGCTGCAAGTGGGTTTGACGGCAACTCCAGTTGAGATGATCTCTCGCTCGACTAGCCAGTTGTTTGGTTGTGACTACAAAATGCCAACAGCGAACTACCCGCTAGAGCAAGCGATAGAAGAGGGTAACCTTGTTCCTTTCAAAGTCGTTTCCCATACCACCAAGTTCTTACGTGATGGCATTAAAGGCAATGAGCTAACTGATGAGCAGATAGCAGAGCTTGAGGATCAAGGTATCGACCCGAATGAGCTCGATTTTGATTCAAAGCTGGTCGATAAAGCGATCTTTAATAAAGATACCAACCGCCAGATCATCCGTAACCTGATGGAGCGCGGTCTTAAAGATGCCGATAACCAATTACCGGGTAAATCGATCATCTTTGCCCGCAGCATAAAACACGCAGAACTCATCGCGGACTTGTTTGGAGAAATGTACCCCGACCTTGGCGGTAACTTTTGCCGAGTCATCCACTCCAAATATGAACGTGCGGATGAATTGATCGACAATTTCAAAAGTGCTGAAGGCAACAAAGAAGAGATCACCATTGCGGTTTCTGTCGACATGCTCGATACCGGTATTGACGTACCAGAATGTATCAACCTCGTGTTTGCTAAACCAATCAAATCGAAAGTGAAATTTTGGCAAATGGTAGGTCGTGGCACCCGTTTGTGTGAAAACCTATACGGTCACGGTTTAGATAAAAAGCATTTCTTAATTTTCGACCACTGGAACAACTTTGAATACTTCAAAATGAACCCAGAAGAAGATGAAGGTGCAAAAGGTAAGTCTCTCGCGCAAAAGGTATTTGAAGCGCGGCTAAATTTGGCTGATGAGGCACTTAAACGCGCAGAAATGGATATCTTCGATTCGGTGATCCCGCAGATTAAAGCCGATATTGATTCGCTTAACGACAAAACCATCGAGGTGCGTGAAAGCTGGCAAATCAAAGCGCAGTTAAGTGATGAGAAAACTCTGCATCAAATGGCACCAGACACCAAAGAGTTACTGCGATCCACTATGGCACCTCTAATGCAATGGAAGCCGATTACTGGCGAGAGTGAAGCTTTGCGTCTTGATCTCCAATTCTTAGAGTTAGAGCTCATCAAACTCAAGCAGCCTTCCAAGGTCGATATTGTTGCGATGCCTATTATGGAAAAGGTAACCACACTTTCTATGCACCTTAACGAGGTGCGCAGCAAGGCCAATTCTATCAAGCAGGTGCAGCAGCCAAACTTTTGGAACGATGCTGACCATAATGTTTTAGAAACATGCCGAAGCGAGCTGCGAACGGTTATTCATTTGCGTGATAAAGGCGCGACACCGCCAACTAAGCCAACACCAGTATTGGACGTAAAAGAAGAAGCCGCTGAATATCGCACTGAAGAAGTGAAAACCGATATTGTGACGGTGGACTACCAGATCTATAAGCAGGAAGTCGAAAAAACGCTTTCACCACTGTTTGAATCTAACGAAGTGTTGCGGAAAATACGTGCGGGGCAATCGGTAACAGAAGCGGATTTAGATACGCTCAATGCGCTTGTACATACCCATAACCCAAGTGTCGATCTGGAAATCTTGAAAGAGTTCTTCCCTGAATCGACAGCAGGGCTCGATCAAATCTTACGTACCATCGTTGGAATGGACGCTAAAGCTATTGAGAAAGAGTTCACGGCCTTTGTGCAGCAAGTACATACGCACCTTAACTCAAGACAACAACGATTTATCGGCATGCTAAAAAATCACCTTTGCCGATATGGCAGTGTCGATATTGAGCAGTTGTACGACGCACCATTCAACCAAATCGATGATGCTGGTTTAGATGGAGTGTTCCCAATCCAAGCGCAAGCGGACGTGGTGGAACAGTTTGTTCGCCGCTTTAGTGTCCATTTGGGTGAGAAACAAGCAAGTGTCGAGAAAGTAGTGAATTAACCCTTTGGCAAAAGGAACCGGCTAAGTACACTACAACCAATTACATTGGTCGCTGCTTTTTCAGGTAAATAGTGAAACTGCCAGCGTCAATTGCCATAAAAGAATATAGAGAATAGATAATGATTACATCAGGCGCATTGAAGAGCCAAATTGACAAACTATGGGAAGAATTTTGGACAGGCGGGATCACCAACCCGCTAACCGTAGTTGAGCAAATCACATATTTGATGTACGCCCGCATGCTTGATATGAATGAGCGTAACGACGAAAAACGTAGTGCTCGTACAGGTAAGGCATTCTCACATAGATTCCCTGATGATAAGCAGCACATCCGCTGGGAAAACTTCCGCCACCTTGGGGCAGAGCAGCTTTACCCATTGGTAAAAGACGAACTCTTTCCGTATTTCAAAGAACTCACATCTGATGACACGCTGTTTGCAGACTTTATGAAAGATGCTCAGTTAATGATCCAAAAGCCATCGCTGTTAGTGAAAGCGGTTGAGCTAGTGAGTGAATTACCACTGGAAAACAAGGATGTAAAAGGTGACTTGTACGAGTATTTGCTGTCTAAATTGACTACCGCAGGTATCAACGGTCAGTTCCGTACGCCGCGCCATATTATTCGCGCCATGATTGAAATGCTCGATGTAGAAGAAACGCACCGAGTGTGTGATCCAGCTTGTGGCACGGGTGGCTTCTTGTCTTCGACCTACGAATACCTTTTAGAAAAGTACTCATCGCCTGAAGGTGTAGAGAAAGAGCAAGCGTTTGATACTGAAGGTAAGCCAGTACTCGACGTTCAAGGTAACCCGGTGTTTAACTACTTATACGCAGGTGACTTACTGTCTAACCGTTGGCATATTGATGAAGATATGTTCCATGGCTTTGATTTTGACTCAACAATGCTTCGCGTTGCGGCAATGAACTTGGTGATGCACGGTGTTAAACAGCCAGACATTCACTACCAAGATACCCTAAGCCAAAGTTTTATTGAGCGTTTCCCTGATGAAGCGAAAAACGGTTTTGATATCATCCTCGCCAATCCGCCATTTAAGGGTAGCTTAGATGAAGAAGATGTCGATCCTGCGATTCTAAAAGTGGTCAAAACCAAAAAGACCGAACTGCTGTTTGTCGCACTGATCCAACGTATGCTAAAAGTGGGCGGCCGCACTGCCACCATCGTCCCTGATGGGGTGTTATTTGGTAGCTCTAAAGCGCACCAAACGCTACGTAAACACCTAGTTGAAGATAACCAGTTAGAAGCGGTGATCTCGCTGCCAAGTGGCGTATTTAAGCCTTATGCGGGCGTTTCAACCGCTATATTAATTTTCACCAAAGGTGGCAGTACCAATAACGTTTGGTTTTATGATGTACAGGCTGATGGTAAGTCGCTCGATGATAAGCGCATCCCAGTCAAAGACAATGACCTGCCAGACTTGGTTAAGCAGTACAAAGCCTACCAAGCGGCGGTAGCCGATGGGCAGTCAACTGAACAATGGGCAGACAAAACACAAAAAGCCTTCTTGGTAGAGAAAAACGACATCAAAGCGAACAAATATGACCTGTCGATCAACCGCTACAAAGAAGTGGTCTATGAGCAAGAAAGCTATGAAGAACCCAAAGTGATTCTAGGTAAACTCAAAGCACTAGAGAATGAGATTCTGGCTGATCTTACTGAGTTGGAGTCGATGCTATGAGTTGGCCTTTAGTATCACTGCATGACTTATGCAGACCGAAGCAATGGAAAACTATAGCCTCAAGTAAATTACTTGAAAGTGGATATCCAGTTTATGGAGCAAACGGCACTATAGGCTATTACAGTGAGTTTACTCATGAACATCCTACTTTGATGATTACTTGTCGTGGAGCTACTTGTGGGAACGTCCATATTTCACGCCCGAAATCGTACATTAATGGAAATGCGATGGCTTTGGACAATCTAGATGAAAGTCAAGTATTTCTAAAGTATTTGTTTTATTACTTTAAAGCTCGTGGTTTTTCAGATGTTATTTCGGGTTCAGCACAGCCGCAGATAACGGGACAGGGTTTAAAGAAAGTTCAAATCCCACTCCCACCACTAGACGAACAAAAACGCATCGCTGCCATTTTGGATAAAGCCGATGCTATTCGCCAGAAACGCACACAAGCCATTGACCTTGCCGATGAGTTCTTACGCAGCGTGTTTTTGGATATGTTTGGTGATCCGGTGTCAAATCCGAAAGGGTGGGATACTAGTACATTAGACGAGTTGGCAATAGGGAAGTTTCAAAATGGGGCATATTTCCCTAAAGACCAATATTCAACGGAAGGTGTTGAGATGGTTCATATGAGCGATGCTTTTTATGATTACGTCCCAAGAGGCTCAATGAAGCGCGTAATAGTTGGTGATGCAGATCTTAAGAAGTATGAAGTAAACGCCAAAGATCTATTGATTTCTCGACGTTCTTTGAACTACGAAGGAGCAGCTAAGCCATCTCTGATAGAAGCTTCCGATGCCCCATTACTATTTGAAAGTTCATTGATTCGTATTACACCAAACCCTCAGTTAGTTAACAAGTTGTACCTCTTTTCCTATCTGTCAAACGAAATAGTGAAAGAGCATAAGATTCGAAAATATGTTACTGGCGCAACAATCAAAGGTATTAGTCAAAAGAACTTAGAAAAAGTAGAAGTGTTAGTTCCCCCTGTTGAGTTACAGGAAAAATTTGCTCAGATTTTTATTAAGATTGAAAAGATTAAAACTCAACTTCATCAACCTCTATTAAATAGGGATGTATTTGAGTCACTTTCCCAAAAAGCCTTTTCAGGCCAACTATAAATTTAAGAGGTATCTTCGGATGCCTCTTTTTTGATCAAAGGTTAGGTAATAATGAAAATAACATCACTTACCGTTGGTGGGTTCAAAGGTATTAAGAATAAAGCCACGATTCCACTCGCACCCATTACGTTGTTCTTTGGCGCGAACAGTACTGGCAAAAGTACCGTTTTACATGCATTACTGTATCTGTATGAAGTGGTCGCCAAACGTAATTTCGATGCGCAGTACAGCTCAATCGCCGGGGATTCACTATACTTTGGCGGTTTTCAAAATATTGTTCATGGTAAGGATTTAAATGGAGTTATAACCCTTGGCGCAACTTTGGATTTTAGAGATAGCACAACGGATATTTGGGATGATTATTTATCAGAGTCTGAACGTTGGTTGCTAGAGAGTACACTATTCTTCACACCAGATTCAGACGCTGACATTTTATCCTTCGAGTTAGATATTAAATGGGACCATACCAAAAACCGTGCGTACATCAGCCGATATGTATGCAAAAGCCACGGCATTGAGTATTTCAAAACAACAGCTCAAGCAGGTCGACCAGATTGCCAAATTACTCACTATCAACCATTACCGCGTTGGGAAGTAGATGAATCATTTAAAGTTGAAAATCTTTTTGATTCTGGCCAGTGGGAAGATGTCTCCATAAATGGTCAAGATGCGTTGCCGAATATCTACAAGAGGCTTGACCTATCTAATGCTCCTTTCGATTGGTCTAATGTTTTCGAAGACCACCCATTAGCTGCCCAGTTGTTTGCCGAAGCTGTTTTATCACAGGCTGCGTTTGCACCATTAAAACTATTAGTGAAAAAACTTGAAGACTTACTTCACATTGGGCCGTTACGTATTGTGCCAACACGAGCAACCGTTTTGAACAAAAAGACTAACTCTCAGCGTTGGTATGACGGAACAGCGGGCTGGGAGACCTTCGCCTTTTCGAGTGAAAGGGTAAAAGCTAAAACTAATGAAAAGTTCGTCAGTAGCCAGTTCTTCGGCACTAATTATTGCTTTGAGTCTCCAGCTTACGGCGAAGCAAGTTTGAGTGAAAAATCAGTTATTCTTAAAGACTCTCATACTGACATCCCTTTATTGCCTTCAAGCGTTGGTGTCGGCGTATCGCAAGTGTTTCCTTTTGTAGTTGCTACATCGCTTGAGCAAGACCATATCGTATCGTGCGAGCAACCCGAACTGCATATTCACCCAAAGTGGCAGTTAGCCTTAGGGGATATGATGCTAGAGGCAACTAAGAAAAACCCTGACCGTATGTTCTTGGTTGAGACCCACAGCGAACATTTGTTACTGAGGCTGTTAAAACGTCGCCGCCAAACCGCAGATGAAGAGATCGAATACGAACCATTTGGTTGTAAGAAAAGTGATGTACAGATAGTTTTCTGTGAGCAATCCGAGGGTAAAACTCGTTTAATTCCAATCAAAACAACTGACGAGGGTGAGTTTGATGCACCTTGGCCAAATGGCTTCTTTGAAGAAAGAAGGGAGGAGTTGTTCTGATGTTGCATTTGGAGTTTGCGGTTGCGCCTAGTCAAATTAATTCTTTGATGGATCTTGTGATACTGGAAGCAAGAATGGGCTACGAGAAAGGAGCGGTGTTATCGCGTTTTCCCAAAGCCTGGTTTAGAGAAGTCCCTCAGCAGCTCAATGCTGAACTTGATGGAACCAAACTAGATAGAGCAACTGAAAAGCTCAGAGCTTTACAATCAAGCAAGTTAGTTTCATTTGGAAGAACGTTTGACGGAGAAGGTTGGGTTGAGGCTGCTAGAAATAGCCACGATGCTAAGTTATTCCATCGGTTGGTTGAAGACTCCTTCAATGATCTGCCTGTATTTGTTCCATCACTTTTAGATTTGGAGGATGCGGACTTTGCGTATGTATCTCTTTACACGCGTGAAGCCGAGTCTTTAGCAAGTGCAGCTTCCGGTCTTCTCTTTGGCGCAGAAAAGGTAACAATCTACGATCCATATATTTGCGCAACTAAAGCTGGTAGCCGCAAGACACTATTGGAATTGATGAAGCTATGTGAGAAAGGTGAAGTAGAGTTTCACGTCTTTTCGGAAGAAGATAGAAAACCTGCTTGGGAGCTAACAGAGCAAGCTCTCGTTGAGTTTAAGGAAGCTATGCCTGAAAACATTAAGCTGTATTGGTATTGCGCCGATGATAAAGACTCGGGATTTTTACACTCTCGAGGTTTATTTACAGCGAAGGGTGGGCTTATTTACGACAGAGGATTCTCAGAGCCAGGCGCTGTTGACCAGATTCAAGAGTTGACGGAGATTACGCCGATGCCAATTGATTTGCTACAAGCAAAAGCTAGTTCTTATAACGCCTCTCTTCAATATGAAGATTTTGAACTTGTTAGAGGTGTGTGGTCTTCTCATCCTTGATTAGCAATTGGAGTTTGCAACTTGATACGATACATGTGGCTGGCACTATTAAACATTGTTTCGAGTAGCTTAGGATTTCTTTATGCAACTTCAACTCAGCGCTACCAATGCACTCAACAAATGGCTGAAAGCTGATTTCCCTCGTTTGCCAGTGGAAGAGGGCAAACAAGCCGGGGTTAATAAACTGAGCTCGGATGCCGCTACTATGAGCTGGCAGGTGCACCTGATTGAAAACCGTTACCAATCCTCATAGAAGACTTTGATCGTCTGCGAAGCCAACAGCCGCTTCACCTATTTTATTCCGCTCAATCGGATGATTTTCTCGCCCGACGAACTCGCTGAACGGTTAAAAATAGAGTGGCAATTTGCCTTTGTTGAAGCTTTGGAAACTTATGCTTTGGAAAGTAACGGCTTAATTAGCCATTATGACATCGCCACACTGCTATCAAAGCTCAATGACATTCAGTTCTCAACGAAGTGGATAAAAAACACCGACCCGAGTGTTAACGGCCATATAGCCGACGCCGCCCAATGGGTTACGCAAACCTTAGAGGAGAGAAATCTCGCTCGCTTAAGCCAGCCACTGGCATTTGAGATTTCTAGCTATATCAATTGCCAAACCAAAAGCATCAAAGTGAACAACAAGAAGCAGCGCTTCATCCCAATCGAGCGATTGCTTGAATACGTCCAGCAAATCACGGAAACAACCCCACCTTCTGTTGACATGAGTAATGTTGTTCCCTTTAGGCGCTAGCGATGTCTTCACACACTCCATTTTACTCTCTCAATGTAATATCAGTTACCATTAGTAATCTTTCTTGCGGCTTTTCTCGGTAACCTTGTACTAATTTCAATAAATACAACGGGATAAGTTTTGGCATGTAACTTGTCTTAGTTTTCTACTCAAAAGCTATCTATCGATACCGCACACATTTGAAGTTGTTGATTGTTATGTGACAAGTGACATACAAATGTGTGATGTGGAACGTTAGAGAGCGTTGTTTTTATTGATATCATGTGAATACACAATAAAAACATAGAACTTCCATTTCAATACAAAGGCTGGGTAAAAAATGGATTTGAATATTCCTCCAGTGGAGGGGCGTATCGATGCAACAAGTAATTCGATATTGCCTATCACTATCGATGATTGGTTGACGAGGCTTTTGCATAGAAACGAGTTGTCATTACCAAGTGGGCAACCACTTTACCAATATCACGTTACAGAATCGGAATATATCGAGTTGCGCGGTATTCTAAGACGGATAGGTAAACCTCAATCAAGCAAAAATTGGTGCGCTGCTTTCTCAATTTTTTGTTCAGAATGGTATCGTCGCTTTTACATGGGGGGCTGGACTTGGTTTGGGATTTGGGAGTCATTAGGCTATGAACTCGATGCTAACAGTAGACAGAATGTCGTTGAGCGCGGGTTAAAAGCGTACTGGGGACGTCCTATTAGCCAATATCAAGACGAGAGAAACAGCTATCTTGGTTCTTTGTTTAAAGAGGGCGGTCTTCCTTATGGGCTCCTTGCCAGTGAGGGTAGCCGCTTTCAGGCAATATTCAAACGCATATTAAAGTCTTATGAAGATGCAAAAGACTTTGGATATTCGCCAGTAGAATTAGTGACCGAGTGTATGGACTCTTTACCCGAGGCATTTAAACAAGAGACCACAGTTAACTTAATTACTCGAATGACTGAGTTGTTATTGCGTCTAACTGAAGACTACGATTTGGATGAACAGAACAATCCAGCTGCATATCTGGATGATAACGCTGGCGGTTGGCGTGAACTGTTTCCTATCCCATTGGACGGCAATGCTGGTAACGAATTTTTGTCTGGTTTGCTTTCATCTGCATCACAACAACATCGAAATAAAAAACAAGCAGATAAGAGGATTACATGCCAGCAATGGCTCGCTAATACATCAGAATTCCAGTTTGTCACCCAGATCAAGCTCGCCAAAATAGTAGATATGCCTTTTAGGCGTGAAGATACGGTTACTAGTCGTGTAGAGCTATTTATTTATGAAGGTTGTACGCCAATTGCGGAAATCGGCGTTGGTCATATTCATAGTGATACTGGCAAGTGTAGCGTCGTTTTAAGGTCCACGTCTTGTCGTTTCAATCGAGTTGACCCAAAACAAACGCTGTACCTAATTGTACTTCAGGCAGGTAAGTTACTTCATAGAGAAGAAATATCTAATTCGGAAATAATGATTGGTGAGGTACCGGTAGTACTATGTTGCATCGATGAAAAAATGATGTTTGTTGGTACAGGTAGCATTAGTACTCGAGCGGAGTCGTTGACCGTGTTATGTCCACCAAATGCGGTACTAGATGAATCAGAAGCTAAAGATGCAAATATTAAGACAGACTATGGTTATACCGTAGGCACATTTAGCGGTACGTTGAAAGTCTCTGTGGATAATGGGCTTGAAATAGATCGTTACCTGATAAAGACCTCAGCGAACAACACTCAGTATGATGATGTCAGAATAGATGGAAAAATACTTCCGTTTAGTACCGAAAAAGGCCAGCCAGTTTATCTGGGGTTACCCAAAATTACTACGCAGGACATTTGCTCTCAGGTTGTAGTGGCAGGTGAGCCCGTGGGTGGGGGACATAAGGCAAGCATTTTTGGTTTACAAAGTATAAAAGTAAAGTCCACTAAAGGTCACACGCTTTTTCAAAAGAGATTAGCGATTTTGCCCAAGTCATTTGAGATCAGGTTAAGCTCTTCCGAAAACGCAGACAGAGGGAATATTGAACTCCATTGCATGAACCGATTTACCGTTAAGGTATTGAATGCTGCAGTTGATGTAGTCGCTCGTTCAACAGAGTATGGTAAATGCCTAGAGATCATATCAGCTTTAGGTATGCCTCCTCGTGAGCTTTTGTTAGAAATCACGACCAATTTAATGGCTGCTCCGGTTGTGGTAAGCGTGCCTTTTCCTTCAACGGGTGTTTTAGCTTACGACAAGGATAGCAATAAACTGCCCCAGTTACTGACAGTGGCGGACTTGCTGGGTAGTCGGCTTATGTTGTTTCCTAGGCTGGGTAAAAAACAGTGCAGCTATAAGATTGAACTTAGCTCTCCGAACAGTTCTCGACAGGCTTACTACTTATGGGAATATAAGGTTCAGGATCAGCCACTAGAAATCAGTTTGTATGAATTTAGACATAATGTACGAGAACTATTGGCTACAAATGGGAACCTGGATGATCTAGTCAGACTTGAGATAAGCGGGGCATGTAAGACTGTGCAATTTCAGATTGGACGCTATTCTTCTATGACTCAATTTGAAAACTCATGCATCAAGTTTGAAGGTGCGATTAAGGATTTTGGTAAGATTAAGCCAGTGCTAATTGATCTTACGAATCCAGCGGTTCACCCCAAACCATTGACCCAAAGAGAGTCTCAAGGTGTAGCTACTGGTATTTTTGAGCTTTCTTCGTCTCCTGAAAATCCATCTCTAATCGTACCATCACCTGATTCTGAAGTAGCATTTCGAGCTAGATTTGTTCCCGGAAGTAAAAATACTGAGAACCGAAACGATGTCCGAAGCTTACAGAAAGCCACAACAGTTTGTCATGTCAATCCTAATGCTATAGATGAAGTGTTGGGGCAAATGGTTGTGGATTTTGAGCATAGTGGCTGGACATTTCTTACTGACCTTGAAACAAGATTTGGCTATTTGCCGCTAGCAACGTTTGAAATCTGGAAGTCAGTAGTAAAAAGGCAGGACGTATTGGCAGCACTGGCATTTCGGTTTGACAACCCTATTCCTATGATGAGTAGGTTGCAGTCTGAGTTCAACGTAATGTGGGAGCTAATACCGATCATTGCTTGGAAGCGCGTTTCTCAAAATTTCATTCAAGGAATTCGTGATGACGGTTACCCAGAAAGGATTGTCACGAAGCTAATTAACCAGAAGCTAGACGATATATCGCAAATATGCCCTGTTTTCGAATCTGATTGCAGACATTTGGTTCTTGATAAAGCAATTATCCCTCAAGAGAATCTCAGAGGCGTACTACAGTACTTCTCGGCTCATTCAGTATCGGAAGTTAGAAGCTTACACACTAGTGACCGACGCTGGCCGACGATGTTTTCAAACGATATAGAAGAGTGGTGTCTCGACCATTACCAAGACCTTGTGACATTTTCTATCCCCGATGGTAAAGGTTTTCAAAAGGCGGTGTTGTACTTTCCATTGTATGCATCAGCTTTGGTTTTACAAAAAACAACGCTTTCCGAAATTGGTATTAGCGATGAGCCTGCGAATGAGTTTTTTCTTCGCCAGCTCATTGAGTTTGACCGTCAGTGGTTTGTTCCTATGTATAAATTATTACTTTGTATTATGGCTGGTGAGAGAAAATGAAAGGCTATTTTTCAACATTAAAACAACAAGCAAACAATCGTGCGAAAGAGTCAACATTGAGTGTTCTCGGTATCAGCAACCCCTCATTGCGTAACCACCTAAGCGAACGATTTGAAACAGTTGAGCCCTTTGTTCATGGCCCTGTTTTTGAGCAAACCTTTGCCTGGGAAGAAAGTAAAGTTCAAATGAGCGATCTGGTCTCAGAAGGACTCCTTTCAAAGGAGCTAGTAACAGCATTAGACGATGATATTAACGGAAGGTATGCATTTAAAGCTAAGTGGTCTCCATTCAAGCACCAGCTTGCGGCATGGCGAGACTTACTCAACCCAGAGCCTAAATCTAGAATTATTACCAGTGGTACAGGTTCGGGGAAAACCGAGTGTTTTATGGTTCCTGTCCTTGAAGACTTGGTGCGGGAAGTAAAAACCGAGGGGAAAGCACTAAAAGGCGTAAGAGCGCTATTCCTTTACCCTTTAAATGCATTAATCAATTCACAGAAAGAGCGTCTAAACGCTTGGACGCAACATTTTGAAGGTGATATCCGCTTTTGCTTGTTTAATGGCAATACTCCCAATGACCCAAGCGCTAGCCAGAGTCAAATACAGATCAAGCAGCCGCAAGAAGTGTTGTCACGTAATCTAATGCGCGATAACCCAGCTCCAATTTTGGTCACGAATGGAACAATGCTTGAGTATATGTTGGTGAGACAAGCTGATGCTCCTATTATCGAACAATCGAAAGGAAAATTAAGGTGGATTGTTTTAGATGAAGCGCATACTTACGTGGGTTCTCAAGCTGCTGAACTTGCGTTGCAACTTCGCAGGGTAATGCAGGCGTTTGAAGTAGAACCGGAAAATGTACGTTTTGTGGCTACATCGGCAACAATCGCTGGATCAGAGGCTGAATCACAACTTAGAACGTATTTAGCTGAGCTTGCTGGTGTAAGTGAGGCTCAAGTTGATGTTATTGGTGGTAAGCGAGCAGTACCGAAACTTCCTGATTACCCATTTAATAACAAAGATATCTCAGTCCTAGAGAGCATTGACCCTGACGGAGAGTTGCCTGAAAACAAAAAAGATGTCCAAGACCCTTATGTTTCGGCAAGTCGCTATCGAGCGTTATGTGAATCTGAAATTGCGAAAAGGATAAGATCTGCGTTTACGACCAACGACTCTAGTCCGCTACTCTTTTCTGAGTTAGCCAGTAGTTTAAGTCCAATCAATTTGACCGAGAATGAATTGTATCGTTGGTTAGATATATGCACTGGAACGAAAGAGTCATACGATAGAAATGCACAACCCTTCCTTAAATTGAGAGCTCATTACTTTCAACGAACTTTAAACGGACTTTGGGCTTGTATTGACCCCAATTGCTCTGAAAAGTCAGGCACCCATCTCAATCGAGATTGGCAGTTTGGTCAGGTGCTTAGTGAGCAAAGACAGAAATGTGACTGTGGTGCGCCGGTACTAGAGCTGTCATTTTGTAGCGAGTGTAATGAACCGCACTTGTTAGGTGTAGATAAGAGCGGGGTACTTACTCAATGGACAGGTAAGGTAAGTGATGAGTTTTCTCTCTTAGAAGAGGGAGAAAAACACATAGATGAGGAAAGAACAGACCAATATAGCGCTCTTAAAGCTAGCGATAGTATGCTGGTTCTCTCAGCTACTGAAAACCAAGAAAATATGTTTTTTGAAACTATTTATGACCACGATGGCAAAGAAGCGAGTGTTAAGTCGGGCAGTATACGGTTAGCTAAATATCTCGATGACGGAGAGCAGTGTAGCAAATGTGGATTCTCAGGTAGAGGACAACATGCTAAAGCATTACGACGAGGCTTATTAGGAGCTCCATTTTATACAACAACCGCTGTACCAACCGTTTTGGAGTATTGCCCCGATATCGAAAAAGATAAAGACACTGGCTACGGACCATTAGATGCTCCAGGGCGAGGTCGTCGCCTTATTACTTTTACTGACAGCCGCCAGGGCACTGCGAAAATGTCAGTTCAAATGCAGCAGGAAGCGGAACGTTCTCGACTACGCGGTTTAGTTTTCAAGGAGTTAAGGAAGCACGTTGAAGAGGAACTTGCGATCGATGATGAGTTGTTAGATATCGTTCGTCCATATATCGAGGATTCAACGGTTGAGGATATCGAAGAATTTATCCTTATTGCAGGGAAGAGGAAACCACAAGTTGCTGAAGCGCTAATTCAATACCTTTCAGCACTCGAGAAAGGAGCGTCAAGGTATTCTCCAAAAGCGATTTCTTGGAAGGAATTAGCCGATAGAATTAGCATGGATAAGGATTTACAGAACTCAATTTTGACAGAGAATAAGAGACTGTCTCCTGAGGTGTTTGACGTAACCACTGGCTCTTTAAAGCTCGCTAACATGTTATTGACAAGAGAACTTGCTAGGAGACCGAAGTTTAAAAACAACCTTGAAACACAAGGATTGATAAGGTTTGTTTATCCAGAAGTTGAAAAACTAAGTAAAGCTCCGGAGCAATGGAAAGAGAAAGGTGGTTTGACTCTGTCTGACTGGAAAGACTACCTAAAAGTCTGCCTTGACTTCTTTGTTCGTGAAAATACATACGTGAACATAGATAGGGAGTGGGGACGTTGGATCGGGATGCACTTTGCACCGAAAACCCTCATAGCTCCAGATTCAAAAGAAGAAGAAGAGAGCCGCATTAAGAAGTGGCCTCAGATAAATAAAGGTAGAAAAATTCAACAAAGATTGATCACGCTGTTGCGTGTAGCAACGGGTATCGATATAGAAAAAACGGAAGGAGAGCAGTTAATTAACGGGTGGTTGCAGGATGCTTGGAAGACGTTAACCAAATTGCAAATTCTTAGAGATTCAACTTCAGACAAACAATATAGCCTTGATTTGAGAGAAGTTAGTTTTGCTTTGTTAACTGAAGGGTTTATTTGCCCAGTTACAAATAAGGTGTTGGATACAACCTTTAGAGGCTTAACACCATACATTCCAGCGAATGGTAACTATTCAGACTATCAGTGTACTCGCGTTAACCTTCCACCAATTTGGAAGTTTGAAGGTAGCGATCGAGGGTATGACGAGTCGCTCCAATCAATACGTGCTGATATTGAGGAATCGCAGGAAATTCGTTCACTTAGAGAGCAGAATGTATGGACGGATATCAACGATAGAACCGTGGAAGGTGGTTTTTATTACGCAACTGCTGAACATTCGGCGCAGCAATCGGCAGAGCGCTTGGCAGACTACGAAGAGAAGTTCAAGAGTGGTAGGAAGAACGTTCTCAACTGCTCAACAACTATGGAAATGGGGGTTGATATTGGTGGTATTACTGCTGTTGTAATGAATAATGTGCCACCGCATCCGGCTAACTTTCTTCAACGAGCGGGGCGTGCTGGCCGTTCAAAAGAGTCTAGAGCTCTCAGCTATACGATATGCAAGAATAATCCTCATGACACATTAGTCTTTAATAACCCTAAATGGGCATTCACCACATCCATCCCTGCACCGCATGTTGAATTTAGTTCTAAGAAACTTGTGCAGCGTCATGTGAACTCCTACTTATTAGGACGCTATCTGGTCGATGTTATAGGCCCAACAGATAAAGAGAAGATTAACCTGAATCTTGAATGGTTTTATCTACCTGACATTGGGGTTAAGTCAGTTGCGGAACGTTTTGCTCTTTGGGTTATGAGTCTTGAAAATTCATATCTTGATGGTGTCAAAAAGTTAGTTAAGGGGACTGCTCTGTCGGGAGTGTCGCCTGACATTTTAGTAAAGCAGACTGCTAAAAAAATTCTAGAACTCAGTGAAAAGTGGGTTGGGGAATATAAATATATTCAGACAGAGCTTAATGATACGGCTCCAAATGGCCCATATGCTCATAAGCTCGACAACGAGAAGTCTCGCTTATGTAGAGAGTATCTGCTAAGGGACTTGGCAACAAAAGCATTTCTACCCGGTTATGGCTTCCCTACCGATGTTGTAAGTATAGATACGGACAACGTAGCTGATTATATTCGTGAGAAAAAATTCAAAAAGAACAAGAATAAGCTTGAGCGTGAAGACAACGTGTCAATTAACCGTGGCCTCCCTTCTCGAAACTTGTCTGTAGCTATTCGGGAATATGCACCAGGTTCGGAAATCGTCATTGACGGTAGAGTTCATCGTTCTGCTGGAATTTCTTTGAATTGGCAAAATGTTCATGTTGAAGGCTCAAGAGATGTCCAGAAATTTGATCTTGCATGGCGTTGTCCTCACTGTGGTCAGACAGGGTATGAGTCTAATCTGAATAAACAAGTTAACCTCGAGTCATTAACGTGCAGTAATGTAATGTGTGGAAAAGTTATCCCTATAGATAATGAGTACAGGAAAAAAGTTATCCAACCCACTGGTTTTGTGACTGATTATTATATTGAGCCGACTAACAACATTGCGCATCAAACCTATGTTCCAGTGCAACCTGCTTGGGTAAGTGCTAAGGGGGTTCCTGTACCTTTACCTGTCTCTGAATTAGGTTATATGATTACTGATCATCAAGGTAAAGTGTTTCATTATAGCTCGGGAATGAGTGGGACTGGATTTGCACTGTGCATGGCTTGTGGGCGGGCTGAATCTATGACATCAACGGGAGAGCTACCAAAAGCGCTAAACCTTGAACGTACACATAAGCCACCGCGGCCAAGTAAGTTTGCCAAAGATGAAAATGATCGGCACGGGGATTGTGATGGCTCAGGAAGAGTACTAGAAAGCATTCATCTTGGAGTTCATTCACAAACTGATGTGTTCGAGTTAGTTTTAAAGCACCCTGACACTGGAGAATATATCCCTGATAGTGATGAAGGTAGGGTCATTGCAACATCACTTGTTGTAGCGTTACGAAAAGCACTGGTAAAGACTTTAGGCATCTCAGTCAATGAAGTTGAATACAGTGTACGCCCAGCGGTTGTTGGTGAAAGTCAGCATGCGATGGTTTTACAGTTGTTTGATAGTGTAAGTGGTGGAGCTGGTTTTGCTACATCCACATCACATCACATTACTCAAGTATTGCGTCAAATGTTACGAGAGCTTGAATGCCCCAAGGCTTGTGATGCATTTTGTCCGGATTGTTTACTAGAGTCGGATTCAAGACACGACACCGACAAATTAAACAGACAGATTGCGCTCAAATGGTTGGGCGATAATTTTACACACCATTTAAATTTACCATCGAAGTATCAACGATTGCTAACTGAAGCTGAATATTGCCCTTTGAGCATTAAGGAGCAGCTTACATCCGTGGTTGCTGGCCAGGTTAGCGAAGTGAAGTTTGTTTTATCAAGCAATATAGAACGTTGGGATACGTCAGTAAACTTGCTCAAATCTCGAGTTTACGAAATGTTGAGTAATAATATTGATGTGTCATTTGTTGTTCCAGACGTCGATTATCCAGACGACATAAAATTATTCTTGGAGAACATCAACAATATAGGCGCGTCACTATACCTTACCAAGGACGATACTGGTCTGATGGTATTTCAAGCGCAAACTGATGTCGGCTGTTTTTCTTTAGCTAACCTAGAGGATAGTGCGCGAATACCTGGTATTGAATGGCTAATGTCTGACGATATCTCTGTCATCTCAACTGTTGAACCGGAACTTTCGGTAATTCCATACACTATCGAAGTAGAACCAGAGAACTTGTCTCAAGTTGGGGCTATCCAGATAGAAGCTCTCAAAGAGCTGAATGGAACGCTGACTCAATTAGGTGGGCGATTTAAGCAACTGGTGTGTGATAGTGATAGCCGTGTGAAGGAACTGCTATCGAGTGATGTTATAAAAAATGTGCATTATTCAGACCGTTACTTGCAAAGCCCGTCAGCCGTAATGCTGGTATCTGAAGCAATAAAGGGCTTGGTTTGTGGACATCATGATTGTGAGGTGTTGGTAGATACCTGTTTTGATGAAAAGAACGGAAGACCGCCAGCATTTATCAGTCACGATTGGGACTACAAAGCAGACTTTAGACAGATTTTTCAGGCTTGGTTAGAGAATGCTACTGGTAGAACAACTAAGATAAATATCGTTGAGGGCAAAAAGACAATTCAACATAGAAGGGTATTAACCATTAGCTTTGAGTCAGGTAACACAGTTCAGATAACTTTAGACCAAGGCTTTGGGTACTGGTGGCTGGAGTTAATGCATGGCTTGCACCGATTCGACTTTGAAAGAGATTGTCTCGATCAAGTTAAAAGAATGCTCGAAGTGCAAAAAAAGGCAAGCGTTAATAACAGTGCAGATTGGCCAACGTTAATAACGACAAGCTTGCTTTAGTTTGAAACTTCATGGCAATGGCAACTCGCAAATAAGTGCTTCGATTTGGCAATATAGCTAGCGACTTGAAACCGCCATCCATAGGGTGGCGGTTTTTTATGCACCAATAAGCAATAGTAAAATAAATAACTAATGGTAATATTATTTACTTTATATTTTTATGGGTTAAAGGTTATATACAATAAAAACAATGACTTAAATCTTGGCATGCTAGTTGATCAGTAACTCTTAACTTTCATAGAAAAAGGAAAAAGTTATGGGTTACGAAATTGATTTTTTAGGTGTTGGTGAAGAGTCTAAGAGTGGTGATGCGATCGCACTTCGCTACGGGAATCTACACGGTCCACGTGACGAGCAAACGGTGGTTGTGATTGATGGTGGCTTTCAAAGCACAAGTTCAAAGATTATTGATCACATCACCACTTGTTTTGGCACTTCTAAAGTGGACTTGGTCATTAATACTCATGCTGATCAAGACCACATTAACGGTTTGGAAATGGTCCTTAATGAACTCGAAGTACAAGAGCTTTGGATTCATCAGCCTTGGCTACACAACCAAGGGCTTGCTGATAAATTCAAAGATGGACGCGTAACGGACAGCAGCTTAGGGGAACGTTTTAAGCAAAACCTCGAAAAAGCATGGTCACTGGTTAGTTTGGCTGAATCGAAAGGGGTAAGTGTACGTGAACCTTTTACTGGTTTAACGGACACAGGCGGTGGTATTAAGGTTCTCGGCCCTTCTGTCGAATACTACGAATCCCTCATTCCTGACTTTGATGGCATGCCTGAAAAAGCCACTGCAACAAATGCTTTAGAAAGCTTTTTTGAAAAAACGGCTGCATCTATTCGTCGTTTCTTTGCCACTTGGGGTGAAGACCAGATTGATGATGAAGGGGTAACATCGGCAAAAAACAACTCGAGTGTGATCACCCAATTAGTCGTCGAAGGAAGACGCTCTGTTTTTACTGGGGACGCAGGCATTCAGGCTCTGGAACACGCGGCAGATCAAATAGATCAGTGTACAAGTGGAGCAGACCTTCGATTTATGCAGATCCCCCATCATGGAAGTAAGCGCAATATTGGGACGACCGTTCTAAATCGTTTAGTCGGGGAGCCTATTAGCCAAGGTGTTTCACGAAACATCACGGCAATTGCTTCTACGGCTAAAAATGGTGAACCTAAGCACCCACGGAAAGCTGTGATGAATGCTTTCACTCACCGAGGTGTTAACGCACTAGCGACGAGAGGTTCTGGAATTCGTCATCATTATAATGCGCCTGGGCGTGATGGGTGGAATAGTATGAACCCTGAGCCATATCACTTCGATTATGAAGAAGAGGTGGCATAATGATGGGGATCTCGATGAAAGCCAATAACATTGTCCCGCTCTCAGTATTGATGGTACTTCAGTTTGCAGTGGTATCACTCGTAAATCAAAGTGCTTTTGATATCAGTTATGTCGAGATGCTAAAAGACACGAGTGGTGCGATGTTAGCAATAGGTGCGGTTTCGGGGTGGCTTAGCCACCTCATGCCTCCTGACCTCAAGAACGTCTTGGTATTTTGGCGATGGAACAATGTGTTACCAGGGCATCGCTTTATTCAGTTATCAGAGAGAGATCGACGTATTGACACTGCACTCCTAAAGGCTCGCGTGTCCGAGTTTGAACTTTTGAAGCAAAATAATAGCGAGCAGAACAGTTATTGGTACAAAGAGTTTTATCGTCCATCCAATAAGCAGGACGAAGTGGCTTCAACTCACAGAGCTTACTTATTATACAGGGATGCAGCTGCTGTATCTTTTGTCAGTGCCTTTGCGCTGCTGGTCGCGAAGCAATTCTTGGGCGAGTATTTTTCAGAGGTAAGTTATCAGTCTTTGTGGGTATTTGCCTTGGCAATCATAGGTTTTTCAATCGCAGCAAAAAATGCGGGGAACAGGCTCGTAACAACGGCTGTAGCAATAAACTTAAGTGCTTAATAGATCGTTCAGATTTTAAATTTAACAAGGAAAGAGTTGGTTAGTAGTATGAATGTGAAAAGTAAAGAATATCAAACAAGCAAAGACAGCAAAAATATAAGAGTAGCCGCTCAGCCAGAAGTAAAAAAACGTATAACTCAACTATTGGAGCAGATCGGTGAAGGGTTACATGAGAGAGAGCATATTCTTTCTGTATCATTATTGAGCACGCTTAGTGGACAGAATACTTTCCTATTCGGTCCTCCGGGAACTGCCAAAAGCCTAATTTCCAGAAGGTTAGCATGTGCATTTGAGTCACCAAAGTATTATGAACATTTGATGAATCGGTTTACAACACCTGAAGAAGTATTTGGGCCTGTGTCAATTCAAGAACTCAAACAGGATAAGTATGTCCGTAAGACGGAAGGTTATCTTCCTGACGCAGAGTTTGCATTTCTTGATGAAATTTGGAAATCCAGCCCAGCGATTTTAAACACTCTGCTCACCTTAATTAATGAACATGTTTTCAAGAATGGCAGTGAAGTTATCAAGGCACCTATTCGTTCGGTTATTGGTGCCTCGAATGAAGTGCCTCAAGAAAACCAAGGGCTAGATGCTCTTTATGACCGATTTATTACTCGTTTAATGGTTCCGCCAATTGTACTTGAAGATAATTTTAATTTGTTGCTTAACGCGAAGCCTTCGACTAGTGAGCCTAATGTTGATGAGGAGCTTAGAGTATCTCTTTCAGAGCTTAGTCAGTGGAATGAAGCGATACATAACGTTGAGCTGAGTAAAGACACTTTGCTTGTTATCAAATATATACGTAATGAGATCAGTGAAAAAAATGAAGAGTTAGGTCTGTATGTTTCGGATCGACGTTGGCAGAAAGCTGCAATTTTGTTGAAAGCATCTGCGTTTTTCAACGAGCGTAATTATACAAACCTGACCGATACAATACTTCTAAAGCATTGTTTATGGACTTCTCCAGAAAACAGGGTTTGTACCGAAGAGATCGTGATGGACGCTATCGAGTCATGTGGAATTGCTGGTGATATCAATTTGGCTGCTCTTGATAATAGTAAAGATAGCTTAGAGAAAGAGATCACTAAGGAACTTTTCTATAAGGACGATGTATATGACGTAATTTCATTAGGTAATGAGGAATATTTTAAAGTAGTAGCAAAATTCAGAGAGCATAATTCATATTCTTATGGTAATCCGGAAATTAAGCAGAAAACGGTTCATATTCCTTTTAATAAATTTAAAAGTAATATTTCTTTTCATCCTGTCGACATATCGGGAAATGACATAAAAGAAGTTACATGTGAATTCGATGAGCAGGGATCTTGTACACTATCATATAGCAATAGACATTATGGAAATCGATATAACGACTTTGAATTCACCCCTTCTATTCTTTTCCACAAAGGAGATAAAAGAAGTGATGTAAATGAGAGGCTGATTAAATCTCTTTCAGGTTCAGTTGGTAATCTTAGAGGACAGCTAAAAAAAATTCTTAAAGAGACAGAAGATAAACTGCGTGTATATAAAGTGGAGCTGCATAGTCCGTTTACTACAAGCGCAGATACAGATGTCGCCTTGAAAGGTGTTCTTTCTCAAATAGATAAACTCAAAATACGAATTAAAGACTGTGAACGTCTGGAGGCTCTATGCCAGTAGAACTTATCCATAAGCAATCAGATAATCTGCTGAAAGAACTCACAAGTGAAAGAAGTGTATTGTTGGGTAATTTAGATGCGCTGTCATCTAAGGTAGAAGCCAAAGTTAGTGCTTGGAAAGTAGGTGTTGAACGGTCATTAGAAGTGGACAACCCTTTTTCCGATGATCAAGCGAATCTGAAAATATGGATGAATAATCACGATGTTAATGGATTACTAAAAAACTATATCTCATTTTGTCAGAAGGCTAAATATCACGTTGATTCTTCCTTTTGGCACAAAGAGTTGTTAGAGAAAAAGCCTAATGATACAGCTAGAAGTCTCCTGCTGTTAGATTGGCAGAAGAAGCTGGATAAATCTGTATCAGAGTGGTACTTCGAAACTCTGTCCAGAATGCGTGAAGAATTTTATAAACAGATTAGTGAATGGCTCAATTTGCTGGAAGAGTTGATGTACAGCTTGGAGAGTTTAGGTCTTGAGCCAGGAATGTACCTTGATTTATCTGATGCTGAATTAAAAAGTGGAAGTATAGAAGCACTAAAGAGATGGGCGGACTACCTCAAAAACGACAAAGGTGCCAAAAAGGTATCTGAGCTTTTAGGGAAAGTAAGGCAAATTGAGTCATCAACTAAAATTGAAACAGTATTGAAGTCGGTAGCATTCAAACAACCAGTTGTTGATATCAATTCAAAGGAAGAGATTGTAGGTGTGGTTCAAGGGAAGGATATTGAGCATGCGCTACCCTCTGAATTGGCACTTCTTTCGGATCCTGAAACATCAGTTCTTTTTGACCTTAAATATCTGGAATCACGCCTATTGAGTTTTGAAATGCAGGGCATTACAGAAATAGATCAGGAGGAGAGTATCCCCGTAGATGAATCTGTTGAAGAGGATTCGAATTTAGGGCCTATGATTTTATGCATAGATACGAGTGGTTCAATGTACGGTGCACCTGAACACATAGCCAAAGCTATGGCCTTGTACTTGTCTACTGTCGCTAGAAAGCAGGACCGAAATTGTTATCTAATTAACTTCTCAACATCTATTGTGACTTTTGATTTGACGGGTAAAAAAGGGCTGGAATCTTTGATTAAGTTCTTGAGTTCCTCTTTTCATGGAGGAACAGATGTTGCTCCAGCACTCCGTCATGCGACTGAGCTAATGAAGAGGGAGTTTTATGAAAACGCAGATGTTTTGGTTATCTCTGATTTCATCATGGGTGAACTACCAAAAAACGTTATGAAGAGCATTGAAGAGAAGAGAGAAAAAGGGAACAAATTTAATTCACTAGTCATCGGTGATTGTTTTATGTACCAACGGTCTAAGACGCAGTTTGATTTGGAGTGGATATATAATCCACATACTAGCAGTATTCAGGAGCTAGTTAACTTCAAACAAAGCATGAGTTTAGTGTAGATTGAAATTTACCACTCCGAGGGTTGCTCAACAAAACTGATGTCTTGCTAGTGAGCGATGGTGAATTTCCAGTTCCCTCGGGATTAAATAGGAAAATTAGCAACCGAAGAGAGAAGCAGGGGCTACAGGTACACGGTATACAAATCGGTAATTCTCACTACACATCAATGAGCAAAATTTGTGACCCTATTCATTACTGTTCGGAGTGGGTTGATTTAAAGCGTTAGCCGCTCGTTGGTGGTGCCAATCTTCTTTCAGCGCGATTAGCAGCCAAAAGTCACTAGCTTATTGAAGTAACTCAACTTTATTGAACCTAGTTATCATTGATTTAATCCTAAATATGGTAAATTCCACTTTATGCATATAGTCATGATAACTAGGACAAGGGATGTCAGAAGCGAAAGCCAATTTTGAGTACGCGATCTCAGACGCAGAGCAATTATTAGAGTGTTACGATCAGTTAAACGGATGCAACTCCAATTCTCAACCTCCAGAGGTGCTCAAGAGAGCCACTTTGATTATGACTCTTACAGCTTGGGAAACCTATGTAGAAGACATAGCAAAAGAGCTTGTTGATGCGAAGTATGGAGTCGTTAAGGGGTCTCAACTTGGGCGAATAGTAGAAAATCGGCTTGAGGAGCACCTCAAGTACTTCAACAATCCAGGCTCCAAGAAAACGAAAGCGCTATTCGAAGAGTTTTTTGGTATTGATGTTACTGAAGCCTGGATCTGGGCTAACTACATAACCGCGGATGAGTCTCGAACACAGCTTAATAAGTGGCTAAAAAAACGAGGTGAGGCTGTTCATCGCGCTCAAATCGACAGAACCGAAGCTCATATCGTCAAACGCGAAGAGTTGGATAAATGTATCCGGTTTTTTAGAGAATTAGTTACTGTTACTGATACACGGTTGGCGTTGTTGTAAATTTGTTTACGGTATTCAGATTACGAAAATCGATCGTCAAAATTTGAGCTACTACAGCCAAAACTATCATTGAACAAATTAGAGTCATTGAAGCAATCGCTGGTGG
The DNA here is from genome assembly GCF_043102935.1 of Vibrio sp. zbq_1. Classification (NCBI taxonomy): domain Bacteria; kingdom Pseudomonadati; phylum Pseudomonadota; class Gammaproteobacteria; order Vibrionales; family Vibrionaceae; genus Vibrio; species Vibrio sp. zbq_1. Next base: position 28,512 of record NZ_JBICJH010000026.1, read on the forward strand.
TGTCATCGAATATTGATGAGGAAGTTAACGAATCTGATGAATTCGTACGCCATTGCGATGATTATGGCGTAAACAGACGAGCAGATGAACTCAGTGTTTTGGTCGTTATCTGGCATGATTACCTTGGCGACAGTTATTGATATGGTTTGGCCATCATTCAAACGTTACTTGAAGAATCGAAATTCCTAATAACTTGAAAGCTTGTCTTATGCTTAATTCATTGATTTAAATGCAATTATAGTCCTTTTTGATTTGTCTTCACAATAGTGGACCTCGCCTCCAAATTTTGATAATAAGTGCGGTATTTCCATTGTTTCAACCAGGTGAACTTGGATAAAGCTCTTTTAAGCACTTTGGCAGTATATAGGGGTTTGATGGTTTATTGTGTTTGGAGCTATTGTTAGCTTACAACGGTTAATTAATGAGTATTCTAATAGGGTTATGATCAAATGGTAGAACATTTTACTCATCGTTCCAGATGCGTGGTAAATCGCTTTTTCACACTCATATATAGCCCTCACCACCGCTCTGTCTCGGGTTGAGCGTATTTTGGCATACTCAAACCAGTATTCCACTTCAGCTTCCATTGCCGCTTCTTGGCTTCGAGCAAATGAAAAGAGGAGGTAACGGTATTGCTGATGCTCGTATGCTTCGATGTCCGCTTTTAGTTTTTCAGCGTGCTTAATTGCCAGACTACGAATTTTGTTAAAATGAACCGTAGCTTGTTCCATGTTTTCATCGTGCTTATTGTAGTTGTCGATAAATAGAGCCTTGGCATCCATCACACCATTTTTAATGAGTTTGCCTAAGGTGTATTTGTTACCACTGCGTAGAGATGAGCCAGCAAGGCGATATTGATGAAATCGGTAGGCGATACCTTTAAATTGAGTGTTTGCGCTGTCGGGAATGAGTTCGATTTCAATGCCTTGGTTGAGAAGTGCCACTTCAAACTGAGCCAACGAGCAAGCAGAAGGGAGAGTACGAATCGCCGCATCCACTTTTCTTCTCATCATACGAATCACCGTTTTCTCTTTTTCGCCTTGTACATCAGTGTCGTAACTTGAGTGGAGTTCCTCTGAGCTTTGCACTGTTTGTAGCCCTAGCGTAACTTCTTGCTCCCTCATAATTTCTTGGGCTTTGAGGTGTGATTGCCAGTTCGAAATGATTTTACCTGTCAGTAAATCAGTCGTAGACGCTACAATATGGACGTGTTCATTGTCGGTATCGCAGTGTTTGAATGCGATATAACGAGCATTTCCATACCCTAGGTGCGTCATGAGCTTTTTAATTGTCTTTCGCCATTGGACTAGGGGTAACTGTTCCCCTTCCGCCAGGGAGACAACAAAGTGGCGAAAGGGCTGTTTCGTATTAGTATTAGCAAGATAAGCGCTTTGCAGTTCAGCAATAGCACGGCTCCAATCAATGTCTCGGGCATCTTGGTTCTTTGCATTCAGGGGAACCGAAGCGATTTCGTTGGCGCAGATAAACTGCGATGTTCCCCCGAGCTTGTCACCCTTTGAGCGACTTGAAGAATATTCAACCAGCAGTGTTACATCATCACTTTGCTTGGCACTATATTGAACTAACTGCGTGGCATCATGCACCGTTTGTTTATCATTCTTACATTGTAATTCCTCAAATATCATTACTGGCGTTCTCCACTTCTAGCTTGTTGCGGTAAAGCTCACGCAACGTACGGCTGTCCAAAAATTGCATGGCCAACAGCTCGGCGGTTTGAGAATTATGAGCGTCGATAGCGAGATTTCGGGTGAGTTGTAAATTCTGTTTTAGTTCATACAGAGCATCACCTAGTTGACGGGCTATTTCGTGGTCGTACGCAGGGTTACCTTCGTCAATGAGTGACTCCATCACTGTGGCGATGCGCTTTGTTTGCTTAAAGTACTCTGTGATTTCATCACTGCGTTGAGGTTTGACTGTGAGTTTTTGAGTTATGACCTCTCTCAGGAACCGACTCACTGATTTATAATTATAGCTGTGCATGACCTCAAGTAACTGCTGGTATTCGCTTTCAGTGAGATTGGTTTTCACTGCTTTGCAATACAGCTCTTTGTCACTTTTTCGTTGTTTTTTAAAATTCGCCTGAACGATACGAATTAACTTGCGTGCATTCATCAGCTCATTTTTATCGGCGTCATTGGGATGTTGGTGGAGATATAAAGCGTGAGAAAGCTCTGAAATAAAGGTTTGGTGTGAAGCGATGGCTACCCCAGATTCAATCGGCGAGGGTAACAGTCCTGCGAGTAGTGTAGTCAACTCATCTGCTGAGTAGCTGTGACTTTCAATGAATTCCGATAGTATTTGTTTATGTTTTCTAGATGTGCAGCGAATGACAGTTGCTGCGACTGTGTTTATATTAATATCCATTTTTTAAATTCTCTATTTATTATTTTAATTATTTAGAGTGTTTTGTGTTTTCAAGCGATAACGCCGAAGGCTGTTAGCGCAACCTCACCATGTGAGGCAAGTTTTCGTGCGTTTTTATTTGGAACAAATAAGGACGAGCGATATCAGCTTGTTACTGTTTTTGTTCTGAGTGTTTTTATTATAACGATATAATCAATGAGATTGGAAGTGTTTATTTTAAATAAGTGAAATGGAAATTATATGACGATTTTAATAATCCTGTGTTTACTGCGTAATATGACACGGAATTTGTCGAGTGCGACAGGGAAAGTGCGCGTTACGACATTGCAAATGCCGTTTGCGACAAAGCATTTGCGCTGCACTATCATTGTGTCTCTGGTGCTTTCAGTAGCTTTCAGGCTGTCTCACTGGAACTGAGTAAGTCGTTGTCGGGGCGGATATTACATAGATTAAGCTGAGTTTTATGGGGCGTAAAAATAAACGAGAGGTGTGATTATTGAGTGAAATGAATTAATAGAGAGGTTGTGTTAATACTTATCTATTCTTGATTGCTATAGCAGGCTATATCGATATGATGTTTAATATATGAAGTTTATATATTCTGCCTTCCGTGAAATATATAAGGCATGTATATTTACTTCTGGTTAAATAAATACGAAAAAATGATTGATTTTCACTTTAAAACTCGAATATTATATTTTTAACGGCTCCTTGAGCCATAATAATAAAAATAAACGGAGGCGTCTCATGGCGCTTATACACCCAATTAATCAACTGAAAATAGAAAAAAAGGCTGACGTATTAAAACGCGTTGGTTTATCTCAAGCTACCTTACATCGCCGAATTAATGATGGCACATTTCCGCCCGCAGTACAACTGGGTCCAAAGGCTGTGGGCTTCATGTCGCATGAAGTCGATGCGTTTCTTATTGCCTGTGCAATAGGAGAAGACAAAAAACGTGTGGTCGCTGAGCTGCTTGCTCAGCGTCAGACGCTCAAACAAGCGAATCCGCTCCTGCAATATATGAACTTTCAGTAAGAGGCCATCGAGCTCTGCGCTAAAGCGCAGAGCTTAATTCAGAAATTGAACGCCTATTCATTTCAAGACAGTAAAGGCGTTTCTCCGTCTTTCTAGTGATAGGCGTCTTATCTATACCTGATTAAAAAACAATAATAAAAATAGGGATTAATATATGACTTATCGAATTACCAGCGAATTGACCATAAGTGGCGATTCAGAAAGGTGCAAAGCACTGTACCATAATATTGTTGACCACTTTGGTCAAATTGACTTCAACAACATTGTCCCGATGCCAGCGGCGATACAAAACGCCACGGATTACTTTATAAAAGAGCCGTGGATGATGCGTCATTGGGGGGCCTGCGGTGTATTTGAATGCGGTGTGCCTTATCGATGCTTTAATCCATGGAAAGATGATTTTCCTGCAGATATGGGGGACTATATTAATTTGCTTCGGTTTCAGGAAGCATGCGAAGAAGGGGCTCCGCATTTAGAACCAATCATATTCACCACACTAAATACGTATCCTAAGGAGATAGTTTTTGCTTTGTCAGACCAAAACCCGGGGTTAACGTTTGACGTTCGTTTTTATGACGAGCATTTCAGTTGTGCCTGTGGTCGGATGCGAATTTGCGATGGGAGAGTTATTCAGTCTAAGGTAGCGCCACACCATGAATTTATGACGAGAGAGCAGTGTCAGTTTTGGGAAAACTATGCGCATCAGTTAGCGGGATTATTGCCATTTGAAGCGACGTTTTAAGCCATCGGTACACTATGTGATGTTGTTTGGCAGAGGTTTGAGAGTAACAAGTGTATCGTATAGCGGGTTTTGGCAGCGCTGTCCACGCATCGACGAAAGAGTTTAAAAGCACAAATTGACAGCAAATCCAATGACGCTTTGGACCTAGGAATATTTGACGCATCTCAATTAATCTCTCCATCAAAACAAACGCTACTACAATCACCTCTAACCCCTATAGGGGATAAAGTGATAATATCCCCTATAGAGGATAACTTTTACATTGGAGGCAGATATGCTCATAACAAGTCCTATGCAACTGGGAATATACCTACGTGATGTACGCAGAACTCAAGGACGCAACCAGACTAAAGCCGGCGACATTGTTGGGTTAAAACAGACAACAGTATCAAAGCTTGAACGCGATCCGGCCTCTTCTAGCATCGAAAGTCTGATGCGCCTTCTGTCATCTCTCGACCTAGAGCTACATATTCAAGATAAAGCTGTAAGCCGACAAGAAGCAAAGCTTCGTGAGCCAGATGATTGGTAAAACGCTGTAAAACAAAGCCAGCTTTATAATTAGGTTGTTCTCTCACAATCATCATCGGGTTAGCAAATCGATGAATGTGCGACCAGCTTATTTTTCCCCATTCCTCACTGGCAACTAAGAAGAAATCCTTCTCAGTTGCTTCCCCCAGTCACCGCGACAAACTTCTGCCCCATTATCAGTTTCGACCAAGATTTCGCGTTCGCAGCTGGATTTGCCTAAAGAAAAATCATCTGATGAATGCTAGTCTTATGTGGCTTTGGTGAGAGTTTATGCGGTCATTGAGGAGGTAATTAGAGATAAACTGCACAAGTCATTTCGATTTGACTAAAGCATGTTACATAAAATCGTACTTCGCTAGAGTTAGAGTCTGTCGACTGATACGCCACACATTCAACCTTTAAAACTTTCCTAGTCATGCGTCTTTCATTTCCCACCTCGTAAGCTTATTAACTCATTACCTCTTACTGAATAATTATCAAATAGCCACGCCAGAAGAATACATCTAGTGCCATATTGGTCTGTTTTTATTCTGTGGTTCAGTGCGAAATGTGATGAATTTCAAGGATATGGAAAATTCAAATCTAATGCTAAAGTGTTAGGTTTAGCTATTGTGTCAGGTGTTGTATAACAATCGAATCCATATTAGAACAAGCAGTATTCGAAGCTATTAAAGGAACGATTATGTTTTTGAACCGTTTATCAATAGATGAAAAGGAAGCATTTCTTGCTCTTGCTCATCATGTTGCGCATTCTGACAATGACTTTTCAATGGAAGAAGAAGTCTTGATTGCAAAGTACTGCATGGAAATGCAAATGGACGATATTGAGTATGATGCAGTAAGGTTTGATCTAGCATCAGTGCTCAATACTTTTGAGTGTGATAGCCATCAGAAAATTGCGTTACTTGAGTTAATGGCGCTTATTTATGCGGATGGAGAAGTTGCCAAGCAAGAGCAGCAACTATTGAATGATATGATTACGCACTTTGGACTTAATCCAAACTTGGCGATTGTTTATCGTGAGTGGTCTAAGAATATCTTATCTCTATTCACCCAAGGTGAAGCATTGATCCACCTATGAGTTACCCGTGCACCCGTTGCGGCTTGTGTTGCCAACAAATTCAACATGTACCTGAGTTGAAAATCTTTCACAACGGTGATGGTATTTGCTTGTACTTCAATGCTGATGTTGGCTGCACAATATATCAAGAGCGACCTTTAGTGTGCCGAATTGATGAAGGGTATCAGCAGCTTTTTGAAAACCAGTTTTCATTAACAGATTACTATCTTAAAAATGCTGAAGTTTGCAATTACATGCAATTGGAAGCCGAGCTTCCAAGTCATTACAGAGTTAAATTAAAAGATGGACAAACATAAACTATTGCAGTTTTTACCAACGGATGAGCAGAATGTAAACCGTTTGCTGTACTTGAAAAATAATGCGACTAAACCACGTATAGCAGTGTTTGGGAAATATAATCACGGTAAAAGTACATTATTAAATGCTATGGTAGGCGAAGCGATTTTCAAAGCAGCAGATAAACGCGAAACCATTGAGAACAAAGAGCTTGAACAAGATCATGTTATTTGGATTGACACCCCTGGGCTTGATGCCGATGTGCATAAACAAGATGACAAAGCTGCCATTAAAGGTGCGTTTGAAATGGCTGACTACTTGTTTTTAGTTCACCAAGCTCAAGCGGGTGAGCTAGATAAATATGAGATGCAAATTTTCCAACAATTAGCACGTCAGGACAAGAATTACAGTAAGAAGATGTTTTTAGTCTTAACGCAAATCGATCAAAAGTCTGCCGATGAAGTAGCTATTGTTGAGGAGAAAATTCGCCAACAATTACTAGGGAGTCTTGATTTACGTGATTTACAAATCATTTCTGTGTCAGCGCATCGTTATAACAGAGGTCTTCAAGAGGACAAAGCGGTTTTCTGCGAAAAGAGTGGTATCCATGCGCTCTTTGATCTGACTGCTACTTTAGTGTCTGAGATTGATGAATTACGCAAGAAAGAAATGAAACGCTTGAAGTCTAAACTATTGCTGGATTTTTCTGCGCAAAAAGAGGCATTGAATGCAGAGTTAAAAGGGCTACGCTCTCAGCAGAGCAGTGAACTTAGTATGTTAAAGCGTGACGTAAAACAATTATCAGCAGCCTTGGTTTAACCAAGAACAGTAATGTAAATAGTAGGAGTTAATTATGGCTATTCCTTGGTTAATTGGCGCTGCAGTGGTAGGTGTCGTTGGTGTTGTCGGTGCCGCATTATCTGATGATGATTCAAGTTCGAGTGCTAGCTCGGGCTCACGAGAATTAGAGCGAGAGAGAGAAAGAGCAGAATCTGAACGAAAAGCAAAAATAGCACAAGCCGAACGAGAAGCAAAAGAGCGGAAAATTACAGAACAAAATCGAGCGCACGCCAATCGTTTTATTAATAAATATAGCTTGTCGATTTCAGCAGATTCATTAGTCGCGGCATCAAAAAATAGCAATCTTGAAGTTACGGCAATTCAAGCATTTCAAGAAAGCAAAAAATCGACTAAACAGGCACGACAAATCGAACAAATTAGTAAGCAGCTAGAAGAAATGAAGCAGCTTGAAAACGATTTAATCAATTTGTAAGAGAATGGAAAAATGACCAATAGCAACCCATTTCTTACTGCGTTAGAAAAATTTAAGTCAGACTTCAAATACATATCGGATAAAGAGCAGGATTTAGTTGCAATAAAATCCGCTTTGGTTGTAGAGCTTACCCAAGCAGCTCAGTTTAGTAGCAAGCGGATCAATGAGCAGCATCCATTGTTTAAATTGGCGACACAACTAAAGGCTTCCATCTATCAAGGGGTGCTAAGTTGGGATGCAAAATTAGAAGAGGCGTCACCAATGCGAGCGCTCAGCGAGCAGTTTGCTGATCGTGTTATTTTACTTGTATTTGGCAAAGTGAATGCAGGTAAAAGCTCGTTTTGTAATTACTTAACGAATCTATTTGCTCCTGAACAGATTAAGCGTTTTTGCTTTAAAGACGGCAAAGTTAAATATTTTGAGGGTGCGTTTGCCGAAGGTGTCACCGAGACTACCGCTCAGATCCAAGGTGTAGAGCTGGGCTCAAACTTGGTGCTATTAGATTCACCGGGGCTTCACTCGATAGTGGATGAAAACGGTGATCTCACTCGTCTCTATACCGACAGCGCAGACGCTATTTTATGGCTTACGCCATCAAGTTCTCCAGGGCAAGTACAAGAATTGCAAGATCTCAAGCTTGAGCTTGAAAAGAAAAAACCATTACAACCCGTCATCACGAAAAGTGACGTATTGGTAGAGGATTGGTGTGATGAGGCGCAAGACCTTATCCAAAAAGTGGAAAATAAATCAGCCCAAGTTCGCCAATTGCAGCAAGAAGATGTGCATAGCCGAGTCACGGCATTAGGCGGTGTTGATGATTTGAAAGAAGCGGTATCCGTATCGGTTCATGCGTACAAAACACTTACAGCGACCTCTGAGAACGCATTACAAGAGGCTGGCTTGCAAACGCTGTTTGAACGCCTGGTAGTAATAGTGAACGAAGCTAACCAATATAAGGTGGTTAAAGCTAAGCGCCAAATGATTAACTTCTTGGATGGTGAAGTACTGCATTCATTGAATGAAAATGTTTTACCGCAAGTGCGAGAGTTGCAGCAACTACTAACAAAAACAACGTATAACTTACGCCAAAAGCAAAATGTGATGTCGAGCCAGATTCTTGATAACGTACTGTGTGAAGTACCCTTAATCGTCGATAAGCACATGAACAACCGCGATAAAGAAGCGATAAGTCGTGAGCTAAACCAATTAATTGAAGAGCAAATCAGCAATACGTTGACGCAGGAGCTATCTGGCTACGTTAACAATATTCAGCGTGTTTCAGGCGACCTGTCGAGTGGCAGTTTAGGTGATTTTGATGATATCACTATTGACGTTAAACAGGTCACGGGTAGGCGAGCGTCGAGTATCGCTTCGAGTGCTGGTGGATTAGGCGGGGCAGCTGCTGGGTTTGCGGTGGGTGGACCTATTGGTGCTTTGATTGGTGGTGCGATTGGCTCTTTTGGCGGCAATAAACTCGGTGAACGAATCTTTGTCGAAATCTCCACTCACAAAGAAGCGGTTGGGGTCTCGCCAGATCAAGTCATCCTAACCACATCAGCAGCAGTACGTCAGCAATTGCCACAATTGGTAGAACACGTCTTTAGTGATGTGCAAACATCTTTCATGCCCTTACAGCAATACGCTGATTCCATAGTAATTGCGATTGAAAACTGTGCTTCAAAAACTCAAGCATTGAAGGTATAAATTATGAGAAATCCATTTATTGAAATTACTCAGAACCTTGATGAATCAAAGTGTTTAGTTGGCGCCTATCATCCGAATAATCAGATTGAACGTGTTTATGCCGAGTTAAAAGAAAAGCTAGATGATAACACTCTGCAAGTCATGCTTTATGGTGCGTATAACGCAGGCAAAAGTACATTGATCAATGCGCTTATTGGTCAAGAGAAAGCAACCGTAAATGACATTCCGACCACCGACACGGTTGATTACTATGATTGGAACGGGTATCGACTGTTAGATACTCCAGGAGTCAACGCTCCCATTGAGCATGAACAGACTACAATTGAGCAGATTAAACGTACTCAAGTGATGTTGTTTGTCATCCGAGAAGGGGACCAAGATTCAAAGGATCTTTATCATCGATTATTTGAAATGATTAAGCTGAATAAGAAAATTTTCATTGTACTTAACCATCAGCTTACGAACGATTCAGATAAAGCAACAGCTTATCAGAAGATCCTTCAGATTCTTTGTCATAAAGCTTCTGAATATGGCGTGAGTAATGAAAGCATTCAGCATATTAAAGTGTTACCAATGAATGCGAAAACGGCATTGACGGGACGTTTAAAAGATAATCACCCTCAGTTGCTTGAACGCTCTGGTTACAGTGAGTTCATTGAGGTGTTTAATGACTGGTTAAAATCAACAGACAACCAAGACAATCAACTGTCAGCAATTCAGAGTGCAGTTAATGAACTTTGGTACCAGCCAGCGGTAAACCAACTGTCCACGACAGACACCTCAGAACATAACGAGATATTGATGCGTTGCCGAGAAGATAAGCAAATGCTTGTAAGTCGCCAACGCTCGTTAGTAATAGAAGCAAGAAATATGATCAGTCATGAACTGATGTTGATGAAGTCTGATATCAGTGGCTGTATACAGAGTACACAAGATCAAGCGCAACTTGATAGCCAGTTGCAGCGTTTAATTGACCCAATTGGAGACAAGCTAGAAGCGTGGATCAACGATAGTTTGGGTGAAGTTAAGGGTCTACTAAACGTTGAGGTTTCTCACCGCTTACAACAAAGTTTGAGCTCAAATAATTCTGAGTATCTAGACAAGGTGGTTAAAGGGCTTGGAAATATGGGCTCCGCTGACAATATCAAGGGCTTACTACTTCAAGGTCGTAAGTTAAAGATCCCGGGTTTAAAAGGACGATGGGAGAAAACGTTGGGTAAATGGGCAGGAAAAGGTGCAATCGCTGTTCAGCTACTTACCGCGTTATGGGATGTGTATAGCGAAGGCAAGGCGCAAGATCAGCAAAACGCTCAAGAGCGTCAAGCGGCTGTTAGTTTATATCAGGCAGTTGATGAGATCTGTTCAGTGGTTAAACGTGAGTATGGCAATACTTCTGAGCGGGTGATTACCGAAATCCTCAATGCTCAGATTCGCGCACTTGATGATGAAATCGCAAAAATTACAGCAGAAGAAAATCAAACTCAGCAAGATTTGCAACAAGTGCTGGACTTTCAGAATAAACTCAACTCGATTGGTTATTAGGACGAAAGAAGAGGTATTCACTCAAAACATTACTCATAAGCTCACGAACACCGCCCATAGAGTTCTGCCGTACTAAGTGAGGATGTAGCTCTCGCTTTCGGCTGTGTGTATGAAGGACGATGGTAAATCCCAACTCACCTTGGTTTTGCCTGTGAGCAAAGTCTTTTAACGTAGATGAAGCCACACGGAACATGGCTTGATAAAGCGCTCGGGGAGCAGATCGAGCTAAGCTTCTCAGTTCATAAGGTAATGTGAAGGTTACCATGTAGTAATGAACTGGAAGCGGCTTACTTTTCTGTCTTTCAAGCCAGTCGGATGTTGTACGATGCTGACATTGAGGACTGTGACGATTTCCACACGAGAGAGTGAGACGGTCGTCATGGTGGCAGTGGGAGCAATACCACTGCGAAAGTCCTTGTTTCTCTGTTTTACACCGTAGCATGGCAGAGATGGATCGTTTGATATCGCTGTTAAAGTGATGCCCATAGTCTTGTTCAAGCTCGTGACGATGTTGGCGTAACAGGTCGATAAAAGTGCTCACACGGTCAACTTCCAGTCGAGATGCAGGCGGTCAGCCAGTTGATTGAGGGCTTGATTAGCATCATGTAACTTGAGTTGTGTGAGTTGAGTATAACGAGCCGTTGTATTTCAACTCGCATGACCGAGAAGTATTTGCAGTGAACGCAGGTCAAGCCCTTGCTCTAAGAGGTGGGTTGCAAAGCAATGTCGAAGTGAGTGAGGTGTAATTCGCTTATGAATACCACATCCTATACAACCTGTTTAAGCGCTTTTTGTGCTCCTTGATCATTAAAAGCGACATCGCAACACTTACCTTTGCTTAGGAATAACAGTTGGGGATGTCGGTGGGAACACCAGTATCGGCGTAAAGTATGAAGCGTTCTGTGAGGGAGTGGGACCAATCGATCTTTGCCGCCTTTTCCATAGCGAATATGGACTTGCATATTATGATTGTCGATATCAGCGATGTGAGATTGAGAGCCTCATTAATCCGAAGCCCCATCGTGTATAAAGTAAGAATAACACTCGGTAACGGGGTTCACGGGTGGTGTTAATAATCTGAGCGGCTTGCTCAGGAGAAATGATATTCGGAAGACGTTTGACTTTCGGAGGCTTGAAATGCCGATCCATTCCCACTGTTTGTTGAGCGTATGTTTGTATAAGAATTGAAGCCCACAGCGGTCAAGTTTAATCGTGCTCCAGGAGACCTGCCCAATCAGTTGACTGAAATATCGTTGCAGGCCTTCAATGGTCAGGGTATCAGGATACCGATCAAAGTTCTCGGTGATACGTCGCACAGCCAGAGAGTATGCAGAGATGGTTTTTGCTCGCTTACCTTGAAGCTTGAGTTGGGTAAGGTGTTGTTGATATAAGGCGTCAAAGCGCTCCTTTTCAGACGGGGTCATAGTGTTTTCTCTCCAGTAACACACCACCGACATGATGGTGTTACTAAAGAGTATGATTGTTGGTGCTTATTCATTTCTGCCGCGGGGCGGCTTCGTTCAACTCACAAATGTCCAAAAGAGAGTAAAACAGCTTTCTTAAAAGAAAGCTGTATCTCTAGTTCTAATGCCATGTTTGAGATGTTCAAGGTGTCTAAGTTGGTATTCTGGTGTTACGCGTGTTTCTCTCAATCAAGGTTTTAAAATCAAGAATCTTCTTCTGATTTCTGAGCTTAGTCATGGCTTGAGCGTCATCCACGACACAAATCCCTGCTGCCGTGTTTTGACAAAATTTCGAAGCGAGGCAACGTACCTCTATGACGGCAGCTTTATCTCGGCGATGCGCTTGTAAAGTCAGGAGCGATTTCGGTTCGTCATACTCAATGAATTCGTAATCTCTGAACAGTAAAGCAAAACTCACCGCTGCTGCTTCGGCGTCTGTAGCGGGAACAGTGGCATAATGGCTTCGGGTGATAGGAACGGAGTGAATTGAGTAATCATCATTGAGTAATACCGATAAGTTTGGATGCATGTCAGCAATATGGCCTTGAATGTAGTCTCTGCGTATATCTTGATAAAATTTCTGGTATTGGAAGTACGAGAGCGTAATGCCGTGGCTAATATCCCAATTGTTATCTCGTAGTAAATCACTAAAACAATAATCATCAATCTTCAACAGTTGCTTGAAGTTGTCAAAACCACCCAACACACGTTTAATCTGCCTTGGACTCACTCCACGATCGAGCAGGTCAGTTTCATTGAGATATGGTTCAGTGCGTAATATCGTGGTGACTAGTTCAATGAGACCGATGTCTACCGCACTGATACCTTGCATCAGAAGCGGCGCAAAGTAGTCTGAATGGGAGTAAGCTAGGCCTTCATCGAGTGCAGAAATGACGCTGAGGCGTATCGGGTTAGTCATCATCATGGTTAAACTCCTAATTAAGAGAAAAGGGGACGTGTCAGTCTTGGGGTAGTGCAATAGCCTCGATAGGTCAGCCAGCGAAAGTAAAAGTGTACTGCATCAATACGCTGTTTTTGCTCTTTGTGGCATACGTTAGATTGGCGGAGTGACTCACGATATTGACGAATGTCTTGTGTCTGTATGTATAATCTTTCATTGCTGCTGGAGTGGTTGTCGTCAACGAAGCGTAAAAAATGATGAAGGTAGTCTGCAATCTGATTGAGTCTGAATTGAGACATTCCTGAATGCTCACGCTCTGCCATCAATTCACTTAACCAGTTGAAGTATGGAAAACGAAGTTCCTCTTCTGAATAGCTCAAGTCTAGAGGGGGCAAGGTTGGGAAGTCGCCTTTTGTCGGTTTGTGTTTGTAAGCACGAACCACAGGAAAATGCTTAGCCACTAAGTGTATTTGCACTAATAATTGCTGACTCAATGACAGAGAGTCGGGAAGGGCATGGGGGTTGTTTTGGAAAAAGAACTTAGCTTGTAAGCGCACTGCTTTCGCTCTGCTTATTGCATGTTTCGGTTCGTCTGTTTTCAGTGCTACAAAATAGTGGGGCTTAATATGGCCTGATATTTTTAATGAAATCGGCGGTGTGATTTTGACTTGATAAATGCCATGCTGATTGGTGGAAATATGATGGGCGCGAAGCTGACGGTGTTGTTTTACTCCGATGTTTCCGTTTTGACGGGGCAGGGCAAGGCGTCCTTTTCGACGTAAGCGGCGCAGTGCTTGCATTTCACTAAAGCGAGGATGTTCGCTGATGGGTTTTACCTCAAATTGGCTTAAGTGAGTTTGATGTAAGTTCGAATTTGGCATAGGCGTGATTCCTTCTTGGCTGAATTTAGGATGCAGAAAGCTGCACCCTAAACTGGTTGAGGGTGTCATAAGTGACGGTGAGTTAAGTGGTGTCAAGCCATTCAGGCTCAGTGGTAATGCATGCTGAAGCGCTGGTTATGCGCTCTGTTTATTCTCCGCTTGATATTGTCCTGCAATCGAATAGTAGTTGCCTGTCGATTCCACAATATAATCGCTCCAGAATTGAAGAATTTCGTATCGTTCATCGAGATACAACGCACTGTTGTATGAAGCTCGAGTGGTGTTCTTATCTAAATGAGCAAGACACATTTCAATTGCATCTTCACGGAACTGTTTGTGTTCATTGAGATACGTGCTAGCAATGCCCCTAAACCCATGACTGACGAGCCTTCCTTTTAAACTAGTGAGGTTGAGTGATGAATTCACGGCGTAAGGACTTATGTGCGGGAATTTGGTATTCGGCTTGTCAGATGGAAATACGTGGACGTGCTCTCCTGATATTGGTCGAATGAACTCTAATATCCCTAACGTGTAGTCATTCAGCGGCACCAAATGCTCACGTTTGCTTTTAGTGTAGAAAGCTGGGATTGTCCAAAGTTTATTCTTAATGTTGATATCACACCAGCGCATGGCAGCGAGTTCATCTGCGCGAGTCATCGTGTGCATTTGCATTTCGAACGCGCAACGGGTGACGGGTTTCATTTGGTTGTTTGACATGATAGCCATCACTTCACCAAGTTCGTTTGGCGGTACTTTGAGCATGTGAGTGACTTTCGATTTGGCAAAGTTGTCTTTAATATAGGCTAAGCAATTAGATTTAATGATGTTTGAGTTTACCGCGAATTTCATCACTTGATTGGCAATGCAGCATGCACGCTTAACATTTTCTAATTGTCCTTTAGCTTGCATAGGTTCGATGACCGAAATGACTCCAGCGGCGGTGATATAGGCCATAGGGAGGTTGCCTAGTTTAGGATATAGGTTACGTTTTAAGAAAAGACGCTTGCGATGTGACGAGCGTACTTTGTTGGTGATGCGGTCGATTTCATCTTGCCCGAATACCGTGCCGTTAATTCTAGCTCTCTCACGTTCTTCGACAATCAGCTTTTCTCGGTTAGTTGTCTCTTGAATTTCTTCTTTCAGAAGCATCTTTTCTGCGACCGCTTTAAAGGTCTGTTGGCTTTCAACCAAATGGTCTAACTTCTGCTTTTCACGAAACAGTTTTGGGTCAATACCGTTCGTCATTTGCTTACGAAGCTCTTTAGCGACCTTGCGTACTTCGTCCAGCGTCATATTAGGGTATGAGCCAAGCCCCATTTTTTTACGCTTTTTAGTGCTAAAGTCTGTGTAGATAAATAACCAGTTCTTAGAGCCGTTTTTACGTATTCTTAGGTAGAGGTTTCCACCATCTGATAGTGAATATTCTTTGTCACTTTTCGCTGCATTCTTGATTTGTGTATTTGTTAATTTATTGATAGCCATGCTGCTACCCTCCTGTTTATCTATTTGTTCCCCTTCAAATTATCAATCGATTTTGGGGTACGCAAGGGGGTGCTAGAGCTGTGAGATGTAGTGAGAAAAGGTGACTGTGAAAGAGTGTTATGTTATTTTAAATCAAACGGTTAGGTTGTTTTTTGAGAGGTGGTGAGTCATGGTGATTAGTGTCTGGGAATTCTTAAGAGGGATTCGCAACGCGTGGCATTTTTACTATGCGTTGGTTTTTGTGTTTAAGGTGGTATGCGGTGGCTTTTGTATTGCGTTGCTCACCCCTTAACAGGGCGTTAGCTTTCAAGGAGGAAAATTGAGCGCGAGTGACTATATCAAAGAAATTCGTTCCAAAATTGGAACTATGCCGTTACTTATCCCTAGCGTGGCGGGTGTCATTTTAAATGAAAACCAAGAGTTACTGCTTCAACAGAAATCAGATAATACATGGAGTCTTCCTGCCGGAATGATTGAACCTCAAGAATCTCCAGTACAAGCATTGGTTAGGGAAGTTCGTGAGGAAACCGGTTTAGCTGTTAAAGTAGAGCGTCTACTTGGTGTATTTGGCGGTGAGGGTTTTGGATTCACTTATCCAAATGGCGATCAAGTTGATTACACCGTAATCATGTTTAAATGTGTGGCAGACAGTCAGTTACAAACTGCAACCGACGATGAAACAGTGGCTTTAAAATGGTTTTCAAAGGGTAATTTGCCAACGCTTGAGCTACCTTACCCGATAGAGTGTTTGTTTGCAGAAAATGATTCAGTGTATTTCGTTGGCTAGAAAGCTAACAAGTTGCTTAAGTGTGATTCAGCACGCGTGGCATTTTTAATATGCGGTGGTTTTTGTGTTGAAGTGCCATGCAGATGCTTGGCCATTGCGTGCTTCACACCTTAGCAAAGCGTTAGTTGCCTTATCAATATCGCATGTTCAATTTACTGTACAAGTAGAGTGGCGAGGACTATACTTGTTCCATTAAACGTACATGTGGAGGTTCTTATGAGAATCGTATCTTTTACTGAAGCAAGAAATGGTCTTAAAGCTGTTTTGGACGGTGTAGTTAATGACGCTGATACAACAGTTATTACACGTCGTGATTCTGAAGATGCTGTGGTTATGTCCTTAGATTACTACAATAGCCTTATGGAGACAGTGCACTTACTACGCTCTCCTCAAAACGCTGAACACTTAAACCGTTCTATAGCACAGTACCGTGCTGGTAAAACAACAGCACGAGAGTTAATTGATGAGTAGTAGTCAGCGTTTACTGTCGTGGACTGATGACGCTTGGGATGATTACCTGTATTGGCAAACTCAAGACAAAAAAACACTCAAGCGCATCAATAAACTCATCAATGATGTTAAGCGTTCTCCATTTGAGGGCATCGGTAAACCTGAGCCATTGAAAGAGAACTTATCTGGTTTTTGGTCTCGTCGTATTGATGATACTAATAGGCTTGTTTACGCAGTCGATGATCAGGCCATAACGATAATCTCGTGTCGTTACCACTACTAAATTAGGTTCAGCGATCTGGCATCTAACAAACAATTTAAGAGTGATTCCCCACGCTTGGCATTTTTGGTTTGGGTCTAGTTCAGTGTTTATGGCGTCCATATTAAGTATTGTGGTAGCGTGGCTCACACCTTAATTGGGCGTTAGGTGTCTCCTTAAATCTTTACATAACAAAAATATTGGCTAGGAGTTTTTATAAAGTGAATACCAAGAAAAGAACGGTTGCTAAACCGCATAAGAAAGAATATCTCACGACCAGCTTTGGTCGATTTGTTGATTCAATTTCATATCCGAAGCTACTGCTAAGCACATTTTTCATATGGTTAGCAGCTGGCTTGTACTTTATGGAAGCTACATACTATCAACAAGGTATGAATTTTGATCCAGAGTGTGTTCTTGACACTTCAAAAGAATGTGTCCAACTAACTCGATTGGAAGTTGCTCAGTCATCATTTTATTTTGCAGGTGTTACTTTAACAACTCTAGGCTATGGCGATATTTCTCCGGTTGGCTTTGGTCGAGTCATCGCGGTTTTATTGGCAGTCTGTGGCTTAACCATCATAGCGATTTTAATTGCGAAAATTTCTTCAGAGCGCCAATCATCATTGCTACTATTACTGCACACTAGTGACGTAGAACGCAGAATGTCAGAGTTTGTAAATCAAATTGAATCGTACATCGTGCTATTGAATGAAAGTCGTGAACAGAATGAAATCGATAAGGCGTATAAAGAAATTAGAGGATTAAGATCATTATTAGAGGCTATTAGTAGCTATATTGTTTTCCATACGAACCAATCTCTATTCTTAGAAATTGGTACAGACACAGCAATCAAGGCGTTAATGTCAAAACTTGGTGATGCTCACGATGTACTCGTTACTTTTGATCAGATGGCGATCTCCACTGGAAAAATTGAAACAGCGTGTCTAAGCACATCTAAGAAAATGATGGATATTGAAGCATTACTCATTGCGCACAACGAGCATAAGGGCACTAATGTTAAAAATATAGACATCGCCAAGCTTAGTAAGAAATATGATGCTTTCGTTAAAAAGCAAAAAACGACCTTAACAGAGGCTAAAATCTCTGGAGTATATAAGCTGTTGCCTAAAACTCCGCGAGGACAGTGGCCCAAAAACCTTAATAGAACGATAGCAAATGAACTGAAAATTTCGGTACAAATGGTTCGAAAGTGTATTGAAGAACTGAAAGTTAGAGGTCAGTGCTAGCATATACACCTAACAATCTGTTTAAGAGTGATTCGCAACGCTTGGCACTTTTGCTATGCGTTGCGTTTTGTGTTTAAGGTGACATGCAGGAGTTTCGGTATTACGTTGCTCACACCTTAACAGGGCGTTAGTTGCCTACGAGGAAAACGCAGCTTAAGCAGAATGTTTAGAATTAAAATTAGTGTGTTTTTGGTGGCGTTTCGTACTTAAATTTTGAATCGTTCGGGTTCGTGAAAATCGTTCTCAGGTTTCTTTTGTGGTTGGATTTTCTGTTTCAGAAGCCGATTCGCTTGTTGAGAGTCAGCTCTGTGATATTGTCTTTTCAAATGGGCTTTTTGGTGTTGTTAGGCTGTATTCTACGGCGCTGTTTGTTCCGAGTGGTTTCAGTGACAGGCGCTTTGAAACTGCGCCTGATTTGAGTT
The DNA here is from genome assembly GCF_043102935.1 of Vibrio sp. zbq_1. Classification (NCBI taxonomy): domain Bacteria; kingdom Pseudomonadati; phylum Pseudomonadota; class Gammaproteobacteria; order Vibrionales; family Vibrionaceae; genus Vibrio; species Vibrio sp. zbq_1. The sequence continues at coordinate 46,976 of NZ_JBICJH010000026.1, forward strand.
TTTCAAAGCACATAAAACTAGTGTTGGCAAAGCGGCAATCAATTTCAAATCAAAGCTTTAGGTTTGGCAACTAACAAAGCATTCAAGAGGGATTCACAACGCTTGGCAGTTTTGGTTTGAATTAGCTTAAGTGTTTACGGCACAATGGGTTAGTTCGGGTGGAATGCGTTGTTCACCCCTTAATGCGGCGTTATAAGCTATCCGTAGTTGTAGGTTTGGAGAGTTAGGTGTACGAAACCCGTAAAGCTGAAAATAGTGACTATGAGTTCCTATTCGAACTTAAGAAATCAGCAGAATTTGAACCAATCAAAGCTGTATTTGGTTGGGACGAAAGTGTTCAAAGAGAAATTCATCACAATGAGTGGGTCGAAGAAAAGCCAACCATCATCGAAGTCGATGGCGTCGCCGTGGGCAGTTACTTGGTGCAGTACCATTCTGAGAATCTGTACTTTGGTCGCTTTTTCCTATTACCAGAACATCAGGGTAAAGGAATTGGTAGCCAAGTATTAAAAGCTGTCATTGAGCTTGCTGAACAAAAGTCGTTACCGATAAAGCTTTGCTACTTACAAGGAAACCGAGTAGGGCAACTTTACAAAAGGTTTGGCTTTGAGGTTACAGGGCAGGACGAACAGTTCGTGCACATGCTCAAACCACGCTTATAACAAACTGTTTAAGAGTGATTCGCAACGCGTGGCATTTTTACTATGCGTTGTTTTAAGTGATTAAGGTGGCATGCGGCAGCATCGGTATTGCGTTGCTCACACCTTAACAGGGCGTTATACGCCAGAGTACTCCTCGTGCTAGATAAAATATAAATTGAGTAATAAATGACGACACAACAATACCCGGCAATCAACTACGATGGCGCCCGAAAAGTATACAAAGAGCAACCAGGAAATATTGCAGCTTTAACAGATATCATTACAACTGAGTTGGCAGAAAGTGAGGGGTGGAATTATGTCAATCCAGGAGATTTGGGGTTTGCGATTTACACTAGATCACTATATTTAAAACTTGCGGACATTGACAGTGCGTTGCACTCTCTTGTCGCTTGGCAATATTTTGAATCAAAAAGTATTGAATATGCCTTACTGGAGGATGGCGAAAAGATTACTATTTCGTTACCAAATAAAGAGGTGTCATTTGGTTTTCACACAGACAGGGATTATCGGAGGATTCAAGGTGGTGATCTCTATGGTTTAACGTGGTTCTCTCTGTTGTGTGAAGATTTTGATAGCGCAAGACGCTTCGTCAAAACCGTGGATCACCCGCAAATTAAATGGCTAGGTCAATCTGGTAAAGTTTTACTGAGGTTGATCGGGTGCGTTTTCGGTTTGAGTGATGGTGAGCCCATGGATTTGATTCAGGAGTACGTCAACCTTAGTGCTTCTGAACCGGTGAATCACGGTGAGCCTGATGCTGTCACCTACCTTCATTTACCAATGATCGATGTGATAATGAAAGTATTTGGTGGAGCTGATGAAAAAACCTACCAAAAGGCAATGTTCTCGGCAGTTCAAAATCACCATGAATATTGGAGCCAGCCACGTTTGAATGATTCAAAACACGGCTATTTCTCCATGCAACTGACTACCCTGGCCAAAGTCGCCTTTGCAAGGTATGGTTACCGCATTGGTTTTGAGACTGACTATGTACCAGAGGCGTTCTATACCCGACCACTACCCACGTTGAGCTATGATTTTTTAAATAAATACACAGCACAAGAACACGACTAAACGGTATTGCCTCTTCTGATTTGCGTATAACAAACTGTTTAAGAGTGATTCGCAACGCGTGGCATTTTTACTATGCGTTGGTTTAAGTGATTAAGGTGGTATGCGGCGGCTTTTGTATCGCGTTGCTCACACCTTAACAGGGCGTTATGCGATTCATGAAGTCAGCGAAAGGAATAGAGATTTATGTACAAAGTTGGCGTTGTTATATTTGATGATTTCACAGATGTAGACTTTTTTCTTATGTATGATTTGCTTGGGAGAACAACCGATAGTTGGACGGTCAGCATACTGGGAACTAAACCTGAACATCATTCCCACCTTGGTATGAAAGTTATAACAGACGGGCATATTTCAGAGGTGACGAACCAAGATGTCGTTCTTATCACTAGTGGTAAACGTGGTATTCCAGCAGCGATGAAAGATGCTGAATTTATGTCAGCGTTGAGCCTTGACCCAAATAGACAGCTAATTGGCTCGATATGTGCTGGTTCATTTATCCTTCATGAGCTCGGTTTACTAAAAGGTAAGCCATTAACAACCAATCCAGATGCTAAAGGTGTTCTACAAAAGATGGGAGGAGACGTTATGGATCTACCTCTAGTAGTAGAAGGTAACATAGCCACTGCAGGAGGTTGTCTTTCACTGATGTATCTCATTGGTTGGGTAGCAGAGCGGCTGTTTGACTCAAGTAAACGAAAAACTATTCAGAATCAATTAATTCCAGCCGGTCAGTTAGAAATTTTTGAAGAGCTCATTACCACAACTATTCAGTCAGCAGAGTTGAAAAATTCGCATAACAAAGCGTTTAAGAGTGATTCGTAACACTTGGCATTTTTAATTTGCGTTGGTTTTGGTGTTTAAGGCGCAATGCAGAAAGTTCGGCATTGCGTTACTCACACCTTAACGCGGCGTTAACTAACTCCTTGGATCCGGTTTATAAATTAAAGAGAAATGTTTATATGACATCAAAAGAACACTTTAAACCAATACCATGTCATGCAGACTACCTAAAGAGACTTTCTAACCCATATGGGATGAAATGTAATCGACTGCTTGATGACTTTGATTTTTACTATGAAAGTGGGAAAGTCGATTTATATGATGTGAGCCTTGCAGGTCTTTCTCTAACAAGTTGTCTCTACCACAAGATTGGTGACATAGAATCGAGTCTTAGAGCGATGGATATGCATCAGTACTTTGATATTAAATTAGTACAGTCACAGCTATTCAGTGATGGAGAGACGATTTCGGTGGTACTCCCTAAAGCAAAGGTGACTTTAGGAGCGAAGACAGTTCAACACATTGCCCTAAGTGGAGCACACCTGATAGATTTAGCTTGGCTATCTTTGTTCTGTGAGCAAGTGAGCGATATCGAATACCTTGCCGACTCAGCCGATCACCCAGACACTGAGTGGTCTAATATTCGGTCCCATACCTTCTTTGAACTCCAAATGGTCATGCTGGGAATAAAATCTGGCGACGTTAAGTCGTTAATTCAGAAATTTATTGATGTTAGTACGCCTGAATACCTTGAGGGCTTAGCCTTCGAACACGCAAACCTTATCAATTTACCAACGATTAATGTGATGACAAAAGTTCTAAATAAATCAGGTTGTGGTGAAGTGGAATACCAAGAAGCGATGTATGAAGCGGTTAAAGGGCATCACAAGTATTGGAGTCAAAAAAAACTAAAAGAAGAGCTAACTGGCTATTTTTCTATGCCGTTACTGGCACTTGCAAAGCTTGCTTACCAGAAATACGGTTTTCACTTGGGGTTTGAAACGGATTATGTTCCAGAAGCCTTCTATACACGTAATATGCCCGAGCCGAGCTATAGCTTTCTAGATAAGTACAAATCGTAGTTAGTTAACAAACTGTTCAAGAGGGATTCGCAACGCGTGGCATTTTTACCATGCGTCGGTTTTAGTGTTTAAGGTGGTATGCAGCGGCTTTGGTATTGCGTTGCTCACCCCTTAACTGGGCGTTATGTGATTGGAGGAAATAGTGACTTTATCTGCAAAAGAGTTTCCAGAGTTTATGGAGTCAGTGCAAGAGCATGTAAATAGATTAAGTAAGGGAACGAAAGCCGAATCTTTAGGTAAAATTATAGATTTTCGGAAAACTATAACAGCGGAGTCCGATAGGGTTGTGCTTTGATGGCAGCAGCTTACATTGACGAAATGCCCAAAGACTTGTTAGATTCATACTTTGTTGATGACTCGACGGTATTGAAACGTTTACTAGGCAATAGCGGTGGACTAACTAGCTTCTCTGCGAGAATCGATCTTTCTTATGCTCTTGGACTACTTCCTAAGAATATCATGCGCGATCTATCTATATTAAGGAAAGATAAGAAATGATTTCGCACATGTGTCTAGTCCAGTAAGTTTTACCGATGAAGCGATGGTTTCAAGGTGTTTAGAGTTAAAGTGTGCCTTTGTCCCTAAAGAGTTCGACGCTCGGTCTAGGTTTTGTAGGGTAATGGTCGTTGCAGCAACACAGATTGAGTTAACTAAATGTTCATTAACTCGCTCTGTACCTATGGCAGACTATGATGACATTAGCTCAAGGGTGCAGCTCGATAAGTTCGTCAAATTCGTACAAGACAAGTTTAATTTAGATCTATCGCAAGACGTTTAGAATCACATAACAAAGCATTTAAGAGTGATTCGCAACGCTTGGCGTTTTTGCTTCGCTCAAGTATAGCCAAGAGCCGCTCACACCTTAATAATACGGCGTTATGTGCTTTCTCGGAAAATCATAAAATAGCGTACAATCAGCGTTTTGAAATAGCGGAAATTGTCATGTCTAAAACTGTTCAGCAGCAAATTGGAAACATCGCTCTAGTCGTTGAAAATTACGACGATGCTATTGAGTTCTATACTCAAAAACTTCAATTCACATTGGTTGAAGATACTGACTTAGGTGGTGGTAAACGCTGGGTTCAAGTTTCTCCTCCAAATTCCAGTGGTACGAACCTGCTTTTGGCTCAAGCGAGTACACCAGAACAAATGCAAGCAGTAGGGAATCAAACGGGTGGTCGTGTGTTCTTGTTCTTACAAACTAACGATTTCTGGCGAGACTACGAATTAATGAAGACAAATGGCATTGTATTTAATGAAGAGCCACGAGTTGAAGAATACGGGACAGTGGTGGTATTCCAAGATCTCTATGGTAACAAATGGGATTTACTGCAACTGAACAGAGCAACCAAATAGCATGCACATAACAAAGCGTTCAAGAGGGATTCTCAACGCTTGGCGGTTTTGGCTCAAAGTTTAGTTTTTGTGTTTATGGCACAATGGATTAAGTTGGGTGGTATAGCGTTATTCACCCCTTAACGCGGCGTTCTGTGCCAGAAGGAGTACAATTGAAATTTGAGTTTTTCTCTGATACTGAGAACTTTGCATTCAAGGTTGACGAGCCAACACAGTGCTCAGTTTGTTTTAAAGTAGGCATATGGTTCGACGCTGGAATGTACCCAGGGCAAACTGACATCGAGTGTATTTGTGATTCTTGTTTGTCTTCTGGCGCTTTGATAGAACTAGATATTGAACCTAACGATTGCGCTGAGAGTGATACAGAAGACTCAAAGACGATCACCTATAAAACTCCATCCTTACCATGTTGGCAAGACCATGAGTGGCCATTTATTAGTAGTGGCCAGTATCCAGTTTTTGAGCGAATAGCTTCAAAAGAGGACTTCACAGATAAACTAGAATTCATTGAAGCTTATATTCCGGAAGATACCGATGTAGACTTTGATTGGTTATGGGCAACGTTACCGAATGAAAGGCTTAAGAATTACACAGAGGCTGGTAATGTATCAGTATATTTGTTTAGTCTTGGTAAACGGAAATATTGATTTTTCGATTGTAACTAGCACATAACAAAGCGTTTAAGACAGATTCCCAACGCTTGGTATTTTTCATCCCATCGTTGGTTTTTGTGTTTACGGTGGTATGGTCAGGTTTCGTGGTGGCGTTGTTCACCCCTTAACGGGCGTTAGGCTTCAAGGAGGAAGTTGTTAGTGTTGATACCACAATGGGAATCCAAAAATTTGGTTTTCACTGAGTTTTCAAGTGATGAGGCGGAGCTAGCCAAGTCAATCTTTGACAGTAACTTAAATGTAAAAGCAATGGACCCAACGTTTAGGGAATGGTCTATCACCGAGTATGAAAAATTAATAGCTGAAAGCAACAAGTCAAAATTATCTGACGAGCAAGGTGCATTTTACCTAAGAAAAATTAGCACAAAGAAAGGTCATGTGGTTGGTTACGTACAGATGGAGTTTCATGCTCCGTCAACTGGCACACTTTGGCTTCCTATGTTAACAATTCTACCGAGTTTTAAAGGTAAAGGCTTGGGTTCAGAAATAGTTAGTAGCGTTATCGCCGTAGCCTGTGAGTACGCAAATCTACAAAACGTAGGTTTAAATGTTTATGCAGAAAACATTTCTGCTTTTAGGTTCTGGTACAGACAAGGTTTTACGCAAATTCGAGCTTTCGATCAAGAAATAGAATTCGGCAAAGAATACAATTGCTTAGTGCTATATCGTGAGCTAGAAGCCTAACAAACGCTTTAAGAGTGACTCGCAACGCGAGGCATTTTCACTATGCGTTGGTTTTAGTGTTTAAGGTGGTGTGCGGTAGCATCGGTGTTGCGTTGCTCACCCCTTAACAGGGTGTTAAATTCATGGAGGATAAATGGAACTCGTAATTGCACCAGTGGTGGTTTTCTGGATAGTGCCATTCTTTTTTACCTAGCGTATGGGGTTCTATCTTTTGATGGATAAACCTTGCCTACCCTGTATATTGACAATTATTTTTGTAGCATTACTTAGTGTACTCACATATGTACTTTGGGGTTTGTTTTCCTTTAAAGGTCGCAGCGAAATTTGGGACTTTGAAATCCAATGGTTTTTTCCATTAAATAAATATGCAATTGTGTAATTTCTTTTATCACTGATGGCTTATTTGTTTGGAAGTAATGTTTTTAACAGTGACATATCAAAGGCTGTAATTTTTATTATCGATTTCTCGGTTACGTTGGGGAGTTTGATCGGGTGTTTTAGCTCTAGTGCATTTATACAAAAGTACAATATTTCAGTGACGTACTAATGAATTTAACAAACAGTTCAAGAGGGGTTCAGCACGCACGGCATTTTTGGTATGCGTTGGTTTCGGTGTTGAAGTGCCATGCAGCAGCTTAGTCATTGCGTGCTTCACCCCTCAACTGGGCGTTATGCTCAATTTAAACTTGGAGTAGTTAAATAAAAATGAAAAAGGTCTTTACTATTTTGGCTGTATCAACACTAGCAGCTTGTGCAAACATAAATACACTTGAAAATTTGAGAAATGATGAACCTAAAAGTGAAAGATATGAATCAGGTGTACCTTTAGTAAAATTAGATGAAAATGTTAAAAGCTATATTTATAAATGCTATCGCTCAAAAGGCTCGACCGTCAAAATGAATGGAACGGCATTGGGTGCAGTAACTTTGTCTGTAGATAGAAATGAAACATCCAATGGAATTGAATATGTAATTAAGAGATGGGTTAAAGGGGGCTATAACCACTGGATACTTGTTTCGCTAAGAGGTGAAGGGCCATCTAATTCAAGTGGTGTTATACATATAGATGACTTCATGCCAAGCTACGTTTTCGGTAAGTTCGAGAAAGTGATAAAAAACGAAGAGGACATAAGTTGTCCGAGCTATTAAGCATAACAAGGCCCTAAACGCAAACAAAAACAGTTAGTTTCGCTCGTGCCTCGCAAAAATTTTAGCCAACTATTTTTAACCGGTTACAACGGTGTGATGCGTCTAGTTTACAAGGATTAATTAAATTGAAGGGAAATTATTTGTGCGGGGAAGTTTCGTTTGAGTTATAAGGAGAGTTACCTCTCATTTATCAATGTCATTGCTCATTGTGTCGCAAAGTGTCGGGTTTTTCATCTAGCTCAGTTTTGATTGTCAAAGTGTCAAATTTTGAATGGTAAACTGGCGAACCTCAAATTAAGATTTTCTCTACTAATTCGGGCTTTAAATCTGAGTCTTGTTCTCAATGTGGTAACCCATGACCTAATATCAGCTCAAACGGCGATGTATATTGGGTACCTGCTGGTTTGCTGTCCGAGCTTGTCGATGGCAAGGTTGCTACTCATGTGCATGTCGGTTCTAATGCAAACGGGATTTGCGAACGCTTCCACAAAACCATATTGAATGAGCTCTATCAAGTTACGTTCAGAAAGAAACTGTATGGCTCAATGGAAGAGTTGCAGAAATATCTGGGTGAATGGATGGAGTACTACAACAATCATCGTACTCATCAAGGAAAAATGTGCTGTGGCAGAACGCCAATAGAAACATTAGAGGATGGGAAATCAATCTGGGCTGAAAGGAATTTATCCCAGATATAATCTGACAGGCACCGAGTCTAAAAGTGGGTAGCTGTCAGCTCAGGTCTGAATTCGTACACTTTAGGGTATGTCATTTCTAAATGAGAGGTTATGTGCAGCTATTATTTCTCTAAATTACTTCTCCGTTACATCTAACGCTTTCATTTCTTGACCATCTTGTAACTCTGCATACTTCGCAATGACAGGAAACTGGGTATGTTCGATACGCTCTGACCAGATACGTTTTGGGATGTGGTTGAAGGTATCTGCGTAACTCGGCGCTACTTCAAGTACTAACTTGGCAATGTTATCTAGATCCAGCGACTCTACAGATGCTGGTATGGTGAGCACTATCGCGGGAGATTGCGCGAGATACTGTAAGTTCGAGTTCTCTTTTCCTAATAACTCCGGTGTTAGTCGGTGGGGCTTTTGTATATCTCCTAGGTCATAGTTACGTTGCAGAACCATGTATTTGTTTGGGATTGACTCGTGTGAGTTCCACCATTTACCGTCGACGGCGGCTAATACCAGTTTTGATTGAGATTTATCAACGACGCCAAGTTCTTGCAGACTTGCATTGAGAAGCAAGCTGACATTTTGGTTGTATTCTCTTTCGCTCAGCATCTTATATTGTTGAATGAGGTTAAGTACAATTTTAGCTCCCAACATGTTGGAGTAGAGGTCTTCAAGCGAGTAGGCGGAAATGGTTTCTGGCCAACCTGAAAAACTTGCGTAGCCGTGCCACTGGGCGATCTCGTGGGATTCAGCCTTGAAGTAGGCTAAGCGTGCGGCTAAATGAGCGGCCACAGACCACCTTTGTTCATCGGTTAGAGAAGATGCGTCGAACGAGGCCATCTCGATGTATCTTGGCCCTAATTCAGCAGGTAAATCAATGCGATGGGCTTGGCCTAAGTTGGCGAGTATCTCGAAAAATAAGCCCATGGTGTCATCGGCGGTATCGCGCACATGGGCGAGGTCGATAAAGCCACCTTTTTGCGTGTATAAGATTCCGTTATTTTCGCTACCGCCATGACCCAATGCCGATGAGGATGACGGTGTGTAGTGATATATCCCGCTGGCAAACTTGTGTGGGCCTATCTCCTCGAGTTCGACAACGTTGTTCAGTCGGAAAAAGGGCACTGGAACTGGTCCAATTTTGACTTTCTGCATATCCCCAAAGGCACAACACGGGCGTACGTTCTGCGGTACGGTCAATTGAGGGTAGCGAGACTCATCCAAATACCAATTTTGATTGGTCGTCAGATCACCTGCGAGCATATCAGCGGCCTGATTCGAACTTGGCATCGCATGAATTGCCCAATTGTCGGACGAGCATCCAGCCAAGAAGGTACAAAGGGTGGCAGTGTAAAGAGATATAAAAAGTATACGGTTCATTTCAGTTAAAACGCTTCATTAATTGCAAAGTAAAATCCACTTTGATCGTTACCAAAGCCGATATCTAAGCGCAGGTTAACTCGCTGCTTGATTTCAAATCGGTAGCCAACGCCGACAGAGTAGAGCCATTCGTCTTGACCCAGTTGATCAAATTCTTCAGCCAGTGTGCCTGCTCCTAACCAGTACACCATGCCATGGCGCCCAGATAGCGGCTGCCGGTACTCTACTTGGGAAATCAGCATATTTCTGCCGCGATATTGGCCTTGTTCATAGCCTCGAAGAGCCTCAGCGCCTCCGAGCATTGCCATTTGATCCCAGCTCACGTCGCCGAAGTTGGATTCGGAGCGTATTTGCCAGGCCAAAACACCAGGAATTGACGATAGGGAACGATAATCGCTGTAATTAAGCCTCACACGTTCAAAATCATTATCTGAGCCTAATTCAGTGCTGAAGCGCTGGTATTCAAGCTCAATCAGTCTGCCTTTTGAGGCATTTAGGGCGAAGTCCCGAGAGTCATAAGTGAGGTTGAGCATGCCGCCAATATTTCGCTGCGTGCTAGGAAACTCCGCCAAATCATCACCTATCCAGGGGATGTGTGTATTTTCTTGTTTGGCGTTGGATGCTTCATTGTGGAAAAAGGAGAGCCCTATGCCTAAGTAGGTAAATGGTAATACACGTGTCATACCAGTGATTGAGGCGGAATAACTGCGTCGGTCATAATTAACTCGTTCATTGTGCATTCCTGCATCAACGCCCAGACCATGAAATACATCGGGAGCATCCGTTAGCTCAGCGTCAACAAACAAACGGTATTTATCGTTGGTTAAGTAGTTGGCATTGTTGATAGATACCCCATAAGCACCATTTATTGACCCAAAACCGTTAACGGTAATAGAGCTTGGTTGGGAGTCGATATCATTGATATCTGGCTTATAGAGGCCGACCGCCGAGACGCCAATACCAAACTTTTTCTCTGGAGTATAAAAGGGACCGGGCATGACACTCCAGTCGATGCCTTTTTCAGGATCGAACTGACCATCCGCGCCTAGTTCCAGCAATAAGTTCTCAAGCCACGCTTGATATTGCTGATAGCTTGTCAGTTCTTGCATTTCTGACTTTTGGTTAGCCGCTTCGGCGAGAGTTGCTTCAGATAGAAATAGACAAACAATAGGAAGTAATCTTGTCATGCTTTCAATCCTAGAATCGACGACCTAATGAAAAGAATAAGGTCTCACGTTCCCCAAATCCGGCCTCCATCAATATCTCCCAGTCTTTGTTAAAGGCATATTGGAAACCAAGAACACTGTTCCAGTTCTCATCGGCACTTTGACTGACATTGAAGCCCGCATCAGGGCTCAAGTTTTCAACTAAGCCAAGTAGTTGCGGTGGTAGGTTTAAGCTTTTGAGGTCACCAGACAATTCTTGTTGAACATTTTGATACATGGCGCCAACAAATACGCGCAGTTCGCGTCCGCCATCGTATTGCCAGCGATATCCGACTCTAGGGGCAGCCACGAAGGTTTTAATATTGCCATCAATGGCGGCTATGCTGGTGTAGGTGTAGTTCATATCGAGTAGTGCGAACCAATTTCCCACACCGCCAGCTAATGTGGTGCCTGCTCCATAGGTTCCTCCGTCCATCTCTAACTCAAATGCGGCGCTATCCGGTAGTTCGTCACCCGCGGCATCGAGCAGCGAACACAGAACTTTGTTTCCGATACCTTGCACGGAGGAAGTATCGCAACTTAAAGCGTTAATTTTTGCTGTGCTCGTGCCTTGGGTATAACCAATAATTCCATAGATATTCATAAACGGGAAAATCCACACGTCTCCCCTTAGAGTAATATTGGAACCTTTAAAATCGGCGTGGTTAGCATCAATATCAAGTGCCTCAAGTACCGGATGTCCTGTTAAATCAATGCTGTTGACCGTGATTGGATTGCTCATGTCCATGTATGAAAGGGAAAGACCATAAGGTTTTGGCAGTGAATAGCCACGCTTTTCTGCTTCATCTCCCCAAAAAGGGAAAAATGAATCTTGAGCAAAACTTAACTGGGTAAATAAAGTGGTTAAAAATACCAGTCCTATTTTTAATTTCACAATGGTCTCTCTTTAATATTCTAAATACCCATTTTCTAAAAATGTGTATGTGTTATTTCAAAATTTATTTTGATAATTCATTACATGAATAGCATGGCTATTAATATCGAGTTTCTAAACTCTGCGCACATTTTGAGGTTTACAAAACAGGTCAGAAAACAATTTGCCGATCAGAAGAATAATTAAAATATTCGTCAGCATTAAAATTGGTGTTTCAATTCTATATATTGGAGTCAGGTTTAACGCGCCGGAGGTCAGTACAACCAATAGATTAATCCCTAGAACTCGATGAATCAGCATTTTGGGTGTTGAAAATACCTCCCAAATTACTATCGTGTTGATGAAGTAAAATAATGCCAACTGCCATAGCTCAGTCATGAGTGGCATCAAAAACACGTACTCCAGTAGAATTACGGTTCCTGTGCCTATAACACCAAAGAAAGCATCTTTAAGTACGCTCGGTGACATTGTAGGTAAGATGCAAGAAAAAGCCGCTGCGATCATCGGAAAAATAGAACCACCGGGTATTGGGAGATAAATCCAAACGAGCAATGATGTTACGAACATTGACACCCCGTGAAACACTTTACTTTTATCCTCTTTGATATGTTGGGAAAATGTTCGTTTTCCTTGGCGAAGTGATGAGTTAACGCTTTCTATTTTATCGCTATCTTTGACACCAATGAGCGAAGTTTGAGGCTTATCTACATAAAAGTTTTCTAACTGTTCGGTAAGAGCTTTCCATTCTGCACTGTTTGAATTTGACTTATCCCCTCGGTTTAGTAGTTTTTCTTGAATGTGAGTCAGTTCGTTGACTCGCTCAAGCCAAGCACGTCGGTGCTGTCTGAGCCGATAGCTGCCTTTTAACGGTAGGTTAAGCAGTTGATAAAGCTTGTTGATATTTCCTGAATTGGCTTCTAGCGCTTCAAGGTTAAAGTCGTGCTTATTTTTAAGAGCTTCCAGTAGCAACGTTCGACTGTCTTCAAACTGCTGAATAAATTTCTGCTCAGTATTTACTGGCCAAATGACTCGATAAACAACAGAGAATGTTATTACACCTAGAACTGTTTCTTGAAGTCGTAATATCGCGAAATGAAATATAGTTTGGTCGTCAAATTGACCCATACAAGCAACTAACGCACAAACCGTAAAGGCCATCGAAAATATGTAGCCATATTTTTCGTCACTCGACATGAAAATACACAAGCCAAGAAACAGAGTTAAAAAGCTCAAAAACAAAAATGGATCTTGAGGAAACGTACCAATTAAGAAAAGTGCATAAGCGATTCCGATGAGCGTTCCCCAAACGCGGTTGTGTCCTTTATGAATTGAGTGGGCAAAGCTTTCATTTAGTGCCATAACAGCAACCGCAATGGCCGCCCAATAAGGTTTTTCCCACTGAAACCACAGTGCAAGGCAAATAGCGACAACAATTGAGAGCGCTGCTTTTATTGCTTCTTTAGTCGATGAACTCAGCATGACCTTCACCTAATTAGTGTTTGATGATTTTTATCGATGCCGTCATGCCTACGCGAAGCTGCAGATCTTTTGGCATTTCATTCAATGTCACTTTGACTGGGATACGTTGAGCTAAGCGAATCCACTGAAAGTTAGGGTTCACTGTTGGCAGAAGGTCATTTCCTGTTGTGCCATCTTTTTTCGCAATGCCAAAACCAATGCTTTTGATTTTGCCTTCTAACGCGACGTCATCATGCATGAGTAATGTCACGGTTGCGCGGTCGTTAGGGGCAATGCCCGCGAGGTCTGTTTCTTTAAAGTAACCTTCAATCCAGAAGCTATTTTCATCAATAAGGGCGACAACAGGGGAGTTAGCGACCACTTGAGAGCCCACTCGAACGTTTAGATTGGTGATGTAACCATCGGTCGGCGCGTAAACTTTGGTGAAGTCCAAGTTAAGCTGCGCTTCTTCAATGTTTGCTTTCGCTAGTTCAACATTTGCCTGCGCTGTTTGTACGGCATTATGTAAATTGCTAAGTGTTAACGCAGGTACCGCACCGTGCGTACGTTTCTCTAATTTTCGTGCTCGCTGTTCTTCATTTTGTGCCTTTGCTAGCAATGCAGTCGCTTGTTTCTGGTTTGCCAGTGCTTTGTGGTAAGACGCAACGTATGTGCTTGGATCAATCTCAAACAGCAAATCTCCCATTTTTACTTTTGAGTTATCAGCAACATACACCTGCGTAACCTGCCCAGTGACTCGAGGTGTAATGGAGATAACATAGGCACTCACCTGTCCGTCTCGCGTCCATGGATTGTTTGTGTATGTTTGGTAGTGGGTGTAAAGCACAGTACCCGCGGTACACAACAAAATAAGGGTAATGAGATAACGTTTAATCACAGTGTGCTTTCCTCAAAAGATCGAAATAAATTGGCCAATAACGCCGGTAAAAATGACAATCAGACTTAGCTCTGCCAGTGCAGGGAATGCAACGTACTTATGTAGTCCGCATCTCGTTGCTAGAGAAGTCACCATCGTGGTCAGAACGTAAGCCAATCCGATGACTAAAAGCAGCGGCGGGAAATAGATTTCACCCCATACCAGCTCGTGCGGCATTGTGTTCATGAAGTTGTCTCGTTTGTCTTGGATGAGGCAAAGATAAGGGAAGAGATGAAAAGCTGATAATCGCATTTGTAGGACGCCATCCTACAAATGGTGTAAGTAAAATCTGAGCCTTGTTCTGCACCGAAAACCGAAGAGTGATGCGCTTGCTACTCAAAGCCTGAACAGTAGAGCTATTGCCAGCTCATCAATGTCATGAATGCACGTTTTTTGTTCATGTAAGACAATGAATCATTGAATCTTTGACTAAGCTTACTCAAGGGCAGTGTTCGTCGATTTGGCCGGAAACGATTAATGCCCTGACGATAGAAGTTTAGAGTTCGAGCTTCGATTTCACATCAACTCCATTGATGATCGTTTACCAACATTGCATTTGGTGAATAAGAAAATTAATCAACTCTTCAAAGAGAATCATGTTGAAATCTCTTACCCTCAAATTGATGTTCACATGAAGCATGCAGATCAGAAAAAGCGCTGACTTGTAACACTTCGGCGCATTCATATGTCACCAGCTCCCAACGGTTATGAGCTCTGCGAGCGAAGCTTTTGATGGTTGTCTATTACGTCCTTATGCGATGAAACCATTTGTAGGGTTAGGTCCTACATAAGCGATTGGTTGAGGTAACGCTTTTCGATAATACTGACCATATCAACGAGCAATAATCTAATTCACTTCCTATTGAAAAGGAAAATGGACATGACAAAACATTCAAAAATTTTCGCTGGCGTCGCTTCAGCAATTGCCCTTACTGCGGGCATTTCAGCTTGGGCGGCAAGCGATCAAGGCTTTAGCTCAATGCAGATGAAAGGCGTGGAGCAAATCGAAGTTAAGGTCGACTTAGATGGGGCAGGAAAACGCCTATCAAAAGCGGTGCAATTCCCAACGATTTCCAATCAAGATCGCAGTGATTTTGCACCAGATGTTTACACGATTACGGCAATTCAGTTGGAGAATACAACAGAGTTTGAAGGTTTCCATGGTGTGAATGAGCGCATCCGTGTAGACGAATACGGTCGTTCAATTGGTTTCTTCTACCAGCTTATGGATAACCTCGATAATTTGTGAGAACACTTGATAGCGAGGGATTCGAGCGTAATTGCTATGCCGAATACTCAATGAATAGATGTACAGCAAAGTAATGTAGGCATAGCGATGAAAGGTATCATTTCAATTAAAACTTACGGCGTAGGTAGGCATTTAAGTAGCAGCGTGACCGGGTTTCCTGTTCAACGAATGGGGTTGGACATATGGCCAATCCACGCTGTTCAGAATGCACAACAAATACGAGACCGTGAGGTGTTTGTCGGTAGAAGCCTTACCGATGAATTACTAGCGTTGACGGATGGTGTAGAAAGCCTCCGTCAGCTATCCGAATGTGGCGCTGTCATTGCGGGTTATCAAACGGACTTAAAGTTCTGCGATTCAGTTTGTGAGTTAGTTACGCGATTAAAGGAGGAAAGTCGCCAAGTACTTTATGTCTGTCACCCAGAGCTCGCTGAGCCTATCGCTGATAAAGAGTCTCACACTCCATTGTTTGAGAGCCTGATGCCAATGGCCGACGTGATTGTATCGAGTAAGTATGTGCTGGAGCAGTTTACAGGAGTCAAGATTAGTAATGTTGAATCAGCGACGCAGGCTTGCCAAAAGGCCCTCGAAATGGGGCCGAAGCTCATCCTTGTGACAAGTATTGAGCTTGAAGAACACTTCACGATGATGCTAGCGACACCGAAATCTATCTATCTAAGTCAAAGGCCGATGCTAGATTTTGAAACGCCACCTGCTGGTGTTGGGGACTTAATAGCGGTGGTGTTTACGGCCTGTTTAGTCAAGCGTATGTCTCCGGTTGCAGCGTTACGTCATACCAATAATGCGGTGTATGGCGTACTAGAGTTGACTTATGACAATGGGAGTTCGGAGTTAGAAACGATCGCAGGCCAGTATGAGTTTGTTGAGCCTACGTTTGATTTCCCTGTCAAGAAACTCATGGCGCTCTCGATGGTATAGAAATCTGGAATAGTAAACCGCGAGGCAATAAACTGATCGATTGTCACATCTCACTCATTTCTAATGACACGACGGTGAATGATAGTGATATTTTGAGTAAGTCACTGAACGTGGGGGAATAACATGACGTTTAACTTTGAGCAGCTGTTGGCATTTGTCACTGTGTATGAAGAATTATCATTTAGTAAAGCAGCCGTTAAGCTCAATAAGCACCGAACGACAACGGGGCAAGTCATCAGCAATCTTGAAGATCAGTTGGCTATCACTTTATTTGACCGAGTAGGCCGTTCTGTTGAGCCTACCGAAGATGGTCACTTGCTTTATCACTACGCCAAGAAAACAGTCGAACAGGCGAGGATATTTGAAAACATCGCACTGAGCCTTTCTTTCGGAGGTTTGGAGCGCGTGGTGATTGCCTATTCGAGCTTTATGCCGCCTTCTGCTTTGTTCATGATTCGCAAACAACTAGCGAAAGATTTTCCGACCATGCGTGTTGAGTTATTAGTGCGTGATCGCGCTGAAATCAAGCGCGGTATTGTTGATGGCTCAATCCACTTTGGATTAGTTAATGTGCACGAAAGTAGCGCGATGCACAGTATGGACTCGGTTTTTTTAGGCCACGTCGAGTTCGTTCCTTATGTTCAAGCTGGTGGACGGTTAGCGAAATTAGATCAGAACTCAGTTGTTGACGCGATGGTGACCGAGAGACAGTTCATTCTAAAATCGCTAGTTGATGAAGGCTTAAAAGAGAAATTCATATTTTCAGCCAATAATGAGCAAGTTGATCAGCTCTCCGTTGTCATCAATATGGTGCGAGAGGGGTTAGGGTGGTCGTGGCTACCCAAAGCATTAACCAAGCCTCAGTTTAAAGCAGAGGGTATCGAGCCAGTGAGTATCGACCTAATGCTAGAAGGGATGAAGCTGCCGCTTTCAATGTGGTGCCCACACGCGAAATATTTAAAGGATATTAAAGCGTCGATAATGCACGCAGTACATGAACATGTTGAGTCGTACAACCCGTAATATATTGATAGGTCGATAGCGCTTTAACGTAAGGAATTATCAAGGATGAATATGAGATCGAACTACCATGTCCACGAGGATATGTATGTTCAAGCCCGAAAAGAGGGCTGGGAAGGATGGGGAGGCAATGAGCGCATATCGCAAGCCATTCTTGTTCAGCGCTTTACTGAGCTAGAAGGAGCTCCGACTTTTGGCAAACTCTTGGAAGTTGGCTGCGGCGAAGGGCATCACTGTCGAGCATTTTTTAAATTAGGCTTTGAAGTAACAGGTATTGATATTTCACCGACTGCCATATCTTGGGCAAAAGAAAAAGCGAGAGATACTGGCATTCAAGGGGCGTTTTACGTCGCGGACTTGACCGAGAAAACGCTTGAGATTCCAGAGATCTATGATGTGGTGATCGACGGAAACTGTTTACACTGCATCATTGGTGAAGATCGGAATACTTTTCTAGGTCATATCTATAATTCTTTGGTTGAAAATGGCGTTTTCTTTGTGAGCAGCTTGTGTGCCAAAGACAGTAATAGCTACGAAATCACCAAAAATGACCATGTTTATCGACATGTATCTTCACAACAATCTTTGATTACGGAACTAGAACAGTCAGGCTTTCGTGTGGTTACTGCAAACGTCTACGAACGAGATGAGATAAATCACATTACTATACATGCTGTAAAAGTTGTTTATTCGCAATGAAATCGGTATTGTTTCCAGTCACGCCTTAGATAGCCATTATTAACTATTTATCAAACTCTTATCTAAGGTTTTTATTTCTATTTGCTTGCCGGAAATCAGAAAAATACTAATGAAAATAATATCCAAAGCGTTATTGGCAACGTGTTTTATTGCCTTTACTAGTGTTGCTTCACAGCTTGAAGAGCCTCAAACTGCGGTTTTAAACTACGGACAAACCTCGGTTTCAGCACCGATACAGGTTGATCGAGGATTTGACGCCGTTGAAGACAATGATGAGGAAATCATCGAGCTCTCAGGCTCCGTGATTAAGGAATATTCGGATTACGTTGTTGATGTGCTTGTGGTTCGCAAAAGTAAATCTCGTCACTCAAGTCGTGAGTTAAAAACCACGCTCTTTGTCCAGCAAGATCAGCTTGGAAAACCAATGATGATTGGTGGCGTGAACAACGAGGTGTTTACCATCACGTTAAAATAATTGGGTAACCTTTCAATCAGTATTAAT
Source organism: Vibrio sp. zbq_1 (assembly GCF_043102935.1). Classification (NCBI taxonomy): domain Bacteria; kingdom Pseudomonadati; phylum Pseudomonadota; class Gammaproteobacteria; order Vibrionales; family Vibrionaceae; genus Vibrio; species Vibrio sp. zbq_1. The sequence goes on from NZ_JBICJH010000026.1 coordinate 65,410, forward strand.
GGTTTTAACGCATAACTTTTCGGTTATGCGTTTTTTGTAGGTAGTAACATAGCGATGGAGTCGTGATGCCCAAAGTCATATTAAAAGGATTTATATTGGTGCCTGAAGAGGAACTTGAAACGGTAAAAAGTGCGCTGCCTATTCATATGCGATTAACTAAAAGCGAGGCTGGGTGCCTTGTGTTTCAAGTGGTGGAAAACCCTGACAACCCGTTGCGCTTTGATGTGTACGAAGAGTTTACAAATCGAGATACGTTTGAGCACCATCAACTCCGAGTCAAAGATTCAGACTGGGGGCGGGTGACCGTGAATGTTGAGCGCCATTATGAAATTTTGGATGTTCAGGAATAATGAGGCGAGTCATTCTGTGTCAAATTTGACTCAAATAGTGTTTTTTGCCCAGTTGGCGACTTTACGTTAGCTTACCTATTAATTTAAACCGTTTAAGGTAAAGAAATGACGAGAAGAATATTCGTATTGCGCCATGGTGAAACAGAGTTTAACGCAGATAAAAAGTTACAAGGTCACTGTAACTCTTCACTGACATCTAAAGGCAGCGACCAAGCAAGACGCGTTGGCACGACGCTCAAACAGTATGTTGAAAACCGTCCTTTCCGTGTCTACTCAAGTACGCTTGGGAGAGCACTGCAAACATCGCAAATCGTATGTGAAGAGCTTAACTACTCGTATGAAAACCTCAACAAAGAGCCTAGGTTAAAAGAGTTTTCTCTTGGTGAGTGGGAGCAAAGAACGATTCCCAGCTTAGTGCAAGAAATTCCCAACTTACTGGCTCAAAATGACTGGTACCTTCAAGCGCCAAACTGTGAAACTTATGAGTCGGTAAGGGAGCGTTTGTCCTGCTGGCTGAGTGATGTAACGCATGACGAAGACATTGTCGTGGTGAGCCATGGGCTAACAGGCATCGTGCTAAGAGGATTGCTGTTGGGTATGGATTACACTCAAGTTTGGCAGCAAGATTTACCTCAAGATGCCTTTTTCATTATCGAAGACGGTCGAATCACTCGTGTCAACTGTGTGGATACTGTTGAGGTAGTCTGACTTGATTTGTTTATGTTTGCGTCTGCTTGATTTTGGTCAGTAATCAAAATAACTTAGTACACAGGCTTATAGAAAATACGCTTGCAAGGCTGATCATGGACGATTGGTCTCAAATGTACATTTATAGAATGCAATTCAAGGATGGATGATGACGTACAAACAGTGGTTTTTTGCCGCAGCGCTGCTTTTAAGTGGCCCAACTTTACTGCCTTTTACTCTAGAGGCTATTGTGTTGATAGAAATCATCGGAATGGCGGGAGTGGTGGCACTTTATAGCGCTTATTCACAATGGCTTTTTAAACATCCGTTAACGGTTCGGGCTTGTGAGGTCGCGACGAGCCTAGATATCCAGCCTCAAAGAGTTATTACTAAACCAGATTTACGCTCTCTGCCTTATTTGTTTCCGCACTACTTGCCAATCAATACTTTGTTAGTGAGCGCGATTGTGACCACGTTTTTGTTTCGTCTGTCTGGAACACTGTAATGATGCTTTCAATACGCAGCTATCGCGCTGATGATGCGCCAACACTATGGACGCTCTTCTACCATACGGTTCGAGAAGTAAACTGCCGCGATTACCAAACAGATCAAGTGAAAGCTTGGGCTCCCGATGATTTTGAACGACAAACTTGGCAAGCAAGGATGGACACCATTACCCCATTTATTGCCGAAATTGAAGGTGAGATTGTCGGTTACGCGGACTTACAGCCAGATGGTTTCATTGACCATTTCTTTTGTCATCATCGGCATCAAAGGACAGGTGTTGGCCGCGCATTGATGGCTCATATTTTCTCTCAAGCGGAGTCATTAGCGTTACCGTATTTGTACTCAGAGGTCAGTATCACTGCTCGTCCGTTCTTTGAACGAATGGGATTTAAAGTGATTAAACATCAAGAAGTTGAAGTGAGAGGACAACACTTAACTAATTATGTGATGAAGAAGTATCTATCGCGTAATTAGTGAGCTTGGACACAGATAAGAGATGTTTTCTGATGTGAATTCCAGTTCATTGATCTAAGACCAAAATTTCGTTTCAAAACAGTGTACATAATCTCTACTCAGAGTTATCAAACAGGTATGTTTCTATCTCACAACCGCAAAGTTGTTCATAAAAATCAGATTGATAGAAAGATGACTGAATGTGGCTCGAAATGCCTAATGTCATGGCCAACCAACTCAGGAAGAGTAGTAGTACTATGCGCCCATATCTCAAATACATCATCCCAACGGTGATTCCGTTATTTATTTGGCTGATGCCTTTGTCAGCGTTTCCTTTTGACGGCATCACCATCGTCCAACAGCGAGTTATCGCGATCTTTTTGCTGGCAGCGCTCTGTTGGGTGTTCGAGCCTATTCCAATTTATGCCACGTCGGTGGTGATCATCGTGCTTGAGTTATTGCTCGTTTCGAACAAAGGCATTGTCTTGTTTAGAACACAAGAAGGGCTGCCTCATTTTGGCGAACTACTGCAATACCACGAAATCATGGCTACCTTTGCAAGCCCAATCATCATGCTGTTTTTAGGTGGTTTTTTCTTAGCAATGGCCGCAACCAAATATCGTTTGGATGTGAACCTCGCTAGGGTGTTGCTCAAGCCGTTTGGGCAAAACCCTAAGTTTGTCATGTTAGGCCTGATGCTGATCACCGCAATATTCTCGATGTTTATGTCGAATACCGCGACCACCGCGATGATGTTGTCGATATTAACGCCAGTTATCGCCGTGTTTGGGCCTCAAGACCCGGGTCGAATTGCATTCGCGCTTTGTATTCCTGTTGCTGCAAACATCGGTGGTATTGGTACGCCAATCGGTACGCCACCAAACGCGATTGCTTTGAAATACCTCGTGGGTGATAACTTGATTACCTTTGGGGAATGGATGGTGTTCGGCGTACCATTTGTGGTGATCATGATGGCGCTCGCTTGGCTTCTGATAGGTTATTTATACAAAGCCGAGCAGACGAAAATTGATCTGAACATCAAAAGTAAGTTCCTAAAAACACCAAAGGCGATGATTGTTTACGTCACATTCGCTGGCACCATCATTCTTTGGTTGATGGGCTCAGCACATGGCATGAACTCATACACCGTCGCTTTAATTCCGGTTGCCGTGTTCTCGCTGACAGGGATCATCAACAAAGAAGACCTCAAAAAGATCTCTTGGGATGTGCTTTGGTTAGTATCGGGTGGTATTGCTCTCGGTTTAGCGCTCGACAAAACAGGGCTTGCGAAGCTGGTGGTGCACAGTATTCCGTTTGATGAATTCTCGCCTTATGTGGTGCTATTCGGCGCGGCATTCCTCTGCTTACTAATGGCAAACTTTATGTCACACACGGCCACAGCCAACTTGCTGATGCCAATAATGGCTGCGCTTGGTACGTCCATGGCTTCTTTAACGCCATTAGGAGGTGAAGTCACGCTTATTCTTGTTGTGACCTTCGCGGCTTCGCTTGGTATGTCACTGCCTATCAGTACGCCGCCTAACGCACTCGCGCATGCCACTGGGCATGTAGAAAGTAGCCAAATGGCGAAAGTGGGTGCGGTACTTGGTATTGTTGGTGTGCTGCTAAGCTTTGTGATGGTGTGGATTCTTCATACGGTTGGGCATATTGGGTAATACATGTACGAAACCAAGTTAGATGCGTTAGTAGAACGCTACTTTAATCATATCGAACGTCGGCTGACTGTGTTGGCCGGCTCCGTATTGATCGAACAGCAAGGCTACAACGACCGTCTATACTATGTGCTCTCTGGCGAGCTTGCTGGCTTCTATGCGGACGAAGACAGAAAGCCCATTCAGGTATTTTCTGCTTCTCAAGGGGCATTTATTGGAGTGCACAGTTTTTTTTCAGGAACATGGACTGCCTCATCTACGGTTGTTGCACAAACCGATGTAGAACTTGCGTGGATAGAACGCGATACGCCAGCCGTTGAAGAAGAAACTTACGGGCCATTAACCACACAGTTTATGCCCGTTATGGTGAATGAGTTGTCTCGCCGTCAGCGCCGCGCGATGCAAGAAGCGATAGCAAAAGAAAAGGCGCTGCAAAAGCTCCACACCGCAGAGCAAATGACAACACTCGGTCAGTTAGCTGCAGGTATCGCACACGAACTTAACAATGCGATTGGTGTGGTCAGCAGTAAGTCGGAGCGTTTAGAGTCCGTCATTATGACGCTGCTTGAAGAAGTGCATCCAGAGGCGAGTCAGTTCTTTGATTTTGGTTTGATGCAAGGGCAAAAAGTATCGTCTAGTGAAGCGAGAAAGCGCGGTCGTCATTTCGAAAAATATTATGGGTTGCCTAAAGAGTTGGCGCGTGATTTAGCGCGAGCCGTGCCGAGTAACTACCTCTCGGAGCATTGGTTAAAAAGGCCAGAAGAGGCGATTCGTTACTGGCAAGTTGGGCGAGACCTGCATGACTTGCGTATCGCGTCTAAGCATACGGTGGGCATTGTTCGTTCCGTTAAGCAATTGGGCAGAACGGATATCGACCTTGATGAGGCCATCAACATCAATGATTCGATAAATCGTGCGTTGGCGTTGCTGCAGAGTGATTTGAGGCGCGTTAGTGTGCGTTTCAGCCCTGCAGAACTGCCGATTTTTGTTGGATCGCAAACTGAGCTTGTTCAAATTTGGGTGAATATTTTAAAAAATGCGTGCGATGCGATGATTAACATTGAGTCGCCGACCATTGAAATTCATACACGCGTGAGCAAAGGAAAGATTTTAGTCACGATCGCCAACAACGGCCCTGAAATTGATGAGGCCACACGCCGAAAAATCTTTAGGCCGAACTTTACAACGAAGAAGGGCGGATTGTCTTTTGGGTTGGGGCTTGGGCTCTCGATCGTTAAACGAATTATTGCAGGTTACAACGGTTCCATTGTCGTAAAAAGTGACAGTGAAAAGACCATTTTTAGAATCAAATTACCGGTAGAGGGTGAACATGGAGAAGCTTAATTTAATTTGCGTTGATGACCAACGAGAGGTATTAAGTGCGGTTCTACAAGATCTAGAACCGTTGAATAAATGGTTGAATATTGAGGATTGTGAGTCTGCTGATGAAGTGCTTGAGCTGATGGATGAGCTTGATGCAGATGGTGAAATGATCGCGTTAATTATTTCGGATCACGTGATGCCAGGTAAAACGGGTGTTGAGCTGCTGACGGAAATTTCCAAAGACAGCCGCTTTGTTCGCACTCGCAAAGTCTTGTTGACTGGGCAGGCCACGCACACTGATACGATCAATGCGATTAACTCTGCGGGCATCGATCGATATTTCGAAAAGCCTTGGCAAGCCAATCAGTTGATTGAGTGCGTAAGAAACCTCGTTACACAATACATTTTTGATATGGGGCTCGATTACACGCAATATCACGAGCACTTAGATCAAAACGTTGTGTTTGACCGCTTAAGATAGGTGGGTAAAGTTAACCTGAGTTTTCGCCACAGCCACGTTCTGTTTCGATGTAAAAACCGGTAACTAAACGGTGGCTGTGCGGAACAGGTGAGAATTCCAAAATTCGAACTATGAATTCAATGAATATCGGCTAGCACTTGCGACAGACAAGGGTTTTGAGAACCAGTAACCTTGTAAATAGTCGACGCCCATCTGAGTAAAGAAGTCGCACATCTTCGCATCCTCAATGCCTTCAATCACTACCTCAATATTGTTCTCGTGGCACATTGCAATCAAAAACTTTAGGTACTCTCGCGAAGAGTGGTTTGTCAGCGTTTTCCAAGCCATCGATTTATCGATTTTTATCTGCGTCATCGGTAAATCAAAGAAGCAGTTTAAAGAACTGTACCCGGAACCAAAGTCATCCAAAGACAACGCAAAGCCCAACTCACGAAGCGTGTTTAAGGGGGCCATAGCCGTTTGGTTGTTATCCAAAATGAATGTTTCGGTGAGCTCTAGCACGATAGACTGAGGTGCGACGCCAGCCTCGTCAGCCATGGCTTTGATTCTTGAGGGAAACTCACCATTCATAAGCTGCAGAACGGAGACGTTTACGTTCACTCTTACTTCATTTTGGTAGCGTTCACGGTATTGTTTTATGAACTGACAAGCTTTCGCGAACACTTGATAGCCTAGCTCGACGATCAAGCCTTTGTTCTCGGCTACGGGAATAAACTCATCGGGATAAATTTCGCCAAACTCTTTGCTACGCCAGCGAACGAGAGATTCAAAACTCACCACTTCGGAGCTTTTTGCATTAATGATTGGTTGAAACTTCACACTCAAGGTTTGCTTTTCTAGTGCGCTTTTCAAACCTTGTTCGATAAAAAAGTAACGATCTACCGCGTGTTGAGTGCGTTGGCTGTAAATGGCAATCCTATCTTTATTTTGTTCACTGGCGTATTGGCATGTTCTTGCAGCTTTACGCAAAATTTCATCCGCAGAGTGCGCAGGGTCGATACAAGGGTACAAGCCAATGCTGATGTTACTGCCAAGATACTGGCCTTCTTCCACCACGGCTTCGTGATAGGTTTGTTTTATCGTCTCAGCGTAAGCTTGAAGCGTGTCTATTGAGCAATCGTCCTGAATTAAAATTGCGAAATCGTCATCATGTACGCGATACACTGAGCAGTTGGGGGATGGCAGATGACTGAGCGTTTGCAGCAGCTTTTCCACCAAACCATTGACCAGTTCATTGCCGTACTGGTTCAGATAGGATTTGATCTCATTGATTTGGATGTAGCAAATCGACGTTGGCGTGTCTGTCGAACAGACGTGTTCTTCAATATCAAGCAGCAAATGCGCGCGGTTTGCCATACCTGAGGCGTTATCATGGAACGCGACTTGATGAATGTAGCTTTCCATTAATTTACGTTCAGAAATGTCGCGATGGCTACCCACCATATAATGGCCATGCTCAGTTTCTTTGGTCATCGCAACGCCTTCAATCCAAACGTATTGCCCGTTGGGTTTGCGCAGGCGGTAAGTGGTTGTGACGCGCTTATTGTCGGTATTAATGTGGGCATCGACGCGCTTGGACAATCTTTCCCTATCCAACGGATGCACCAAATCCAACCAACGATCTAGGTTGATGCGTCCAGCATTGATTCCAAGTTGCTCATAAAATCCCTGATTGTAGAAAACCATCGTCCCGAACTCGTCCATGTAGAAGAGGCCTTCGTTGAACACATCAAAGATATGAATAAAGCGTTCTTCGACGATCTTGAGAAACTCGCGATCATTGTCTGAGGCCTGTTGATCAAAAATGGTGGTCAAGACATGTCCTCCTCGTGCCTTACTGGCAACAGAGATGAGTGGGCGTTCCTGTAACAGGGAAATGAAGTAATCATGCGCATTATTAAGATACAAATGCTAATTTAAAATAGTAGACAGTCATGTTCTTGCGCTTTCAAATGAATAAAACTTCGTTCAGTTTAACTTGCTGATCATCGATATTTATAAAACTTAGTCAACAGTAAATCGTGTTTATATGAAATAGTTATTGATGCATTCCTCAAATTATTAAAATTAGTTAATAATGCTGTCATTTCTTGAGCTAAGTCCATAAAAATAAAATGGTTTTATGAAGTGAATCGCTCTATTAATTGATTGAATGCTCATTAATTGAAATGAATTGAGGATTCTTATAACAGCTATGCGCGATATCTTTTATAATGCACGCGTTACCTAATAGTATTTAATAAATGTCACCATATGCAGTACAACCCAGAAGACTCAATTAAAATTGCAATCGCAGATGTTGCTGTCGGCATGTTTGTTACCGCGATAGAGCATAACAAACGAGTCAATTTAGCCAATGCTGGTCGAGTTTCGAGCGCAGAAGGCATTAAAAAGCTTCGCGCAAGTGGCGTGAAATTCGTTTGGGTTGATCAATCACTTTCTGCTCAGCAGTGCGTATTCAAACCCGTCGAAGAACCTATCGATATCGAAGTAGGGGATAAAACGCTTTCCGTATCAAGCAAAGTACAACGTGCGTATCGCTCGCGAGAAGTCCAACACAAGCGTGCTAAAAAGCTGATTGCGGAAGCAAAAGGCCTAGCGCAGAAACTTCTCAACCAAACTTTTGAAGGCAAAGTTATCCAAGTCGACGAGATTGAATCGTGGGCGGATGACATGATCGAAAGTGTATTTATTGATTCAGACGCTTTGCAGTGTGTTTCTGCATTGCGCCAGAAAGATTCTTATTTACTCGAGCATTCAGTAAATGTCGCCTGTCTGCTGGTTTCGTTCGGCAAACACTTAGGCTTAGACAAAGATACCCTCAAGCAATTGGCGATTGGTGGCATCATTCACGATGTAGGTAAAATCAAAGTGGACGATAAAATTCTTCACAAGCCAGCGCGTTTAACGCCAGAAGAGTTTGAGCACATGAAGTTGCACCAAGTCTTCGCGGGCGAGATCATCGTTGAAGTGAAAGGGTTGAGCGATGTCAGCCGAGACGTGTGTTTAATGCATCATGAAAAGCTTGATGGAACAGGGTATCCGCGCGGACTATCGGACGACGAGATTCCGATTCATGGTCGCATGAGTTGTATCGTCGATATATATGATGCACTCACCGCTGATCGTTGCTACAAAAAAGGCATGAGCTCAGCAGAAGCATTTAAGATTTTGCTCAGTCTAACGCCTTTCCATCTCGACCATGATCTGGTTTACAAGTTCATTAACTGCATTGGTGTGTATCCAGTAGGTTCTATCGTGGAACTCAGTGATGGCCGAGTGGGTATTGTGTGGTCTTCGAATCCATCTCAAGCGTTAAAGCCAGAAGTGAAATGTTTCTACTCCCGTAAGTACAAACGATACATTGATGTCGCAATGGTGGATTTAAAAACAAGTACGCACAAAATTGAAAGAGCGATAGCGCCTTCATCTTTAGAAATCGATCCAAAACCGTTCTATGACTAAATCAGTGCTTAGCTTGAATCATTACTGACTATTTTCTTTACACTATTGCATATAGCGAGTATTTTGGTTGCATAATTAATGCGCAATTAGGATTGCGCATTTGCCTCAAAAATACGTTTCAAGGATAGAAGCGTCGATGCTACATCACTTAGCTTAAGGCTTAATCTGTGGCATCAAACCATGATTGGAAAGGAGCGCCAATGCAACTCGATACTTGGATTTACTACACTCTCGCGATACTCGTTCTCACTGCTTCTCCTGGGCCAAGTTCTCTACTTTGCTTAAGTAAAGGCGTCAGCAGCGGTTTTCGCCTCGCACTGACGACGGCTCTAGGCAGTTTAAGTGCGATCACCATCATTCTTACCCTTTCTTTTACAGGTTTAGGCGTTGTGATTGCGTCTTCTGAGTTCGTGTTTAACATCATCAAATGGTGTGGTGCGGCATATTTGATTTGGTTAGGCATTCAAGCATTTCGATCAAAACAAAACGATTTTTCGAAGTCCGGTTCTGCACAGGTGTCAACCAGCCACGTCAGCGCCTATACCAGTGGTTTTATCGTTGGTTCCAGTAATCCGAAAGCCATTATTTTCTTTACGGCACTATTCCCACAATTCATTGACCCAACCGCTTCGCTGTTGACCCAATATGCGATTTTCGCGGGTACGTTCGTAGTATTCGAATTGAGCTGGTTAACCTTTTACGCTTTATTAGGGGTGAAAACATCCAATTGGTTATTTGAAGCAGGACGAGCTAAGTTGTTCAATCGTTTAACGGGTGGGGTGTTTATCAGTGCTGGTGTGATGCTATCCACGGCGAATCGCAGCTAGATTGTGATGTAACCCCTAATTTAGGGATAGCTTATTTCCAATATGGAAATTAACGGTTTGTTTTTTTTCATTAGTGGCAAGGCTTAACTAGGCGTAAAATTCAATCTAGCCCTTTAGGGGTAATGGTCTGTACCTACCCAGATCCAGATGTCGTGGTCTTTTTTGCAGGAACATCCTTGATGACAAGCCTATCTGAACTCCAACAGCGTTTTCTCAATATCGCAACTGACGGCCGTTTGTCTCCGAAACAGAAGTCTAACTTTCTCGCTTTAGAAGCCGAAGCATGTATTCCATACATGCCCATTTCTGAAGCACTTCGTGAAGCGATGAGCGATGGCGTAATCTGTGACATGTTTGAAGGTCATGCGCCTTTTAAACCGCGTTACGTTTTACCTGACTATGCTAAGTTTTTATCTCAAGGCTCTGAGTATTTGGAGTTGTCATCTGCAGAAGATTTTGATGATGCGCTAAATATGCTTACCATCATCTATCATCATGTGCCGTCTGTTACCAATATTCCCGTGTATTTAGGGCAGTTAGACGACGTCCTGATGCCTTATGTAGGCGACCAAACTGAAGCGCAGATTTACAAAAAACTTCGACATTTCTGGATCATGTTGGATCGCACGTTGCCGGATGCCTTCATGCACGTGAATATCGGGCCGACAGACAACATTATCTGTCGCACTATTTTGCGTGTGGACGCAGAGCTCAAGCAAATTGCACCAAATCTCACGTTTATGTACGACGAATCGATCACACCAGATGATTTGTTACGTCAGGCGACGAAAAATATTTGTGACTGTAGCAAGCCTCATATTGCGAATTACCCAATTCACGCAAATGCTTATGACGGAGCGCGGTTTGGTATCGTCAGTTGCTACAACTCACTCCCGCTAGCTGGTGGTTCAAACACGCTTGTACGCATGAATCTAAAAGAAGTGGCGAAACGTGCAGCAAGTCGCGACGATTTTTTCAGTAATGTATTACCGACGTATCATCAACTAATGACGGAGTTGATGGATGCAAGAAGCTCGCACTTGCATGAACAATCACAGTTCTTCCAAGGCTTCTTAACCCAAGAAGGCTTGATTGAAGAGTCACGCTTTGCGCCAATGTACGGCATTTATGGTATGGCTGAAGCGGTCAACTTACTTCTTGAAAAAGAAGGGCAAACTTCCCTCTACGGACAAGACGAACATGCAAATGCATTAGGCCACGAAATTTCAGCGACACTAGCGAAATTGGTTGATTCTACGCCTGTGAGATATGGCTTAGAGGGCAAAGCGTTGTTGCATGCTCAAGGTGGTATCAGTCTAGATCTGGATGTGACGCCAGGAGTGCGCCTTCCTTACGGTAACGAGCCAGACCCTGTTACTTATGTACAAGCAACTGCGGCGCATCATCAATATTATCGAGCGGGTATCAGCGATATTCTAACGATTGATGAAACGGTGAAGTCAAACCCAGAAGCCATGTTCAATTTATGCAAGGGCGCGTTGAACGCGGGGTATCGAGAGTTCACCGCAAACGTCGCATCGAATGATTTAGTTCGAGTGACCGGTTATATGGTGAAGTTATCTGATATCGCGAAATACGAAGCAGAAGGTTCCCGTACTAATACGACGTTTTTGGGCGCTGAAGCGGCGAAAAACACAGGAATTTTAGAGCGTTCACCACGAGTGGTGAGCCAAGAAATGTCGCCAGTCTACAAGTAACTGGTGACGGAAAGAACAAGATGTCTAGACGAAGTGAAAGCCTTTTGGCGAAAGTAACTCGTATCCTTCCTTTCTCTTGTGTTGATGGGCCAGGAAATCGTCTAGTCATCTTTCTACAAGGTTGTAACTATCAGTGTTTGAACTGTCACAACCCTCACACTATCAACCATTGTAATCACTGTGGTGATTGTGTTGCAGAGTGTCCGGCAGGCGCATTGAAGTTCGACGAAAGCAACAACGTTGTTTGGCTTAAAGAGGAGTGCACCCACTGCGATCATTGTATAGAGATATGTCAGAACCAATCTAATCCAAAAATTACTGACTACTCTGTGCCGACAATGCTCGATTTGATACGAAAACAACGCTTTTTTATTAGCGGTGTGACGGTATCCGGTGGGGAATCTACCTTACAACTTCCTTTCATTATTGAGCTGTTTAAAGGGATCAAGCGGGATCCTGAACTACAGCACCTCACCTGTTTCATCGACAGCAATGGTTCATTGTCAGTCTCGGGATGGTTGCGTGTCTTACCTTTTATGGATGGCGCAATGATTGATTTAAAATCGTGGCAAACCGACACACATCGTTGGTTAACTGGCCGAGAACATCACCGAGTTTTTCAGACGATTGAGTTTCTTGCAGAACAACAAAAGCTGCACGAAGTACGTCTTCTGCATATTCCTGGTAAAAGTGACTTAGATACGGAAATCGAATCGGTAGGGCGGTATCTTAATGCGCTACCAAGCTCGGTACACGTTCGCCTCAATGCCTTTCAACATCATGGCGTGGTAGGAGAGGCACGTAGCTGGGACAAGTGTTCAAAAGAAGAGATAGAGCAACTAAAGAAACAGCTTGGAAAGTTTGTTGATCGTCCTATCGCTGTTCCTTCCGTATGCGTTTAGAGCTGCCTCTTATCTTTACACACCGCAGCCTTCGAGCTCTTTACAAGCATCAAGCAATTGTTGTTGTAGCCATCTCAGAGCAGGATCATTGAGACTCGCTTTGTTCCACACCAAGCTGTAAGCCACTTGCCCGTAATCAAACGGTAAAGAGCGCTGCACTAAACCTTTCGCTTGATGTGCGACTCCCGCCCAAAGTTTTGAACATGTAAATAGATAATCGGAATGATGGCACATGACGGCTGCCGAACCGAAATCTGCCACACGCATCGCCATATTACGTTTTGAATGCTGCTGAGTGAGGTTTTGCTCGAAGTAAGGCTGAGAAAGATCTTTATCGTGAATCCCGATGTGGCGAGCGCAAAGATAGCCTTCAATCGACAGGGGCGCTTTAGCTAACGGGTTTGATTCGCCCATTAAACACACCATTTCATCTTTCAAGATTGTTTGCCAAACCAAGTCTTTATTTTGAGTTGGCGGCTGGCTGATGTCATGCGGCAGCAACAAAAAGTCGACTTGTCCTCTCACTAGTGAATCAAAACTCATCTCTTCTTTTGCATGGACGCTTAAGTGAGCATTGTTCCCCAACTGTTGAGAAATGCGCGTTAACACGGGAGCAAACAGCTCAAAAGAACTGCCTCTCATCGACAGAGAAAACGTACCTTGATAATAAGCTGGGTTGAATGAACCTTGGTGCAATAGGCCGTTCATACTAGACAGAATACCGTGAATGGACGGGCCAATATTCAACGCAAATGGTGTGGGCACCAAACGCGTACCATCACGATAGAAAAGATCATCTTTGAGCGTTTCACGCAACTGGCTTAACGTTTTACTGACACTAGAAGGCGTCACACAAAGTCGCTCGGCCGCCTGAGTGACACTGTGAGTTGTCAGCAACATGTGAAGGACGGTGAGGTGTTTTAAGCTAATGCGCGATAGAGCGATATAATCCATGAGAGCGATGATTTCTTGTGATTTCTGCCAGTATATCAGCATGAAACAAATTTTTACTATTGATCACTGAGTAAAAATAGCATCTTTTTCTTTGAGCTCAATGGAATAGCTTAAGGTCCATTGTTGGCTTTATTTGATAAAAGATGCTTGGCAGACTTGTCGTTTTATTTGCCGAATATCTGAATATGCTTGATATAGAAGCGTTCCGAATGGGGATGTTCCTTAAGCCTACACTATAAACTTTTCCGAGTGATAAACAGATGAGGGGTGAGATGGAAAGAATCCTTTAGAGCACAAATAAAGACACTAGTTTTTGTGTTGAAAAGAGTATTGTGTTGCAAACCAAGAGGTGCTTAACTCTAGATCCCTAAGTAACAGAGGTATAAATAATTAATGGACGACCCCTTTAGTCGACTGAACCCTTCTCCGTATCGCTTCCACTCTCAGGAGGCATACTCATGTTAGAACTTTTCATGCAGCCTGAAGCATGGGTGATATTTGCCACCTTATTTGCTCTCGAAGTTGTTTTAGGCGTAGATAACGTCGTTTTTATTTCCGTTTTATGTGAAAGATTGCCATCCCACCAGAGAAAGCTCGCACGAAATCTAGGTATTGGTCTCGCGGTGTTAGCGCGTATTGGATTGGTGTTTTCTATCACATGGATCATGCAACTTACACAGCCACTATTTAGCGTTGCAGACCATGCGGTGACAGGTCGAGATATGATAATGATCTTGGGTGGTGCGTTTTTGTTAGCGAAAAGCTTAAAAGAGCTTTGGAGCTGGTTAACTCACAACGAAACCAATCACTCTAACCATGTACGCACGGGATTGGCGGTGGTTTTGTTACAAATCGTTGCGGTTGATGCGGTATTCTCGATGGACTCTGTCATCACAGCAGTCGGTTTAACAAGTGAAGTACCACTTATGGTTGCTGCAATTATTGCTTCTGCATTGGTCATGGTTATGACTGCTGAGAAGATCAATAACCTAGTTACCCGTTACCCTGGTTTCAAAACCTTAGCGCTACTGTTCCTAGTATTGCTGGGTGGCTTGCTGATGGCCGAAGGCTTCGCAATCCATATCAATAAAGGGTATGTGTACTTTGCGATGGCGTTTGGTTTAGTGCTGGAACTCAGTCACATCCAACTAAAGAACAAACAACGCCGAACTATCCAGCGAATCAGACCGATGCATCAACCAACCGTGGTCTATGGTGCCCGATAACTTATTAATTTAGCCGCTCAAGAGAGCGGTTTTTTGTGTGCTTTTCTTTCAATTTTATTTACTGATTCAGAATTTGTCGTTTCGACAAAAAGTTGCATTTGTTGCATTGGATTGAATTTTTTATATAAACCGCCCAATCCACACGAGTGAATAAAATAAATGAACAAGCTGATCGATGCGTTAGCAACGGATGGTTACTACATTTGGGATGACTTTCTTTCTGAAGACGAAGTAACCCAATTACGTGATTGCATACCGGATAATTGGAAGAAAGCACGCATTGGTCGAAATGATGATGTGACCCGAATTGAATCAATTCGCAGTGACAAAATTCAATGGTTAAAACCAGCTATGGGCCAGCCAATCGCGAATTATTTGAGCAAAATGGAAGAGATTCGACAAGAGGTTAACCGCCATTTTTTCTTGGGTTTGTTTGAGTATGAAGCACACTTTGCAAAGTACGAAAAAGGCGATTTTTACCAAAAACACCTTGATTGCTTTAAAGGGAACGAAAACCGTCGCTTAACCACGGTGTTCTACATGAATGAATCTTGGAGTGAAGAGGACGCGGGCGAACTGGTCGTCTATGACCTCAATGACAAAGAAATCGCGACAATACCGCCTCGTGGGGGGCGTCTACTGGTGTTCTTATCTGAACAGTTTCCTCATGAAGTGCTGCCGACTAACGCGGAGCGTTTCAGTATCGCAGGCTGGTTCAGAATTAATGGTGTGAGAGATAACCTTCTGGATATCGCGAGTTAACATCTAGGCACTAAATACTAAAAAGGGCGCGTGATGCGCCCTTTTTAATGTCCGGAAATCGGCTTTTAGTGGCAAATAGATATGTTGTAGCAAGCCGTCATATTCTGCTCTAACACTTCATAGACGTGAGCGCAGAGTTTATTCTGCTCAATTAGGTCATCCATGATCTCAGCAATTTGTGTTTGGCTCATTCGTCCTCGATAAGGGCGATCTTGCGATAGTGCCTGAAACACATCGGCAACGGCAATAATGCGAGAAGGGATGTCGAGTTCTTCTGCTGTTTTATGGTAAGGGTAGCCAGAGCCGTCCAAGCGTTCATGGTGATTTGAAGCCCATTCTGCGATTTTGGCGTTTGGGAACACCTTATGCAGCGCAAGTTGAGTATCTATCGTATGTCGTTTGATTCTCGTGTATTCCTGCTTACTGAGCGCGCCTTCCTTATGTAGAATTTCATCCGGCGTCTTTAGCTTACCTATGTCGTGAACCAAACCGGCAATAAACAGCATTTCTTGGTCGTGTTCATCGAGTCCTAATTTGCCCGCCAAATAGCGCGATAACTCAGCAACTTTCTGCGAGTGTTGATAAGTAAATGGGCTTTTCGCATCGACAATGCGCGCCAGAAATAATCCAAGGCTGTTCATGTCCCAAATGGTTAACTGTTTTTGTAACCAATCAATGCTCTTAAAATTCAGACCAATGGTTTCGATGTTTTCTGATTCCATTGCGAACCAAAATCCGTCGGTCATGATGAGCTTAACCATAGCTTCGCACATAACGGGATTAAATAAGGTGCCAGCATTCGCCAATACACATTCTGCAATCAATTCCTCATGCAGCGTGACAATGTCACAGTGGCAGTTCATTACATAGCGTGCACGCATGAAGTCTAGTCGATCAGAAAGGTAGAGTAGGGCCGCAACGTCTTTTTCGAATTCAGGCAGGTCGAGATGTTGCAGCTCATCCCAATGGGTGTGGTGATAAAGCACTGGAACGGCAAATTGACTTAAAAGGCGACATTGTTTGAGCGTTTGGTAGCCGCGCAGACAGTGTGCTTTGGCATCTTGAGGGATGAGCTCGTCCAGCAGCATTTTATGTTCTTGCGTTTCAGAGACGCCACAATCGTGAATCATGCCTGCAAAGTAACAAAACTCTGCTTTCTTTAAATCCCAATTTAAGGCTAGAGCACATTGGTAGGCGATGTATGCGACGCGGTGACTGTGGTGAGTGTCATCGACACCTACATAGTCGAGTGCACGGGCGACCCAGATAAGTGCTTGTTTTAGATCGACTTCAAAACCCGCAATAGCATCGGGAGAGGAAGAATGCTTCATTATTTATACCGACATGTTTTTAAGCCCACGCAAACCGACATCATGGCCTGATATTTAGAGAAAGGGCGCGACAGCGAAAAGAACCCTTAAAGGTGGGCTATTTGGACGTAATTTTAATTATGGCGTAGATAATAATCCTAGTTGCATAAGAATATCACTCGAAGCTCACTGTTTAACGTCAGTTCTTTGAGCTGAGTATTGGTTTTAAAAGATTCTTGTTGCTTTGGTTGACTTCTTTGAAAACGACAATAAATCATGATGCAACGTATTCTTATTTCTACTTTTGACTAAAACATCAGCACACAAAGGGGGAGAGACGACTTTAGGGTTTTCGGCCTCAAAGTGACGGTGCACGTTTTGCTGCCACTCTCAATGTAATTCGTAAGGACGGTGCAGATGGAATACCTATTGTGGTGGTCACTGTAGGAAAGAAAATATCCCCATTTTGTTTCTTAATTAGCTCAATGAGTTAAAGGAAGAAAAGGTAAACGACTCGATTGCGAATTTGTGAAGCCGCAAAGAAGAGTTGCCTGAAAAAACTACTAGACTAATTGCTCCAACTCAAAAGGAATTTGTATGTTGAAACATTGTTTGTATCGCAGTTACACCAAAGGGCTAAAAATCGCCGCGCATGTGCTGCCACTTCCACGGCCGACGCTGTTTTCTGGTTCGGGAGCCGTATCTGAGTTGTTGGAGGCGATATCTGATCTAGGTTTTCGACGTTTGTTGCTAGTGACCGATGAGGGATTAGTTCGAATCGGTATGGTAGGTAAAGTCTTGGAGCAAACGCAGGGGTTGGGTTTACAGGTGGGCGTGTTTTCTGAAGTAAAACCAGACCCAACTTACGATCAAGTGGAAGATGGATTACGTGTTTACAACGCCTCTCAATCGGAAGCCATTTTGGCGTTAGGTGGCGGATCTGCCATTGACTGTGCAAAAGTGATTGCTGCAAGAGTAAGTAACAAGCGCTCAATCAAAAAGCTCTCAGGACTTTTCAAAGTATGGCGAACCCCAGCGCCTCTGTTTGTTATTCCAACCACTTCTGGCACTGGTTCTGAAGTGACGATCGCGGCAGTGGTTTCAGACCCAGACACACATTTAAAAACGCCCTTGATGGACCCGAAACTGGTGCCGATTATGGCCGCGCTCGATCCTGACTTGCTTATCGGTTTGCCAGCCAAAATCACTGCTGACACAGGGATTGATGCGTTAACTCATGCGGTAGAAGCCTACATTTCGCGCAATGCGACACCAGAAACTCAAGCGTATTCAGTCGCTGCAATCAAATTGATATTTCGTTATTTACCCAAAGCAGTGGCTCAGGGGGGAGATATTGAAGCTCGATACAAAATGGCCATGGCGTCTTACTACGCAGGGTTAGCTTTTACCAAGGCAAGTCTAGGGTACGTGCATGCTTTTGCGCACAACTTAGGGGCAAGGTATGGTTTGCCACATGGCATGGCAAATGGATTAGCGTTGCTACCCGTCTTAAAGTTCTCTTTGCCTGAAATTGAAGATGAGCTAAGAACGCTTGCCGAGAAGACCAATATCAATACGAAAGACAAACCAAGTGCTGAGCATTTCTTGGTACAGATTGAATCCTTGTACGATGCTATTGGTATCGAAAAATGCACAACAGCCATAAAACAAGATGATATCGAAGACTTGGTTGACCTGATTCTGAAAGAGGCACATTGGAATTACCCCGTTCCCAAGTTTATGAATTCTGAAGAATGCGCTCGCTTATTGATAGAAATAAGCGCTTAGATTGTATTGTGTAAACATAATTTTACGGTCGTGGTTTTTTATCCTTACACTTTGCTTGATCTTCTCTCAAAGATCCTACAATATCGTGTTTATTACAAAGATGGTGTCAGTTTTGGTGCGCCGTTGCCCGATCTGATGCTGATAACCGCCAATAAGATGTAAAGATAAATATACAATGAGTCGTTCTAAAGTGTTTGGTAGTACCCTAATTATTGCTGGTACTACAATTGGGGCTGGTATGCTAGCTCTTCCTCTTGCCTCCGCTGGCATTGGTTTTACTACATCACTGATCATCATGTTGAGTTTGTGGGCATTGATGGCCTTTACTGCGTTACTGATGCTTGAACTTCACCAATATGCTGAAAGTAGTGCAACACTTCATACCTTGGCGAAACAAATCCTTGGTCAAAAGGGTAAGTGGGTTGCCAGTTTTGCGATGCTATTTTTGTTCTACTCATTGTGTGCGGCATACATCGCTGGTGGCGGTGCCCAATTTGGTGACCGCTTATCTCAGTGGTTTGAGTTAGACATTTCTGGCCCGACAGCGACAGTGATTTTCACTCTGATCGTTACTTTAGTGGTGACTATTGGTACAGGAACAGTTGATAAAGTAAACCGCGTGTTGTTTGCGTTAAAGCTAGTCGCGATGGTTGCGGTACTGTCATTTTTAGCGCCAAACGTTACCGAGTCATACTTGCTAAGCATGCCTATCGAACAGGGACTTATTGTTGCGGCGATTCCAGTGATTTTCACATCGTTTGGTTTCCACGGCAGTATTCCTGCAATCGTAAACTACCTAGATGGCGATACGTCATCTTTGCGCAAAGCGGTTATTGTTGGTTCGACGATTCCTTTAGTTATCTACATTTTCTGGCAAATCGTTACCTTAGGCGTAGTAAGCCAAGATGCGCTTATTGAAAACGGTGGCTTGAGTGCACTTATTGGTCAATTATCTCAAACTGTTCACAAATCCAACTTGAGCAGCATTGTAGGTGTATTTGCCGACCTTGCACTTCTCACCTCGTTTTTAGGTGTGAGCTTAGGTTTGTTCGAATTTTTAGGTGATACGATCAAAGGCAAAAGTGAGAAACCAAATCGCTTGTTAGCTGCAGTGATTACGTTTACTCCACCACTTGGTTTTGCGCTTTTTTACCCACAAGGCTTCATTATGGCGCTGGGTTACGCGGCAATTGCATTGGCTATTCTTGCGATTTTCCTTCCTCTTGTCATGGTGATCAAGGTTCGTCGTTCCGATGATTTCTCAGGTGAATATCGTGTCGCAGGTGGGCAAGGAGCGCTGGTCGTCACTGGTATAGCGGGTACGGGCATCGTTTTAGCGCAAGTGCTAATTACTTTAGGTGTATTACCTGCTCTAGGTTAGTTCCACTGTTTAAATTGAACGCGAAAAGCCAATAGGGAAACCTGTTGGCTTTTTTAATCTGGATCAAATTACCGTAAGATATTCGGTGAAAAAATTGGCGGAAAACTGTTTTTATTTCGTACACTTAGATTGTGGTATATCAATTATTTAAGTGGGGAAAAGCCGCTCTAAGATCATCAAAATTTCTGACAGAAAGGAGCTTTTTCTTCTGGTTTCTCTACTTGGGTGTGGAGGTGAAGTATGGCGCACCGGAGTTTTTACCCGTTTGCTAAACCGCTTAATGAGCAACTGCAAACGTTGAAGAATAGAATGCAGGCACATTTGCCGTGTATCGATAGGGTGTCGTTTGCGAAATATCATCCTCATCAAGACATGCTCAAATCTTTCGCCGAAAGTGAATTTGATACTTGGTGCTTGGCCCATCATGAGGCGCCGTTTAGAAAGCTCCACAACCTTACTATCTCCGCTGAAAAAGCAATACCACGTATTGTCGATGATATTCACGACATCAATCATTGTTCCCGCATACAAACCCTGCTTAAAGAAGGCTATCAGTCATCAGTCGCGATTCCTTGCTATGACAACAAAGCCTTTACCGGATTTGTCTTTTTAAATTCTGCCCAGCCCCAAGCTTTTAAGCTTGAAGCATTGAATGGACTTAAGCCTTATTTTGAGATGGTTCAATTTGCTGTTGAGTCTGAGGATCATGTCGTTCATGCCATCGAAACGCTTGCCGATCGAATGCAGGGTATGATGCCGGGTTATTCGCCAGAATATTATGCCCATACTAAACGGATGAAATATTACAGCCAGTTAATCGCCACACAACTCGCGGATCATCATCATTTCAATGACGAAACGGTTGAGCATATTGGTACGTTTGCGCAGTTTCATGCATTGAGCGATATTCAACTGCCGATAGAAATAGCCTGTAGTAGAACACGTTACACGAGAGAGCAGGAGGCGATTCTTCTTCAACATATCGAGCAGTGTATCGAATCTGCAGACGATATAGTGGCGCGTATTGGTAATCCAGTTCACCCAAGCGTGACGCTGTTTTTGCAGATGATTACGTACCAATACGAAAACCTTAATGGTTCTGGTTATCCGTACGGTTTGAAGAAAGAGGCGATCCCAATTGCAGCGCAAATCGTTGCGGTGGCTAACGCATTCGATGTGCTTACGACTCATCACCCATATCGCCAAGCTTGGTCGATACCTTACGCCTTGCTTGAGTTGGAGAAATGGGTGTATCAAGGATTGTTGTCCAGAGAATGTGTCAACGCGCTGCGTGAGCATCAAAATTATCTAAAACAAATCATCCATAAATATCCTGAGCACTACACAGGCTTAGGGCTGATGTAATCCCCGTAAACGAAGGAGTACGAATATTGACTAGGAGGAAATTATAAACAATACTGTTTTTATATACAGTATCTGGTTTGGAGGTGAAGTATGTTGTGGGAAACCCTTGAGAGAGTAAACCGCTTACGCCAACAAGCACTTGCGAACCCTGAGTTTGTGCAGTCAGCGAAAGAGCACGAAGAAGCACTTCAGGAGCAAGAATATCACTATCATGCAAAGAAAAAGCGTTCAGCCAAAGACAAACAAGGTAAGAAGTCACTGGCCGATATCTATAAAGAAGTAGAATTTGGCGCTGACGCTCGTCATTAAATTAACCGCTATGGCGTCATTTCAATCCTTCAACGCCATAGGTCAAAAACGAGAACTCAAGTATCTCGAGTTTACTTGAGTTGAATATCAGTCTTGCATTTTTATTGTATTAACGTGTAGATAAACACCCCTAAATTTAGGGGTGTTTAATTAGATGTCTGCTTTGCGTACAAAGTGAGGATTTTTGTATTTCTTCTCTGGACCAAAAGTGGATATAACCAATTTGTTCCACAGTGTTTTGTCGAACTCGCCTTTTGGAATGGAAGGGTAGAGTGTTTCTTCTTCTTCCCTTGCAAAATTCATGTACTGCTTTTTCTTGATTTGGTTGTATTTTTTCGCAATCTGATTGTGTTTTTGAACCCACTCCAATTTGTATTTTCGAAGTGCCTTTTCACCATCTTCTGCATTCATACGCGACATGAACAGCCGCTTATACGATACCTTTCTATCTAACATGGTACGCATGACTGTTTGGATGTACTTACCGTGGTGCGTAATGGTGATGTCGTTTTCGTCAATAGGAGTAACACACCAGCCTTTAGGTAGAAAGTCTGGTTTTTTTAACTGTTTATTACGCTCCATTAGCGCCTGATGTAAAACCAAATCAGAGGTGCCGCGGAACGTTTTTTGCCATTTACCGATACGAATTTGAATCGAACCAGGCAAGCGATAGATGTTAGTAAACTTATCTTTGTCCATGGACTTGTGTCATGAGATTAATATGCAATATGAGAAATAGGTAATCAGCTCACCGAGTCATCGGCAAGAAGTTGAGCTGAAGTTCGTTACGATTTTACAATGACCTTGCGTTATATAGCGAGGGGTTATGTCAATAATAGGTAAGAAATAAAAAATTAGTTTAAATTGTGAATGGATTTAACTAAATGGAGCCACCTGCATTGCGATTTTCAGGTGGCTTGTACAGTGCTTAAACAGCTTCTTCTAGTTGTTTAGCATCTTCTTGCTCAATCTGTTGAAGGTGTCTATTCGCTTGTTGTAACTGGTACATTTGAGCGTAGCGACCATTTTGTTGCAATAAGGCTTTATGCGTGCCTTGTTCGACCAAGTCACCATGGTGTAGAACCACAATTTGGTCTGCATCCAATATGGTGGACAGTCGGTGAGCAATGACCACTAACGTCATGTTCTGGCGCAAAACTTTTAAGCTTTTTTGAATGAGAGCCTCAGTTCCTGAATCGATGTTTGCCGTTGCCTCATCCAAAATTAAGATTTTTGGTTTAGCTACTAACACTCGGGCTAACGCAAGTAATTGCTTTTGACCTGCCGAAAGGTTGGTTTCACCTTGACCGAGTTGAGTGTCTAAGCCGTTTGGATAGCGGCGAATTTGCTCCGACAAACCTACCTTATCTAACGCATCCCATATTTGCTCATCGCTCACTGCTCGGCTAAGAGAAATGTTCTCACGTACAGAGGCTGGGAGAATGTGCGGATCTTGTTGAACCATTGCTACGTCTTTGCGAAGTACGTCTTTACCCAATATATTAAGTGGCCGCCCATCAATCAATAACTTGCCCACATTGGTTGGATAAAAGCCCATGAGCAAAGATGCTAACGTGCTCTTGCCGCTGCCCGTATGGCCGACCAGCGCGATAAAATCTTGATGAGCGGCTTTCAAGGAGATGTCTTTCAATACATCTTGCTTACCATCATAACTGAACGTCAGATTACTTAGCTCAATTGAGCCCGTTTTAAGTGGTTTATGATCGTCACCGTAAGTTTGTGGCTTCGCATCAATCAACTCAAAAACACGTTCACTCGACACCAACGCTTGTTGTAAAAGTGCAAGTTGTTGGGTCATTTCAATCAGAGGTTCGGTCACACGCGCCAAATAACTGATGAACGCATAAAGTACACCGACACCAATCAACTCGACACCATTAAAGCCAAAGATGGCAACTAAGCAGAGTAGGGCAAGGCCAGCCAACAGATCCATGAGAGGCCGCAGCAGATACCCGTTTAAGCGAATGACTTTTTTGGATGCGACCAAATGCTCAGCAGTGAGTTCGTTAAATTGTTTGTTAAAGCGCTCTTCTTGTTGCATCAGCTGAATCACGCTCATCCCTTGGATTGATTCGCTTAAGTTGGCGTTAATGTCCGTGAGCAAGTCACGCATTCTGCGATAACTCTCGGTACTGAGTTGTTTAAACAGATACATAAAGCCAATTACGATCGGTAACAGGACGAGAACAACCAGCGTCAACTTCCAACTCATGAAGAACATGACACCCAACATCACCACGATCATCACAACGTTCTTAACCACGGTCGCGATTAACAACTCGTAAAACTGCTGAAGTGATTCTGTATCATTCGTGATTCGAGAAACAAGCTTACCAGCAGGCGTGTAGTCAAACGCAGAAAGTGGCTGTTTGATCACTCCCGAAAACACTTGCTTGCGAATGGTTTTGATCGTGTTCGTTGCCACCATGCTAAATTGCAACGATTGAAGATATTGGAACGTTGCTGAAATGACTTGAAGTGACACGTAGCCCAACGCTAAAGCAATCAATACGTTACGAGAGTAGTCGCCTTTGGCAATGTGTTCATCAATAAAATACTGGATCAACCAAGGGCCACTCGCACTCGCTAACGCCGCGATAAACAGCAAAGCTAAGCCTTTTATCATTGGCTTCGGCTGAGACAATGGATAAGACAACAACCGCTTAAATGTACTGGTTTGTTTCATTGATTACTCCTCCATTGCTTGTTCGAGTTTTTGGTACTGGAACATTTCTGCGTACCAGCCTTGGTGTTCGAGTAGAGAATGATGTTTTCCTCGCTCGGTGACATGGCCATGATTAAGAACGATGATTTCATCAGCCGCTTCCAATGCGGTTAATCGGTGTGCGATAACGATCAACGCTTGATCACGGTAGTATGTTTCAAGGTTCTTGAGAATCTGGTGTTCGGTTCGACCATCTACGGCGGATAGGGCATCATCTAAAACTAACACTTGAGCGTTGAGAAGCATGGCGCGTGCAATCGCAATACGCTGCTTCTGACCGCCAGAAAGAGTAATGCCTTTTTCGCCAACTTCGGTTTGGTATCCGTCAGGGAATTTCTCTATATCGTCGTGGATACACGCCAATTTCGCTGCTTGATAAACTTGCTCCTTTGTTGCTTGAGGATTACCAAGAGCGATGTTGTCAAAGATCGATTTTGAGAACAAAAATGGACTCTGATTCACAACCGCAAAGCGATTACGCCATTGAGGTAAGATAGCGTCTTTGATTTTGACATCGCCAAACTGAATGGTGCCATTTTCTAAATCATGTTGACGCAATAGCAGGGTGAGTAACGTCGATTTGCCACTGCCTACTGGGCCTGCAATTCCGAGCATTTTCCCTGGCTCTAACGTTACGTCCACAGCGGCAAGAGCTGGTGGGAGTTCTTTACTCCAATGGAACGCGTCAATCTTGATGTGTAGCGGTAATGGTTTGTTATCTAGAGGTTGTGTACCACCAATGATCTCTGGTTGTTCATCGAAGATTTCTTGTAGCCGATTCCATGCGGCAGAACCGCGCTCTAAGATGTTAAACAAGAATGCGAACGCTAGCATTGGCCAAATCATCAAACCCAAGTACATGGTGAAGGCTGTCAAATCACCAAGAGTGATTTCGCCTTTGTCGACCAGATACGCGCCTGCCGCCACACTAAGAAGAAACGAAAGACCAATCGTCAACTGAATCGCAGGGTCAAAGCGCGCATCTACTCTTGCTACCGCGATGTTTTTAGCACCGGTATCGTCAACGACATCTTCAAATCGTTGTTGCTCTTGGTTTTCTAAACCAAAAGCACGCAGCATTCGCACACCATTTAGGGATTCTTGCGTCATATCGGACATCGAAGAGAATGCTTCCTGCGCGACACGAAAACGTTGGTGAAGAATGCGGACGATAAAGAAAATAATTACCGCGAGAAATGGCATTGGCAACAGGGCCATAACGGTCAGTTTCCAACTGACTTGCGTGACCATGATGATCAATACTGCTATGCCTGTGATAACCGAGTCGGCTGCCGTTAATACCCCTTCGCCAGCTGTCATAACGATGTTTCTTACGTCGTTCGTGCCGCGCGCCATCAAATCGCCAGTTTTGTATCGTTCAAAAAAGCGGGGAGGTTGAGTCGAAAGGTGGCGGTAAAGGCGGTTGCGTAAAATGGTTCCAAGTTCCCAACTCGCACCAAATAGCCATATACGCCAGAGGATTCTGCACCCGTAGATGGTGAAAAGTAGAACAATAAGGCCTAACAACCACATGATTAACGTGTTTGTTTCTAATGTGTTATCAACAACGCCATCGACAATCACTCCGACTGCCTTGGGTGGAACCAGCTGAAGGGCAGAGATTACTGCAAATAAAAGAATGGAACCCACATAATGTTTCCATTTTTGTCGGAAATACCAACGCAGCTGCCAGAAAATTCTCATTACGCCTCCTGCTTTAAATTATTGAATTTGTTATGGAACTATTATTGAGCGAAATGATGAGTTTACAAGCACAATTTTTGAGCGAAGAAGAAAACAACAGATTGTGTCGATTTTGAATATATGCGCTCAGGAATTACTTGCTTTCTCGCTGCAAGAAAACCATGCAACAATATTATGTGAAATCTATGTTAAGTTGAGGTTTTGGCGCGTAAGTTAGCGCTAAAAGTAGAAAGCTTCAAAATGTACAATTTTGAAGCTTGTTTGGGAGGGTTTTTAGCAGTCTTCAGTTTGAATTCCATAGCGAAGTTGTCCGCCTGGTGTTTTAGGGTAGTACACTTCGACATAACACAGGTGATGGATGCTCACGGGTTTGTTGGCAAAGCCGATAAGGAAGTAGGGTTCAGTCTCTGAATCGGCGCCGTACCATTTGTTGATGGTGAGTTGTGGGTCAAAACCGGCAAGCTCTTTTGCTGGAATCACGTTTTTGATTAACCCAAAGTAACCAATAAGATCGTTTACTCCGTCGTTATCTAAGTCGATGTTTCGCGTGTCTTCTGAGTTGATGTTCTCTTGAGACTGAATAACGGCTTTAGTGTAAACAAGGTTGTTGGCTGTCATTAGCGCTTCTCTTGCGCCATACAAAACGGCAATTCGTGCGTCTTTTTGTATTCCGAGGAACTTGGGCAGGGCAACAACGCCAACAACACCAAGAATGATGATGCACATTATTAACTCGATAAGGGTAAATCCTCGTGAACCACGCACAACCAGCCTCCAGTTTTGTCATTTTATAGGCTGCTATTCTGGAATAAAAATGGGGTTATATCGGTATTAAAAAAGAATGAGAAGGTGTGACTGCTATTGCAAATCTCATATATAAAACAAGTTGCTTATTTGTTCATTAGAGATTGAAGCGGTTTCTCAATTGGGATTTTAAAGAGAGGAGTAAAAAGGAAAAAGATGAATAAAGATGTGCTCGGGAGGAAAAATCTCCCGAGCCGGAGTACTTAAGACGCGTCCGTTACCGTTTGGCCACTGCGTTTAAATACAAATCTCCAGATGAACAGGACTACTGCGATATAAGCTAAGCCGACACCAAGTGCTTGCCACTCCATACCGTTATACATCGCGATAGGCATCAGAGAGATGATAAAGATATCCGTAATTGAACCAGGTACATAAGCAATGGCGTAGTCATCCAGAACTTTGCTACGCATTTTAGGGTCAACAATGCGCAATAGCGCGATGCCCATTGCAACTGTGCCTGTTAGCCAGCCCCAGGAGAATATGCCTTTTTCAAACCAATCATCGCCCATAATTCGAGGCGCAACCCAGAAGATCAGCCACAACGTAAATGCGATGCCACCAATGGCGAGTACGATCATTGGCGCAAGGTACTGAGCAAGAACAGTAATTTTGATTGCTGAAATACCAAATATGATCAGGTAGTCGGTGCTGATACCAGCCGCGTGCTTAAATGCTCCATCACAAAGGTATCGTGACGCTTTGGTTTGTTTCGCGACAATTCGTACGAGCATTCCGCCCAAAAAGCCCGTTACAAATGTCGGAATTTGTACTTTGTCGTGGAACGACGATAAGTAGTTTGCTGCGACATAAGAGAAAGCCGTAACGACGACGACAAGGGCTGCGTGAATAGCAAATGAATCCACAGAGAGTGAAGACATTGTGTCTTTCATCACTGGTTCTTGTTCTGTTGGTCTTACAAGACCTTTTCGTTCATGTTCATCCATGCTGTCAAAAGTTGTAAAGCTTCGAATCCAACCCATTTTTAGAGCAAATTGAAGCATCAGCATGCCGATGGAAATTGAGATGAAGATACCGACTGTCGCAAAGGTCAAACCAAGCGTGAAGCCATCTTCCCAACCAAGACCCGTGAAAATATCTCCCACAACTGAGGCTGAACCATGACCACCCATGAAACCCGCAGACATTGTTACGCCAAAGCCAGGATTGATTTCTGGCCAGAAAAATGTAGTTAAGAGCAGGCCAAACATTGCAGCAAATAACCACTGTGAGACAGAAGCAATTTGGTTAAATGCCCATAACGAGCCTGCGCGTTGTGCGACAATTTTTGGGGATGGAACATCCGTTGCTAACCCTAACGCAGAAAAAAGTGCAGCGGTTAATAGGCTTGCGTTAGCGGTAAACGTGTCTGTCCACGGTAATAGATCGAGCATGGCAGGGCCAAACACGAGACCAAATAAACCTGCCAATACAGCAGATGGAATGTACATGCGTTGTAGCAATGGCGTGTGCACGCGAATCACTTTCGCTACAATCAAAAGTAAGCCTGCGATGGCTAAGTCAGTCAGCATTAGACCTTTTGGCATTTTTTGTCCTCCAGTAAATGCATTCAAGGGGCATCATCCGTTTGACCAACCTTGATGAAATAAATAACTCCACGTAAGAAAGCGCGAATACGAAATCTTTCGAGTACGGAGCAATGGTCGTTTCAATCAGCGCTCAAGTGCGCTAAAAATCATGAAATGAATATAATTGTCGAGAATGTTCGTGAACTGTTGAGAAACTCGAGCAAGTTTCTCGATTTTATTTTTGATAGTTCACTCAGGAAGGGCGTGTATCCTAGTCAGTTTGAATAGGCAATGCAATTGAGCAGAATCAATAAAACATGCCTAATAAAACATCAACCATAGGTAGGTGTTTGATAAATAAAAATATTGTATGAAAAATTAATTTTATCGATACGACAATTATTTGTAATTCTCAAGATGGGAAGGTGGTTGAAGTTTAATGAAGCCAAGAGTGGAGCTAGAGATATGGCCAGCAAAAGCACACTGTGATAAGAGCCAATGTGCTTATCAACTTGTCGTTAGAGTCGATTATCACCGGTACTAAATGCAATGATTTGACTGATTTCGGTGAGGATACGACCGCTCTCTTTTTGCCATTGCATAAACGCTTGGGTTGCTGCATCGTGAGATTTTTTGGTGTCTTTTCCGCCTTCGATGATTTTGCAATTGCGCAAGTATGCTTCCACATCGTTAGACAAAATAAACGTATCAGCACCCATTTGACGTAAAGTATATGGCCCTGTATTACCGCCCAAACGGTTGCCATGTTTTTTTAGATACGCCCAAAGCTCAGTGATTTTCTCCTGAGGCCAATCTGCAACCATTTTGCCAAATGACCCATGCTGGATTGATGCTTCGTGGATCATTCGAGCATTGGCAGGAATCGACATCACTTTCGTTAGGTGGCGAATAATGCGCTCATCGGTCGCTTTGGTTTCCCATTGTTCGTCAGACAGCATCAGCAATGGTTCAATCTTAAAGCCGAAAAAGACCTCTTCGAAGTTCGGCCATTTCTTACGAACTACGCTCCACGAGATGCCACTTTGAAATACCTTCATCGAAAATGCCGCTAACCAACGGTCGTTTGGAATGGCAGCTAACTCTTCTTTACTTAATGGATGCGACAGCAGTGCTTCGAGCTGATCTTCTCCACCTTTTCGTTCGGCGGCACGTTGATAGATGGCGTCAAATTTTTCGATACTCATAAAAGAAGTTAACCTTAGTGTATGTCGATATTTAGGAAACATACTACGCTTAAGTGGCTGAATCGTAAATTGATGGAGTGTCACAAATGAAGAAGGTCACATTAACGTTTGTCGGAGAAGGTTCGGAGCGTATTGCGGATAAATTCTATTCTTGGCTTGCTGATGGTGGATTAGAAGACAGCCTAATTGAGACTCTATCGGACAGAGAAGTGTCGGTGGTCGGTATTAGTGATATGGATAACGAAACGCGCGATGTGGTGATTACGACAGAAATGAATTAGCGCGTTGTGCGCGGTCAAAACCAAAAGAATGCGATAAACAAAGCCCTTCGTCGGAAGGGCTTTGTACGTTTAACTCGTCTTCTTTTGTAAAGTGGATTTAATGATGAACCAGCGTTAAACCGCTTGGTAAAGCATCACCGAAGACACGTTTTGATTCGCTTTCTGAAAGCTCTTTCACTTCTTCAACCAGCGATACCCACGACTCAGGTACTTTGCTCTGTTTGAGTTTTGTTA
Organism: Vibrio sp. zbq_1; assembly: GCF_043102935.1. Classification (NCBI taxonomy): domain Bacteria; kingdom Pseudomonadati; phylum Pseudomonadota; class Gammaproteobacteria; order Vibrionales; family Vibrionaceae; genus Vibrio; species Vibrio sp. zbq_1. The sequence continues at coordinate 95,394 of NZ_JBICJH010000026.1, forward strand.
GAACTTGTTCCCGGTAGTCGTCAGAAATATCGAATAATCGGTCACCCGTCTTACGACAAATCATTACGGCTGCGAAAGCGATCATTGGTTCTTTCAGCCAATTTTGTTCCAAAAGCTTAGGTAACCATTGCTCAGCTTGTTCACGAGGAATGACGTTGTGCTGGCTGCCATAAAGCGGTGTGCGAGAAGCCAAACGTCCCATCGCCCACCAGTGTGCTTGTTCAAACTGGTTTTGGTTGATGGCTTTGCTTAAGAACCACGTCGCCAGCAGGACTTTATCTTCCACTTCTAGATGCTCCAGAGAGGCTGAAAGGCGCACCATGGATTCGTAACCCATCTCCTGAGCTGCTTTTGCTGACTGCGGATTTTTCATCGCGCCGGGATGCAGATATTTTGCGATGTCTGCCAAAATGGTTTCTTGTTGTTCTTGGCTTAGACCGCCCGCGATACGTCGCCAGAATACCCACCAGTCTGTCCAGCCTTGATGGTTTTTGAACTGAATGTTCTGCTGGTACAGTCCCCAAACTTGCTCAATACGCCAAGAGTCGGTTGGATCGCCAAAGCCCGGACGCAGTGCAAAGCCAGCCAAACGAAGCCAGTTTTTCTCATGTTGTTCAGAGCGACGACGACGCTTACGACCTTGCGCAAAAGTATCGAAAAGCTGACGGAGTGTGGTGAAATCCCACTCATCGCGTTTGCCGAGTTTTTTCTCAAGATCTTTCGCTAAGGTTTTGATCTCATTGCCTTCTGCGCTTTTCTTGTTACCACTGTACAGGCGAGCTATCAGTTCCTTGCATTCGTTCAATCTTGGATGAAGCTGAATTTCCTCACCCTCATCGGTTTGTTTATTGCGAACTTCAAATTCGAGTTCCCAACGTTTTTTGTCGTCCTCGGCGCTGACACACTCCATCTTAAGAGTGCCAACTTCTGTTAGTTGACAAGCCAATTGCACTTCGACACGCTCTTTCTGGTTGGCTTGTAGCTCTGCGCCTTCACCTTCAAGTGTGGTGATGTAAGGCGGTAGCGGAGCAAACAAGTCTGGGTCAACATCAACCATCACGCCGTTTTGAATAGCGGTGTTATTGGTTAAGGTGTCGTGGGTAGAAGTCAGCAAGTTAAAGCGAACGGGCTCACCTAGGGTAAGCGAGAAACGACGACCACTTAAGCGGATCTCGTGACCTTCTTCTGTGCCTTTTGCGAGCAAACAGAGCGCTTTGCCCATCTTGTTTTTTTCTTGTAGATGCAAGAAGTAAGAGCGTGCAGCACCACCGCCAATTTTCAGTTGTGCGCCACGACGCGCTTTACCAAACGCAACAGCACCTAGTGCGACTGACCAATCTGGATGTGGGTTATCTAATACCGTAACTGGTGCGCCGCGCCAGTCAGAAAGTAGGGTTGTGACACGTTCAGTTACCAGATCACTGTTGAACACGCCACCGTTCAGCAATAAGCCAACTGGGATCGCGTTTTGTTTGTCGTCTTCAATGCCAAGAGCGGTGCGAGACACTTGCTGATGTTGAGTTAAGAACTCGGCAACGTGCTTACTGACGGCTGGGTCAGCAACGTATGGAAGACCAAACTCGACAACCGCGCTGCGGCGTTTGTCTGGTACTTCACTGAAATCAGAAAGCGGGAAGAAGCCATCTAATGCGATTTGGTGCACTTCTTGTTTGCTTAGAGCAATACTCTTTGTGCCCCCAAGCAGCTTAGAACCACTGCCTAGCATGGTGATCTTTACTTCGTCAGGCGCGCTTGTTGAGAGCAGGTTTTCTTTGGCTTTACGAGTTTGTTGAATCAGCTTAGTCAGGCTTGCTGCAGTGAGTTTTTTGTTTTGACTGAAGCGACTTTCAGCAAGGTGCGCTAACGCTAAGTCGAGGTTATCACCCCCTAGCATTAAGTGTTCACCAACGCCAATACGATCAAGTGCTAAGTCGTCATGAGTGAACTTAGCTTCGATAAGACTTAAGTCTGTTGTACCACCACCCACATCGCAAACAAGGATTAGTGGCAGATCTTTTAATTCGTTAGCCGCGGTTTGCTGGTGGCGTGCGTACCAGTCGTAACACACCGCCTGTGGCTCTTCGAGCAAGACGATTTTTTTCAAGCCAGCAAGCTCGGCGGCTTCAAGTGTCAGTTTACGCGCGGTTTCATCAAATGATGCCGGAACGGTGACAACTACGTCTTGATCTTCGAGTTTGTTACTTGGATGACGGTAGTTCCATGCTTGACGAATGTGATTGAGGTAACTTGCACTGGCAATAACTGGCGAGACTTTATCCACGTCTTGCGCACCAGCCCAAGGAAGAATGTCTGAGTTACGATCAACCGCTTGATGTGAGAGCCAGCTTTTCGCGCTGGATACCTGACGGCCTTCTACTTTCGCGCCTAATTCGCGAGCCCATTCACCAACGATTACATTGTTAATGTCGCCGGCAACAGGTTCGTTGTCCCAAGGAAGAGTGAGGTCAGAAGGGGAGATTTGACCTACAGCTGGATGATAGCGGAAAGAGGGCAGAAGTGGTTTACGAACGACTTCGCCCGGACCAATCAGTTGGTCAATGTCAAATAGGGATACTTCGGATTGTTCAAGGTTGTCGGTTATTTCACAGTAGGCCACCACAGTGTTTGTGGTGCCAAGGTCAATGCCAACAAGGAAACGAGGAGATGCCATACAAAACCAAACCTTCGTGTATTTAAAAACGGCACCCGATTGGATGCCGTTTGACTTCTAATTATTGTTCTTCCTTTGAGTCACTTTTCGCGTCTTCGCGCACATCGAACTCAACATGCCATTTTTGCCCGTTATCTGCGGCGATGGCTTCTAAGTAAAGCGTGCCAAGCTCTGTGACGCGAGAAGCAAGAGTTACTGGAACCACTTCACCTTCACGACGACCTTCAGATACAGGCAGCGTTACTTGGATTTCTGGTAGCTCTTCAAGCTCTTCAGGTGCCCAGTAGTCAAGGTGAGTACCTGCTAGGTCATCACGACGAACGGTTGAGCCGAAGAATTGGAAGTTAACTGGCTGACCGATGATCAAACCAAACTCTTGGCTTGGTACGTCAACGCTTGAGCCTTCTTCCATGCCAAATGGTGCGACACAAAGTGCTTCCATTGGAGGCGCCATGCCCGGAATCGCAGGCATCGCACTTTCGATACCCACGTAGTACGCCGAAGCAATACCACCACGGATACGCACACCTTGACCACGACGCACAGAGCCGTAGTAAGCCGCACCGCTAGCAACCGCAAGGTCTAGATCCACACCTGTTAGGCGTTTCGCCATTTCTGCATCTGCTTCTAGTAGCCATTCGTTGATCGTGTCTTCTAGACGAGTTGCTAGAAGTTTCGATTTCAGAACACCGCCGTTGAATAGGATTGCAGTTGGCTTGATGAAGTCAGCCGATTGCGCTGCATCCGCGCCAGGCATACCTGGCATGTTTGCAAATGGGTTGAAATCTTGAGCTTGCGCTGATTCTCCGCCGCTTTGCGCGTGTGCTTGCTTAGACAAGAATGCTGCAATGTGGCGAGTAATACCCGCATCTTGTGCGTAAGGCAGCCCCATTTGTGTTAGTGCACCACGGTTACGTTGAACAGGGTGGTCTGTAATCGCAACTTGAGGGAAGAAACCGTCAACTAATGTTTGTTGTACTTCTTCTTGAGTCAGTTCAGTTTTCAGCGTTGCACCAAGCAGTTTAGAACCGCGGCTTGGTACAACGATTGGCACTGACTGAAGCTCGCTGTCGTTCAATAGCGCTTCTTTAGCATCACGACATGCGTGCGTCATCGCCTGAACTTGCCATGGCTGTAGCTCTTTGCCTTCTTGCGCTAGCTTCATCTTCAAGCGGTACGCAAGTGCAAGGTCCATGTTGTCACCGCCAAGTAGGATATGTTCACCTACCGCGATACGATTCAAAGTTAGGTTGCCTTCGTCTTCTGTTACTTCAACTAAAGAAAGGTCGGTTGTACCACCACCGATATCGACCACAAGCACGATGTCGCCAACTTCAACTTCGTCGCGCCATTTGTCGTTGCTGTTATCAATCCAGTTGTAAAGCGCAGCTTGAGGCTCTTCTAGAAGCGTTAGGTGCACAAAACCAACGTTGCGTGCAGCTTCGGCTGTCAGGTCACGAGCCGCAGGATCGAAAGAAGCTGGAACCGTAATGGTAACGTCTTGATCGGCAAGTTTGTGGTTTGGATTCGCGTGATTCCAAGCGTCTTTTAGGTGCTCAAGGTATAGCTCTGTCGCGCGAAGAGGGGATACTTTTTCCACTTCTTCTGGGCTACCTGCTGGTAGGAATGCGTCACGACGGTTTACACCAGCGTGGCAAAGCCAAGATTTTGCACTAGCAACTAAACGAATTGGTGTTTTTGAACCTAGGTTACGAGCAATCGCACCGACAAGTGCCTTTGGTTCGCTCGACCATGGAAGAACGCGTGATTGCGGGTTCATTTCATGCTCATGCGGCTGGTATAGGAACGAGCCTAATTGGCTGCGAGTTTCTACAGTACCCGGAGCTGTTAGCTGCGGGATAGGCATGACTTGTACACGAGCGTCTTCGTCTTGAGTATCAACGTAAGACATTACGCAGTGAGTGGTACCTAAGTCGATACCAACACTGAATTTAGGAGACTGTTGCTCTTGCGCTGTCTCTTGAGAAAGGTTTTCTTGGTTCATGTGTTCCATTACAGCTCAACCTCAGCTGGAGCAATCACAGAAGCATCGTAGTTCTCAGCCAGTTTAGGCAGGTTCATAGACGTTGCCTTCCAACCTTTGTGAACTAGAGTGCCTTGGAACGGCGCGCTGCCTGTCACGTTACCAGTTAGGCGGATTTCTTGTGGGTTGAAGCCTTCTTCAACCGTAATACGAGTTTCTTCTTCTTCGTTACGAACGTGCGCAAGTGTCACGTAATCGTTCAATACTTTTTGACCGCCAGTGTGGATAACACGAGCCGCAGCGCCTACTTCTTCATCAGAGAACGAAGTTAGGTCTTCTTTCAAGAAGTCGATTAGACGCGCTTCTTGCTGCATGATAGAAAGCAGCTGCATTGCAGAATCAGTAGAAGCTGTTGCAAGTTTTGATTCAACTTCCACCACTTTTTCTACGACTTTCTCTACTTCTACAACCTTTTCCACTTCAACGATCTTCTCGACTGGCTTTTCAACCTCGACGATTTTCTCGACAGGTTTCTCTACCACTTTCTCAATCACTTTTGATTTGCGTGATACTGCGATCAGAAGAAGCAATACGCTCGAAGCAGCAAGGCCTGCGTGCAGCATATCGAACGTTTGAGGAATTAGGTTCAAATCAATGTTCATGACGTTTTTTCTCTTTCTATTGATTGCTCGGTGCTCAGTGTTGGCTCAATTTATTGACTAAAAGCGATCGTCTTTGCGATCTTGCACCAAGTTTAGACATTAAAATGATGACGGATGGTAGCATATTCAAGGCCTAAGGCTGTAATAATTCGTGAATATACCGTACGATCAGCGTGAAAAATCAACGATTGGACTAAGCTTGGTAGGTTGCTGCTTGATGTTTATTCGCTGGTAACGCAGTATTTCCCTAAATACCGAAGTTTAACTTACGGAAATATCAGTAGACGAGATGACCACAAGCACTGCTCAAAAGAGCTTTATAAAGAGACACTCTGATTCCATTTCTGCTTTTGTAGCGGCGCTCCTCGTCACTGCAGGCGTAGTTGGTGTGGCCTACCAAATTCAGCAACGATATACCCTCGCTACTTTTGCAACCCTTGCAGATCGACAAGCTGAATCTCTAAAAGCAAATGTTGAAAATGATTTGAAATTTATCGGAGCGGGGGCCAATTTTTATCATTCTATAGACAGTTCTTATTGGTCAGCATTTCCCGTTTATGCAGAGCAGGTTATCAATAGCTCGCACAGTTTGATTGGTTTGCAGTGGATGCAACGAGTAGAGCGAGAAGATTTAGACGCGCACATTGCTAAAATGCGTCAAACATACCCAGATTACCAAATCTTTACTGTTCCAAAAGATCAGCCCAAAACCTTTGGCTACATTCTAGAAAACAACACTCCTGTTTACGTTGCAACGGACATCTACCCAAGAACCCAAGCCAACTTATCTTTACTTGGTTTTTACTTCTCTCGAAAGCGTTTTGATTTGATCTTTGACGACATCTCGACGCACAAACGCGCAAATGTTTCCGATAAAGTTCGTCTGCTTCAAGACGGCTACGACAAATCCATCCCCAAATCGGGCTTGCTGGTATATCACCCGGTCTTTGACTTCGAGAATAAAAACCTGTTGGGTGTGGTCACAGGTGTGATTCGTAGCACTGTTTATTTCGAAGAACTTATCACTAAGACAGCGACGGAACTTGAGATGTCGGTCAGAGTGGAAGACTTAGGCTTTGATGCCTCTGATGACCCGTTTTTGTTTCAAAGTGAAAACTGGGATCGGATCAGCGGTAAAGTGATCAGCCGAACGATTCAGCTGCCTAATCGACAATGGCGAATTGATTTCAAACTTTCAGATGCCGTGTCTGCTTGGGAGCGCTCCATTTTAACGGGAACGACCATCGCAGGTCTTCTGATTGCGTTTTTGATCAGCTACATAGTTAACTTACAGTCACGAGAAAAAGAACGTTTAGCCGAAATGCTTGATATTAAAACGGTTGAGCTTAAACGCATGGCCGAGTTAGACCCTCTGACGCAATTGTTGAACCGTCGAGTATTTAACGACAATTTGCTCAATCAAATTAATAGCGGTAAACCGTTCTCTTTGGTTGGTTTCGATATTGACCACTTTAAAGTGATTAATGATAAGCACGGCCATTTGGCGGGTGATGAAGCGTTACTTCATGTCACGAAATTGGTTAATGCCAACTTAAATGCGGGTGACCGATTCTATCGCGCAGGTGGAGATGAGTTTTGTATTCTTTCCACGGTGACGGACACAGAAGAGCTAGAAGCGTATCTTGAAAAATTACGCGGCATCGTGGCGAGCTCGTCATTTGACTATGAAGAGGCGTCTATAATTTGCACATTGAGTATTGGTGCGGTAGTTCATCACGACGAAGATCCGGAAAACTTGTACCACAAAATGGATGCTCAACTGTACTTAAGTAAGGAAAATGGCCGCAATACCGTGTCGATCGGTGATTAAATCAGCGCGCAAATTCGAGTTTTTCATAGTGTTGCGGTAGAATCGCACCCTTTCAAATTTACGCTAGGAACCAAGACAAGCTATGAACCATAACCGTATCGTCTGCTTCGATTTAGAAATGTGCTGCTGGAGCGAGAATGGCGTCGGCCGCACGGGAGAGATCATCGAAGTAGGGTTAGCTGAAATAGATTTGTCTAAAGGCGAGATCGTCAAGCGTGCTCAATACTACGTGAAGCCAGAACATGATGAAGTGTCACTGTTTTGTGCCGAGCTGACGGGCATCACGCCGCGTAAAATCGAAAAGCAAGGCAGACCATTGGCCGAAGTAATCAAATCTATGATTAAGAACTTTGGTGGTCGCAACAAGATTTATGCTTCTTGGGGGCGTGACGATGTCATTCTTCTTGAAGAGTGTAAACAAAAAGGCATTGAAGCGCCGTTTACGGAATTCATCAATCTCGCGACGCTGTACCGTATTCAAAACCGTTTAAAAGACAAGCGAATTGGCCACCGAGCTGCGCAAGAAGCAAAAGGCATTGAGTGGGAAGGGCGTCAGCACTCGGGCTACGTGGACGCGCACAACCTAGCGAAGCTTGCGCTCACCATGCTGTAATTAATTCGTCATCCAATCATTGTTGTTTTGTCATGGATGTAGCTTAGTGTAGAAGCTGTCAAACACATTCATACCTTGACCAATATTTTAATAACAATGTCGTTGGCTGAAGAAAAAACGCGCGTCATGCGCGTTTTTTTATTGGTAGAAAATGAGCATTGAGCACAAGTTTTATTGCCACAGCGTTACTGTGATTGCAGTTTTGCGCGGATAAAATCGCTGTGGTCAACGTACAAGAGTTCTGCGGTTTTGCGAATTACGGCATCCTCAAGTGGGTCGATTTGTCCATCGGCATAAGCGACTTCCCACATGCTCTTAATCAAGTTGTAGCGAGTCTCTTGTGTGAGTTCTCGAAGCTGGGAAGTAAAATCGTACAAAGAGGTAGCGTCTTGCGTTTTTTCTTTTGCCTGAGCAAGTAATTGCTCCGATTCTTGCTCGTTTAACTCGAGCAACTTCATCAGTAAAGAACGCTTTGTGCTTTCTTCTTTTTCATCAATTAGATGATCCGCACCAGACACTTCACACAGCAGACATGCGATCGCCATGTTTGGCGATAGTGCACTGGTTTTGCTCAAATCCGAGCCGTCGATAAGTTGTTTGAACAACGAAGTAAGAGAATTAAACATAGTAAGCACCAAGCTGTTTTCTTTTAAGATGGTAATAGATACGGTAAATCTCAAGGTGTCCTATCAAATTTAGCACCGCACTGACAGGTTATTTTCCTTTATCTTCTGCGCGAGTTGGAGGGAAGTTAATCTCCTCTCCGTCGCTAGTCAGAATGCCGATGTGACTCGGTTTCCCTTCATCGTTCAAGCGTAACTCTCCGATAGCACTGTGATTAACCAAGCGATAAAAATTGTGAGTGCTTGGCGCGCGTTTGTAGATCTTCAAGCGTTTACGTTTCGTAAACCAGTTGAGTGGTGAACGCGGACTGTAAAGCATTCTGTCTAGGCCATCGCAGATCGTGAGCAGTTGCGTAGGGAACTGGTTTTTAATGCCGCTACAGGTGATTTGATAAATATTCGGGCTGTTTTTTCGATAACGCAATTTGATGTCATAGGCGAACGAGTAGTGAACGTCACCAGACAAAATCACAAAGTTGGTTGGTGTTTTGGTATGCGTAAAAATACTGATGAGCGTATTGGCACTGCCCGGATGCGCCATCCAGTTTTCGGCATCGACCATCAACGGTTTGCCAAGCATTGTTACCACACGCTGCAAGGCTTCAATGAATTTCACACCAAACATGGGAGCGGCAGAAACAATAATCACTTTGTCTTGATGCACCAGCTCTTGGTGGAAGTCAATCATCGCTTCCCAATCCATCAAACCCGATGGTTTATTCATGCGAGATTCAGACCGCCAGCGGCGAGTTCGTGTGTCGAGTACCACGACCTTTGGTGAAGTAGGGATAGTGTAATGCCATTCTTCGAAGCGATAGAGATGTTGAATAAAGGCATCTTGAGCTTGCGAAGAGGGCGCGTCGAAAAAGTGGTTCGCGTGTCGCCAAAACGTCTCGTTAAACTTTTCTGGCGCATTTCCCCAGCCTTGGCAAAGCCAGTACGCGATCAAACTGTTGCCGATAATGCGTTTTGAGAAAGCGTTGCTGTAAGCCGCTTGTTCCCAGCCGATGGTTAAGTTCCAATCGTCGGTTACGTCGTGATCATCAAAGATCATATAGGTAGGGATGTGTGCGAGCAGTCTTTGTACCTTCGCCAAACCTGCAACAAAGTTATCAATTTGGACTTTTTCATCGCGCCATTGCTGTTGCCATTTTGGTTCGAGAGTTTTTCCACCAACCGTGAATGCAGTTTCCAGCAAGCGGTCGCGTTTGATTAGATCCCAAAGGGTAGGTGACCAAACTAGCAGATACATCGCAAAGCATTCAGCGAAACTGATCAGGTGGTTTTCACACTCTTTCGCACTAAAAATGGGTGTGCCACGATGAGGGAACAGCTTAGTTAACAAACTACCATCATCGACATAATGTGGCAGAAGCTTATCGCGTCCATAGTAGCAATCTGGGTGTTTATACAGTGCTTTTGTATCTGCAATGGGCGCTTGCTCAAATTGCTCGTCTGGTAACCCTAGTAGCTTAACGACTTGCTCAATGGCGTCCAAAGTCGGCCCGGCTACGTGGTCTGCATAAATTTGGTCACCACTCATGATCAGCATGTCTGGTCGCTCATCAACACGTAAGCTAGCGATCTTTTCGTCTGCAGTGACTAAAGTGTCTTTACTAAAATGGTGAGGATTTCGACAAGAGCCATGAAGAACGTAATCGGCTTTTTCGCTGATCACAAACTCCAATCCTTGATGTGGATGTTGGTCTTGTTCATAGTTCAGATGTGGCAACAGCTCAGTCAATAGACCATCTTGAGTTTGAATTTGGTAGCGAAGCGGTTGATGAGTTGGGTAATCACCTTTAATGGCGAGTAAGCTTACCCACGCGCTCTGACCTATTTGGAGCTGCTGAAGTTCATCAAGTGATTGTGATGTGTATGCGTTGTGAGTGCTTGCATCCATTACTTCAACCACGCCTTTAAGAGGCTTGGTCGTCACTAACCAAATGTTGATTTCAGACGCGGTAACTTTGCGCAGGACAGGCCCTGCAATAATAAGAGGAAGGGGAGTAGGTTCAGTATTGGTCAACGTTGTTGGCAAAGCGCTTCCTTATGTATCTGATTCTTCTTCTAATACTTCGATGACTTGAGAGCTACTAAGTTCATGCCCCATTAAGAACAAACCTAGCATCGCATCCGCTTTTGATGCGTTGTCACTGTCTTCATCCAGAATTTGTTGCAGGCGAGTGCGGATCAAATCTATTTCATGATCGACAAAACCACGGCCTTCTTCGTCACCTTGTCCATCTTCAGGTGCGTTATCGAAGTGCAAAAACAGGAGCTCACCATCGAGCTTGGTATCCACTAATCTTTCAGGTAGCCACTCTTCTCCCATCACGATGTCTGGGTTGGAGTTAGACGGCAAATTATTGAGGATAGAGATAAGTTCTGATGCTTTCACGTTTACTTCGTTATGTTTAAGTTCAAGCTAAACCCATAAGTGGCTGCTTTTAATGATTTTTGATGACGACATGCCTAGATTGCTGGCATAGTTCGTTGTTAGGTTAACAACGCACTGAGATTATGTTCATGCCAACGTATCAAAGTGCATGACACGAACTGTCACGCACATGACAACGTTAAGTATTGTAACGGCTAATATCGAAAGAACATAAGCTTAATTCACTGATTTTCTCCATCAACTTTGATTAAAACCCATGAAGAGATTGAAACAAGCCACCATGATGCTTCCGCTCGCTGCGGCTGTATCAACGGCTTATGCAACAGATGAGCAAACGTGGGGCATTGCCGCCATGTATCGCACGGCCTCGATTCCTTTTTACACTGCTAACGATGACTCTACGGTGAGCACCTTCGTGCCGATGATGTTTTTTGAAAATGAACATTTGTACATTAACGGACTCGAGGGCGGCGCTTTTCTGTTTAACGAAGAGGATTCTGACTGGCGAGTGAGCGCGATTACGCGTCTTCGTTTTGTCGACATTCCTAAATCCGTTCAAAACGCGTTTGAAGGTGATCGCGTCGATTTTGGTGGCCAACTGCGTTATGACTTCAATGAAAACTGGCGCGCTGAAGTGGAATTGATGACGGATGACGAGTTTCAGTTCCACTCAAACTACAGAATTGCAGCAAATTACGAGCTGGGTGATTGGGAGTTCGAACCATCTTTTACCATCCGTTATAAGGACTCTGATTTCAACAGCGAGTATTACGCTTTCAAAGATGTGACAGGGGAAAGAATCGGTGCTGGCGCAGATGCTAATCTGGGCATCAAAGCGCGTTATCACGTGATTTCTAACCTCTATTTGTTGGGCGAAACCAGCGTGACGCGCTTAGACAACGAAGCTTACAAGAGCGGAATTGTCGAAGATCGTTACCAAGGTGAAGTGTTTGTCGGTTTCGGCTTCTTTAACGACAAAGGCAAAGAGCGAAAATCTGACCTTCACAATCGTCCATATTTGCGAATTGCGCACGGCTGGGCGACGCCTTCCAATATGGGCGACATTTTCAAGTTCAACGCTGAAAAGGATGAATACGATAATCAGCTCACTTCGTTTTTCTACGGACATCCGTTGACTGATGAACTGTTTGGTTTGCCTCTTGATATCTATTTAACGCCTGGTTTGGTTCACCATTGGTCGTCGGATGTTCAGTCGTCTAGTACCGAATACGTTATGGCGATTAAAGCGTATTACACCTTTAACTGGCCGACTCAATGGCGCTTTGGTGTTGCGGAAGGGATGTCTTACATCGACAACATCACCTATATTGAAGGTACAGAAATGGAAGAGAAGGGTTACACGCCAAGTAACTTGCTTAACTATCTGGACTTTTCATTGGATGTGAACGTCGGTGACCTATTTAACCAAAAAGATTGGGATAACATGTGGGTGGGGTATTCGTTACACCATCGCTCTGCGATCTTCGAAAACGCCTCTCAATTTGGCAGAATTAAAGGTGGAAGTAACTACAACACGATTTATTTCCAATACGAATTCTAAATACATTATTAAGCCCTGTAATCCTACAGGGCTTTTTATTATCCAATGATTGATAACAATTACTATTTTTATTCTTCTGTATTCTATTTTTGTATTTATATATTCAATTTAGATTAGTAAATATTATCTATTTTACCTAGCTCTGACCTATTCATATTGCATTAATAAAAAATCGTAAAATGAAATATAAGATTACGCATCGTGCCATTTATAAATTGATAGTGGTCAAACTTATTAACCATTAAATCTACAAGGATATCGATAGTGGTTTCTTGTCTGGCTTTAGTTGCTCAAGGCCTGATAAGTAAAGCTTGATTAATAGATCTTAGAAATGTCACTTTGACCTCAAAGTGTTTTAGATATTTTCAAATCATGCCTATTTTGAAAATACGATCTCTATATCTTATTTGTTTCTAATTAGTGTTCTTTCCCCACTTGTTATTAATTAAGCGCCACTCCCAATTTTAAATGCACTTAGGAAAAAACCATGAGTCAAAATGGTAAGTTTAATATTACTCGGCGTGATGCTTTAAAGGGCGGTTCTGCACTTGGCGCTTTAGCGTTAGCAGGAAACGCGCTTTCTCTCCCGTTCGCAACTAAAGCGGTTGCCAAAGAAACGCCAGCAAAACCAAATGAAAAAATTGTCTGGTCGGCATGTACCGTAAACTGTGGTTCTCGTTGTCCGCTTCGTATGCACGTGGTCGATGGTGAAATTAAATGGGTAGAAACCGATAACACGGGTGATGATGTGTATAACCACAATCATCAAGTTCGTGCTTGTTTGCGTGGTCGCTCTATGCGTCGCCGTGTTTACTCGCCAGACCGTTTGAAATACCCACTTCTTCGCGTTGGTAAACGTGGTGAAGGTAAGTTCAAACGCATTACTTGGGACGAAGCCTTTGACCTCATCGGTGATAACCTAAAACGCATCATTAAAGACTACGGTAATGACGCGGTTTACCTAAACTACGGTACGGGTACCTTGGGCGGTACGGTAACTAAGAGTTGGGATCCAAGCGCGACATTGGTTGCACGTATGATGAACTTGTGTGGTGGCTACCTGAACCACTATGGTGACTACTCAGCAGCGAACATTGAATGTATGTCTGAGTATTTCTACGGCACTTGGGTAGACAACAACTCGATTGACGACGTACAGAACGCAGATCTTTGTCTGATGTTTGGTAACAACCCCGCCGAGACGCGTATGTCGGGTGGTGGTCAAATCCACAACTACGTGGACGCAAAAAATATTAGCCACACACGTTCGATTTGTATCGACCCTCGTTACACCGATACTGCCGCTGGCCGTGAAGACCAATGGATTCCTATCAAACACGGTACCGATGCGGCTCTTGTCGCTGCTATCGCCCATGTACTGATCAGCGAAGATAAAGTCGACCAAGACTTCCTTGACCGCTACTGTGTGGGTTACGACCGTAAAACTCTGCCAGCATCAGCGCCAGAAAATGGCAGCTACAAAGATTACATCATGGGCACAGGTCCGGATGGTATCGAGAAAACACCAGAGTGGGCACAGCCAATCACAGGTATTCCTGCTGATGTGATTTTGAAACTTGCGCGTGAAATCGGCGATGCAAAACGTATTTACATCACGCAAGGTTGGGGGCTACAACGCTCAGCAAACGGTGAGCAAGCGTGTAAAGCGATCATGATGCTGTCTCTTCTTCGTGGTCAGGTTGGTCTACAAGGTGGTGGTACTGGTGCTCGTGAGGGTAACCACTCTTACCCATTCCAACGCTTCCCGAAAGTGCCAAACCCAATCAGCGCTTCTATCCCAATGTTCCTTTGGACAGACGCGATTTTCCGTGGCACTGAGATGACCGATCTTACTGACGGTATCAAAGGTGTTCAGAAGCTGCAAAACAACATCAAGTTCATCTGGAACTACGCGGGTAACTGTCTGATTAACCAACACTCAGACATCAACCGCACACACGACATTCTTCAAGATGAAAAAGCGTGTGAAATGATTGTAGTGATCGACAACCACATGACGTCTTCTGCGAAGTATGCCGATATCGTACTGCCAGACTGTACAACGTCCGAGCAATCAGATTTCTGTATGGATGGTGCGGCAGCGTCAATGCCTTACTTCATCTTTGCAAGCCAAGCGATTCAACCTCGTTTCGAATGTAAGCCAATCTACGACATCATGTCTGGCGTGGCGAAGCGTATGGGCGTGTTTGATGAATTTACTGAAGGTCGCACTCAAGAAGAGTGGCTGCAATGGATGTACGCTCAGACCGTCAAACAAAACAACGATCCAAACCTGCCGTCTTACGATGAGATGAGAAAACAGGGTATCTACAAGAAGCAGTTCGATCGTCCACACGTGGCGTTTGAAGACTTCCGTCGTGACCCAGAAGCGAATCCGTTGCCTTCACCGTCAGGTAAGATTGAGATCTACTCAGAGACCCTCGCGAAGATCAACGAAGAATGGGAACTGGACGAAGATGAATCCATCACACCGTTGCCAGAATATGTTTCGACATTCAACGGCTGGGATTCGCCAGATCGTAAAGAGTTCCCACTTCAACTAACGGGCTTCCACTACAAATCGCGCGCGCACTCAACGTACGGCAACGTGGACATCCTAAAAGCAGCAGCGCCACAAGAGCTTTGGATCAACCCAGTCGATGCCGCTTCTCGCAACATTGATAACGGCGATTTGGTGAGCGTTCGTAGCAAGTTCGGCGAAATGAACGTTCGCGTAAAAGTGACCCCCCGCATCATGCCGCATGTTGTTGGCTTAGGTGAGGGGGCATGGTACGCACCAAACGCAAAAGGTGTTGACCAAGCGGGTTCAATCAACGTGCTGACAACACAACGTCCAAGCCCATTGGCAAAATCGAACCCGAGCCATACCAACCTCGTTGAAGTGACGCTAATTAAGAAAATGGGGGCTAAATAATGAGCACAGCGAAGCAGTATGGCTTTTACATTGATTCAAGCAAATGTACCGGCTGCAAAACATGTCAGCTCTCTTGTAAAGACAACAAAGATCTGGGTATCGACCGTAACTTCCGTCGTGTTTACGAATATGTAGGCGGCAACTGGACAGAAGAAAACGGCGCGTTCCGTCAAAACGTGTTTGCGTACTACTTATCGATCTCTTGTAACCACTGTACTAACCCAGCGTGTACCAAGGTTTGTCCATCAGGTGCAATGCACAAGCGTGAAGAAGACGGCTTTGTTGTTGTCGATGAAAGCGTGTGTATCGGCTGTAAATCTTGTCACATGGCGTGTCCTTACGGCGCACCTCAATACAGTGAAGAAAAAGGTCACATGACTAAGTGTGATGGCTGTTATGAACGTGTCGCAGAAGGCTTAATGCCAGTGTGTGTTGATAGCTGTCCACTACGTGCGATTGAGTTTGGTCCAATTGATGAACTACGCGCGAAATACGGTTCAAACGCGGATGTGGCACCACTGCCAGATTCTCGCATTACTAGCCCGAACCTGATCGTGAAGCTAAATCCAAATGGTCGACCAACCAATGACCGCACGGGTTTCCTACAGAATCCAAGAGAGGTGAAATAATGTTATACGAAGCACCATTAGTTGCCTTTACGGTTCTTGCTCAAACTGCGGTTGGCGCGCACTTAACGGTTAATGCGTTCGAGAAATTCGGTAAGCCACCACGCGTGACAGAACCTCGTATGAACATCGCTCGATTCGCAATTTTGGTTGTAATGGGTTTGGGTTTCTTGTTCTCAACCACTCACTTAGGTAGCCCACTTCGTGCCTTCAACGCATTAAACCGTGTTGGTAGTGCGGCGCTATCTAACGAGATCTTAACGGGTGCAAGCTTTCTGTCTCTAGCGGGTTTGTACTGGTTGCTGACGATTCTAAAAATCGGCAGCGAAGGCGTTCGCAAAATCGTGAACTGGTTGTCTATCGCGGTCGGCGTGATTTTCATGTTCACGATGGCAAATGTTTACCAAATCGAAACGGTTCCAGCATGGTACTCACCAATGACAACGGTTGCGTTTTGGTTCACGGTTGTGACTTCGGGCCTGATGTTTGGTTATACGCTGATCAACGTATTGGACGTGACGGCTGAGAAAACTAACCGTCGCCTAATGTGGACAGGTGTGAGTTTGATTGCGTTGAACCTAGCTTTCACAGTGATGCAAACCATTCACTTCGCAGGTATCTCAACCGCGATTCACAGTGGCTTAGATCAAATCACCATGCTATCTGGCTATGTTGCCGGTCATGTGCTGTTGCTTGTGGTTGCTGCTGCTCTTTGGGTATTCGCTGAGTTGTTTACCGCAGAAGGTCGTCAGAAGAACTTGCTGGTTATCGTGGCATTTGTTGCCTTGTTCGTCGCAGAGATTCTGGGTCGCAACGTGTTCTACGGCATGCACTTTACATCTGGTTTGTACTAATAACCGTGATTTGTACTAATCGCCGTTATTTGTACTGATAACCATTAATAGAGTGGGGCGAGTGTTCGTCCCACCTCTTTTCCGTTTTACTTAATCGAAGAATAAAAACACCAGTCATCAAAGGTACTTCATGCAAATTTCTCAACTTGAACCACAAGATACCAGCATCGTTCTTAAGCTGTTTGGTGCACTGTTTTACTACCAGCCAAAAGATTACCCAGCGGCAAACCTCGATACGTTGCTGAGCAATACAGATACACCAATCGAAGCGCTTAATGACATGCTACGCAGCTTTCAAAGCGAGAGCGAAGAGGCACTGCAAATGGAGCACGATCGCATGTTTGCTGGTATTGGTGAGATGCCAGCGCCACCTTGGGGTTCGGCTTATCTGGATAAAGAAGCGGTGTTGTTTGGTGAATCAACCATTGAATATCGTTACTTCTTGCAGCGTTGTGGTTTTGCTTTGGAATCGGACCAACGTGAGCCAGAAGACCAGATCGGTTTGATGCTGATGGTGTTAGGCATGTTGATTGAAACTGATCAACAAAAACTGGCGGCTGAAATGCTACGCGAACACTTGATGACATGGTTTGGCTTTTTCAATAAGCGCTTCAAAAAAGCGGTGACACTGACGCCTTACTCAAAACTGTCGAACCTTACTGAAGAATTACTTCAATCCCTGAGTGAGCAATACCAAGTCGTTGTGCCTGCAAAGAGAGATTACTCGGATGCGCCAGTCTGAATCGGTTGATCTAAGCAAGCGGCGTTTGTTTTCGTTCCGTCGTGCGCCGGTTGAACAAGCTCAAGAGCCTCGTGTTAAAGCGAGACCTCCGTATGCGGTGGAAGAATCAATGTTCACGCGGCTTTGTGATGGGTGCGGTAAGTGCGCTTCGGCATGTCCAAGCCAAATCATTGAAATGGTCGATGGCGTGGCCGCGTTAGACATCAGCTACTCAGCATGTGATTTATGCGGTGAGTGTAAGTCGGCGTGTCATACATTGGCGCTTGCCAACCAAATAGAATCAACCGGCTTGATTGCAACTATCTCGAACAGCTGCGAAAACTTATACGGTTATTGCGGTAGCTGCGAGGACAGTTGTCCTTACGATGCATTGCAATGGCAAGACGATGCCAAACCCAAAATTGATGCAGCCAAATGCAAAGGTTGTGGGCAATGTGCGCAAAGCTGTTACACCAGCATGATCAGCTTTGACTTAAAACGATAAAAAAGGGATTGGCGTAAACCAATCCCTTTTCGTTTGTATTCTTTTTGTCGTTGAAGTTATACCATTGTGGCAAGTTGGCTTTGCGCATCTGAAATACCTTTCGATGCCGCATCCTCACCCATGTTTAGCGCCTCTGCGTAAACAAATTCCACATCAGTGATTCCTACAAAACCCAGTACAGTGCGTAGGTATGGCGTCACGTTGTCGGTTGGTGAATCTTTATGGATACCACCGCGCGTCGTTACTACGATCGCTTTCTTACCTTCAATCAAACCTTGAACGCCGTTTTCTGTGTATTTGAATGTCACGCCTGCACGAGCAATCAAATCAATCCAGCTTTTAAGCTGAGTCGGAATGGTGAAGTTGTACATTGGTGCAGCGATAACCAAAGTGTCTGCGGCCTTTACTTCTTCAATCAAGGTATCAGACAAGTCGACAACCGCTTGTTGTTCTTGTGAAAGATCTTCCGTTGCGCGAAGTGCAGTGGCAACGGCGAAGTCCAAAACTGGCAGTGGGTTTGCAGCCAAATCACGAACGGTCAGTTTGTCTTGGTCTACATTTTTGATGAAGTCTTCAACCAATTTGTTTGATTGAGAGTAATCGCCAAGAATGCTTGATTTTAGAGCTAGTACACGAGACATAATGGTTATTCCTTAAATAAGTGCTTTCGACTATGGGAGCCATTATAAGCAAGGTAAGTGCGTTCAAAAGCCTAGCTATTCGCTTAACATGTTCGAAAAAATTGAATGAGCTTTCGGTTATCTTGTTGCAGACCTTGTGTGATACAATCCGCGCAGTTTTTGTAATGAAAAGAATAGGAAACGCTTTGACTTCGTCACAGCCCCCAAAAAAGACCCCCGCTGAAGAGCAAGCGACACCGTCAAATGGTGCGCAAAAGGCGACAGCGAAACAAGCTCAAACACCTCAGGCTCAAGTGAACAGCGCGGCATCTCTGCGTAAAGCACTGAATCAGTGCATGATGCGCGACCGTTTTCGTTTGAGTAAAAGAATCTCTGGTGCAAGCAAAATTAAGAAGGACGCAGCGCGTAACGCTGTGTTTGATGAAATCGCATTAGACATTGCTAAATCGATGATGGTTGCGGAACAACGCAGCAACTACAAGCCAACGATTGAATACCCTGAAATCCTGCCAGTCAGCCAAAAACGCGACGACATTGCGAAAGCGATTGAAGAAAACCAAGTGGTTATCGTTGCGGGTGAAACCGGCTCAGGTAAAACCACTCAGCTACCAAAAATTTGTGCTGAGCTTGGTCGCGGTAAGTTTGGTCTGATTGGCCACACTCAGCCTCGTCGTCTTGCTGCGCGTTCGGTTGCGAACCGTATTGCCGAAGAGATGGAAACCAAGCTTGGTGAGTTTGTTGGTTACAAGGTTCGATTCAACGACCAGATCTCTGAAAACACCCAAATCAAATTGATGACAGACGGTATCTTACTGGCTGAGATTCAACACGACCGTTTCTTGAATCAATACGACACCATCATTATCGATGAAGCGCACGAGCGCAGCCTTAACATCGATTTCATCTTGGGTTACTTGAAAGAGTTGCTACCACGTCGTCCTGATTTGAAAGTGATCATCACGTCGGCAACCATCGACCCAGAGCGTTTTTCAAAACACTTCAACAATGCACCAATTATTGAAGTGTCTGGTCGTACTTACCCAGTAGAAACGCGTTACCGCCCACTAAGTGGTGATGACGACAACGATCGTGACCAGCTTGAAGGTATTTTCGAAGCGGTAGACGAACTGTGTGATGAAGGTTTAGGTGACATCCTGATCTTCATGAACGGTGAGCGTGAAATCCGTGATACCGCTGATGCACTG
Organism: Vibrio sp. zbq_1; assembly: GCF_043102935.1. Lineage (NCBI taxonomy): Bacteria > Pseudomonadati > Pseudomonadota > Gammaproteobacteria > Vibrionales > Vibrionaceae > Vibrio > Vibrio sp. zbq_1. The sequence goes on from NZ_JBICJH010000026.1 coordinate 115,227, forward strand.
TCTAAACGTAACCTGAAGAGCACGGAAATTGTGCCGCTTTACGCGCGCTTGTCGGCGGGTGAACAGAACAAAATCTTCCAACCGCATGCTGGTCGTCGAATTGTACTGGCAACCAACGTAGCAGAAACCTCGTTGACGGTTCCGGGCATCAAATACGTGATCGATCCGGGTACGGCGCGTATTAGCCGTTACAGTTACCGTACTAAAGTACAACGCCTTCCAATCGAGCCAATTTCTCAGGCGAGTGCGAACCAACGTAAAGGTCGTTGTGGTCGTGTGGAAGAGGGTATCTGTATCCGTCTGTACTCAGAGGAAGATTTTGAGTCACGTCCGGAGTTTACCGATCCTGAGATCCTGCGTACTAACCTAGCATCGGTTATCTTGCAAATGACGGCACTGGGTTTGGGCGACATTCAAGCGTTTCCATTTGTGGAAGCGCCGGATAAACGCAACATCCAAGACGGTGTTCGCTTGTTGGAAGAGCTTGGAGCGATTAACGCCGAAGCGAAGGACGCGAAAAAACGCTTAACCAGCATTGGTCGCCAATTGGCTCGCTTGCCTATCGACCCGCGTCTCGCACGTATGGTTTTGGAAGCGCCAAAATATGGTGCACTAAAAGAAGTGATGATCATCGCAGCGGCATTGTCGATTCAAGATCCGCGTGAGCGCCCTTCAGACAAACAACAATCGTCAGATGATAAACATCGTCGTTTCTTCCATGAAGAGTCGGATTTCCTGACATTTGTGAACTTGTGGGATTACATCCAGAAGCAGCAGAAAGCGCTGACGGGCAACCAATTCCGCAAACAATGTAAGCAAGATTACTTGAACTACTTGCGCGTACGTGAGTGGCAAGATGTGTACTTCCAGATTCACCAATCTATGCGTGAAATGGAATTCAAACTTAACGATGAGCCTGCGTCTTACCATGGCGTACACAGTGCGATTCTGGTTGGCTTGTTGTCGCACATTGGTATGAAAGACCAAGAGAAGAATGAATACCAAGGCGCGCGTAACGCTCGTTTTCATATCTTCCCGGCATCGGGGCTGTTCAAGAAGCAACCTAAGTGGATCATGTCGGCTGAGCTGGTGGAAACCTCGAAACTTTGGGGTCGTATCATCGCCAAGATTCAACCGGAGTGGATCGAGCCATTAGCCAAGCACCTTATCAAGCGCAGTTACAGCGAACCGCATTGGTCGAAGAAACGCGCGGCGGTGATGGCGCATGAAAAAGTCATGCTTTACGGCGTACCAATCGTACCGAAACGTTTGGTGAACTACGGCAGTATCGATCCTACCGTTAGCCGCGAAATCTTCATTCGTAGTGCATTGGTTGAAGGTGAGTGGGAAACCAAACACGCGTTCTTCAAGCAAAACCGCAAGCTTTTGCAAGAAGTGGAAGAGCTTGAACACAAATCTCGTCGTCGTGACATCTTGGTGGATGATGATGAGCTGTTTGATTTTTATGACCAACGCGTTGGTACCGAAGTGGTGTCTGGTAAGCATTTCGATACATGGTGGAAAAAGGCATCGAAAGAAAACCAGGAACTGCTGAACTTTGAAAAAGAGATGCTATTCAAGGGCGATGCTAGTCATGTAACCGATTTGGATTACCCGAACTTCTGGCATCAGAATGGTTTGAAGCTCAAGTTGAGTTACCAGTTTGAACCGGGTGATGATAGTGACGGTGTAACCGTACACTTGCCGTTGCCGATTTTAAACCAAGTCGAACCAGCAGGTTTTGACTGGCAGATCCCGGGGTTACGCCATGAGCTTGTGGTGAGTTTGATTAAGTCTCTGCCGAAGACAATTCGTAAGAACTTTGTGCCGGCACCGAACTATGCTGATGCGTTTTTAGCACGCGTAACACCAATGGAAGCGCCGCTGCTGGACTCGCTAGAAAAAGAACTGCGCCGTATGACGGGCGTAGAAGTGCTGCGTGAAGATTGGAACTTAGAACAAGTGCCTGAGCACTTGAAAGTTACGTTCCGCGCGGTTGATCATCGAAATCGCAAGCTGAAGGAAAACAAAGATCTTCATGAACTGAAAGAAAGCTTGAAAGACAAAGTTCAAGAAACGCTTTCCAAAGTCGCGGATGACGATATCGAACAACAAGGCCTGCATACGTGGAGCTTTGGCGAACTACCGAAAGTGTATCAACAAAAACGTGGCGGCTACGATGTAAAAGCGTATCCGGCGCTTGTTGATACCAAAGACAGCGTTGAAATCAAACTCTACGAAACCGAATTTGAGCAGATCACCGCAATGCGCGCTGGTCAGCGTCGCTTAATTTTGTTGAACGTACCGTCGCCAATTAAATATTTGCACGCAAACTTGCCGAACAAATCGAAGCTGGGTCTGTACTTTAACCCTTACGGCAAAGTGCTTGATCTGATTGATGACTGTATTGCCTGTGGCGTCGATAAGCTTATTGAAGAGCAGGGCGGTTTGGTTTGGGAGCCTGAGAAGTTTGAAGCGTTGAAAGAACACGTTCGCGCTGAACTGGGTGATACCGTGGTAGAAATTGCCAAACAGGTAGAAACCATTCTGACGACGGCTTTCAACATCAACAAAAAGCTGAAAGGCAAGATTGATTTCACCATGGCGTTTGCGTTGTCGGACATCAAAGCGCAAATCGAAAGCTTGATTTTTAAAGGCTTTGCAACGGAATGTGGCTGGAAACGTCTGCCTGATATTCTTCGCTACATGCGTGCAATTGAGCGCCGCATGGAGAAATTGCCGATCGATCCGAACAAAGACCGTTTGCACATGCTTAAAGTGGAATCTGTCACCAAGGATTACAAAGAGTTGCTGAATAAGATTCCGAAAGGGATGGTGATTCCAGAAAATGTGAAAGAAATCCGCTGGATGATTGAGGAGCTTCGAGTGAGCTACTTTGCTCAACAATTAGGCACTCCATATCCGGTTTCTGATAAACGAATCAAAAACGCGATTGATGCTTGTTAATCAACAAGTAAAATGGCGCTGTGGTTTGTTGTAAACGATGAACAAGTTACTGGTACAGTAATTGCTAGTAACTTGTCACGTGTTGTTTTTAGTTCTCGGGAGGCAATGGTTCGCCTCCCTTGTATTTGCAGTACCAACGTCTGATTTGCAAGACGTGGGGAATAATAAAGAGTAAAGGTAGATGATGAAAAAAACTCTATTAGCAGTGGCGCTACTTGGCGCATCTTCTGCGGCAATGGCAGATTCTTGGATTTACGGCGGTGCAACTGTTGGTCAATCTGACTACAAAGGCGAGACAGATACGTCTTACTCTGTGCACGTAGGTACAGGTATTCTACCTATCATCGGTATTGAAGCGGGTGTAACTCAACACGGTGAGTTCAACGTAAACGGCCAAGATACTAAGCTGACTTCTTACTACGCTGCACTTAAGCCAAGCATCGATTTTGGCCCACTGCACGTGTACGCGAAAGGTGGTATCCACCAGTGGGATAAGAAAGTAAAAGGCGGCAAAGACGATGATGATTTCGATCTAATGTACGGTGTAGGCGCTGAGTACTTCATTTTTGGTCCAATGTCTGTTGGTGCTAGCTACATGAACTACACTGCGGGCAAAGACGACATCGGTACGTTCTCTGTTAACGCGACATTGCACTTCCTATAATCATCCGTTCAAGATGATGCAAATTCTGAACACCGGCATTGCGCCGGTGTTTTTTTGTCTATTGATAATCCTAACTGCTCTTAATTCTACTATTCACCTGAATTGATATCACACAAACAAAATCTGAACATAAATTATTCACTTTTTGATCTTAAATTCGCCATGCCTTCCAATATATAGTGACGAGTAGGTGCGCATGTATGCGTAATGTTCCGTTCAGGAATCGAACAGGAAGGTATAACTATGAAAACAAAACTCTCGTTATTGGCTTTGGCGTTGTGTTCAACATCAGTGCTCGCTGACTCATGGATTTATGCAGGCGGCCAAATTGGTCAATCAGATATTGATGGCGAAAACGACACAACGTATGGCGTGCATGTCGGAACGGGGATTCTGCCATTAATCGGTATCGAAGTCGGTTATTTCAACCACGGTAAAGTCGACTTGTCTTTCGGTGGCAACAAAGGGGATGCGGATTTCACTTCGTTCTACTTAGCGGCGAAACCAAGCATCGATTTTGGCCCGCTACATGTGTATGCCAAAGGCGGAATTAATGCATTCAATGTCGATTACAATGGCGGATTAAGCTCGGTCAGCAAAGATGATGGCGTGTCTTACATGTATGGCGTCGGCGCGGAATATTTCTTGTTAGACAATATCTCTGTTGGTGCAAGTTACCAATCATTTGGCGTGGATATCAATGGGGACAGCGATAACCTAAGCAGCTTTACGGGCAACGTGACTTTCCATTTCTTGTAAACCGCAAACTTCCCGATCTTCTTTATCCAACTCACCCTTCATAGTTGGTTGAAAAACTCCACCTATCTCAAAATGGTCTCGCACTTATGTGCGAAGCCATTTCTTTTGTTCTGAATACCGTTTGACCTTGTTGATTGAAGGTTTTCCTCTGTGTATTCCAATTTTGAAAAATAGTTAGATGTCGTAGTTTATTTCTGTGAGTTGAAGATGCTTGTTTGGCGTTTATTTGCTGTAAATATGCAATAAAAGTGTCATTTTTGCATAAATCTGTGATTGGTGATAAACTTCGCATCGTTTTTAAAGTTTAGAGTTCAAATTAATGGAGGGCGGTATTGGAGTTCTTCTCCCCTGAGAAGCGTTTCAAATTACGTTAAATTTGTATTTATGGATAATGCATTTAAAAAATATAGTATCGACACAACAGACTATCAGGTTGGCCAAGACAACGTTCAAAAATGGGGATTCGATATACACAATCCCGTATTCGGTATCAGTGCTGGTCTCGTTGTTTTCTGTCTTATTTCACTTCTTCTTGTCGAGCCAGTCACCGCTCGCGACGCATTAAACGGGATCAAAAACGGAATTATTGAACAGTTTGATGCATTCTTTATGTGGTCTACCAATTTCTTCTTATTGTTCGCTGTTGGTCTGCTTTTCTCGCCATTAGGTAAGATTTGTTTAGGCGGTAAAGAGGCGACGCCGGATCATTCAACCGTTTCATGGCTATCAATGCTGTTTGCTGCAGGTATGGGTATTGGCCTCTTATTTTGGAGTGTGGCTGAGCCAACGGCCTATTTCACGGATTGGTGGGGTACGCCGCTAAACGCAGAAGCGTATTCAGCCGATGCTAAATCACTCGCGATGGGTGCGACCATGTTCCACTGGGGTGTTCACGGTTGGAGTATTTACGCCCTTGTTGCGCTGGCGCTTGCTTTTTTCGCCTTTAACAAAGGTTTACCGCTTTCATTGCGCGCGGCGTTTTACCCAATTTTTGGTGACCGTGCATGGGGCTGGTTAGGTCACGTTATTGATATCCTTGCTGTACTTTCGACGTTGTTCGGTCTTGCTACTTCTCTTGGTTTGGGTGCTCAGCAGGCAACCAGTGGTATTAACCATGTATTTGGTTTAAACGGCGGCATCGGTACACAAATGGTGGTGATTGCGTTTGTAACCTTTATTGCTGTGCTTTCTGTTGTTCGTGGTATTGACGGTGGTGTCAAACTCCTAAGTAACGTCAATATGATCGTTGCGTTTGCTCTGCTTATTTTTATTACGTTCATTAGCTTTGATACTGCGATGGGTTCATTAGTCGACACGACAATGGCATACATTCAAAACATCATTCCGTTGAGTAACCCGCATGGTCGTGAAGACGAAACGTGGATGCACGGTTGGACAGTGTTCTACTGGGCGTGGTGGGTATCTTGGTCTCCGTTTGTGGGTATGTTTATCGCTCGCGTATCGAAAGGCCGTACCGTTCGAGAATTTTTGTTCGCAGTCATCGTGATTCCGACGTTGGTAACATTGGTTTGGATGTCAGTATTTGGTGGTATTGCGCTTGATCAGGTCGTGAACAAAGTTGGTGAATTGGGTGCGAATGGTTTAACGGATATTTCACTGACACTATTTCATGTTTACGATGTATTACCATACAGCTCAGTGATTTCTATTCTGTCGATTGTTTTGATTTTGGTGTTCTTTATCACCTCATCTGACTCCGGCTCATTGGTTATCGACAGTATCACTGCGGGCGGTAAGATTGATGCTCCCGTTCCACAGCGAATCTTTTGGGCGTGTATCGAGGGTTCAATTGCCGCGGTTATGCTTTGGGTTGGCGGTAAAGAAGCCTTACAAGCGCTACAGTCTGGTGTGGTTGCGACCGGCTTGCCATTTACCTTTGTTCTGCTGTTGATGTGCGTGAGTTTGGTGAAAGGTTTACGTACCGAGCTTTCCGCTTACCGCTAATCGATGTTGATAAATTAATACTCAATGCCGAGCATTCATTTGCTCGGCATTTTTATTTCTGCTTTTCTTTTTAAGAAATTCCGTTACAGTTTGGGCTTCTATTTCATCACTCAACTGCATTATGTCGCTTGCTAAACTTATTCTCATTCGTGGTCTTCCTGGCTCAGGAAAAACAACCTTGGCGAAACGATTGGTGAAAGATTTCGATGCGAAGCATTTCGAAGCCGACATGTATTTTGAGAATGAGAAAGGCGAGTACCACTTCAATCCGTCTTTGCTTCCGCAAGCGCACGAATGGTGTTTTGAACAAACGCGCAAATGGTTGAACAAAGGGAAAATCGTGATTGTGAGTAATACCTTTGTACGACATTGGGAAATGAAGCGGTATTTAGATTACTGCCGAAAGAAATCTATCGAGGTGGAAGTGATGGTGTGCTCGGGCGAATATCAGAGCATTCATAATGTGCCACCAGCGACAATCGAGAAGATGCGTCGCCAGTGGCAAGAGTAGCAAAATAGACTCGAAGCATTACTGGCCGCGTCCATCAATCATTACGATAAGCGTTTTGCTCATGATAGAAAGATCCATCGTGATCCACGAGTAAAACGACCCAAGGCTTAGTGCATAGCTGTGGTCAAAACCAACTTTTCTTCTCACGTCTTCAATGCAAGCATCGTAACCTTGGTTTACTTGCGCCAAGCCTGTAATACCTGGCAGTACGCCGTATGTACGCTCTACAAAATATGGAATTTCATCTTCCAACTTTTGATAAAAGGCAGGTCGCTCAGGGCGAGGGCCAATCATAGACATTTCACCTTTCAATACATTGAATAGCTGCGGTAACTCATCGAGACGAGTCTTACGTAAAAATCGGCCGACCGGGGTAATGCGTGGATCATTTTCGGTTGCCCAAACGGCACCTGAGCGTTGTTCTGCATCGATGTACATCGTGCGAAACTTCATGATTTGAAACAGATCCATCTTCTCTGGTGTGCAGCGACCAACACGCAGTTGACGATAAATCACTGGGCCTTTTGAGCTGACCTTGATGGCAAGAGCAATGAACGGAAGCAGTGGTGCGGTTGCTAGCAGAATCAACAGCGCAACCAGTACATCAAACGTTCTTTTCGCGTGGCATACATTTGAGTCGTAACGTGAGTTTTTCATGATGCTTTCCTTATTGGTTGACGCGTTTCCAACGCCCGTTTTCCATGCCTAGTAGGTACTTCATACCGCCGACGAAGTTTGCGATATGGCCAACGACGATATAGCTAATCAGTTTGAAAGGTTTCACTGTGTTAAGGGCTGGTATCAGATAAGTCATTAACGCAATTCCGTAAATGCCAACCTGCGCCAAAAGCAACAATAGAAACACCGGATGTTGAGCAAGTAACAATGAGCACACTAAGCACACAATCATCAAATACGGCGTTGCTAAACGCAGAACCTTTCCTGATAGAAATGCAAAGGCGGTGCCACGATAGCGAGGCAGCAACAATTTTTTCAATTGCATCAGCTGCTGCATGTTTCCGGCTGAGATTCGTAGGCGGCGCTTGAAGTCCGCGTCGTCTGAGCTTTGTTCCAGTTCGAGTGCGAGCATCTTAGGTTCGTAAACCGAAGTGAAGCCTCGCAAAACGATTCTCATAGGGAGAATGAAATCGTCATTGATGGTGCCAGCTTCGAGTGGCTCAAACAGCTTAGTCCTGAACGTGTAAAACGCGCCGTGAGAACCAATCGTTGAACCAAGTAAGGATTCTTGGTGTTTAACGCGAGACTGGTATTGCCAATAAGCGGCTTCGCCTTGATTGCTAGTGCGCATAATTTGGTATGTCGCATTAACGACGCCCACGTTCTCATTTTGATAATGCTGACTTGCCAAAAGGAGAGAGTCGCAAGAAACCAGAGCAGATGTATCACTCAGCGCCGTAATGTCGGACGTAACGTGTTTCATCTCTTCATTAATCAACGCGACTTTGCCACGATTGATAGAGTGGTCGTTCACAATAAACAAGGTATCAGAGCAAATCGCTTCTTGGATGGTATCTTGTGCGATTTCTGCAGTTTTATCGGTACAACCATCACACGCGATTACCACTTTCAGCTTATCCCGTGGGTAGTCCAAACTCGCCAAGTTGCGAATTTTCTCAGCAATCCATAGCTCTTCGTTGTAAGCGGGGATGATGATGGTCACGGAAGGAAGTTTGTTATCACTGGCCGAGGCTTTGTAATGACGCTCTGCAAAGTGTTCGCCTTCGTCGTTAGATTTTGGTTTGAGTGGCAGCCATTTCAGCAGTAACGGATAACCCACATGATGGTAGATGATCAAAAACGCAGACAAACCAAAACCAGCAATACAAATGAGATCATTCATAAGTCGACTCCTTAGCCAAACGTGTGTAGCGACCAACCATGTCACGAATATCGAAATGTTGAAGAATGTAAGCTCGAGGCGAATGGATGTTTGAATCCAATTGTTTAGATAGAGCCTCCGCGAGTGAAAATACGCGGTTAGGTTCTACCAAAGCGCTGCTTTTCGGGCACAGTGTTTCTTTCACGCCGCCAACATCCGTCGCGACGCAAGGGATGTCACACGCTTGCGCTTCGAGTGTTGAAAGCGGAAACCCTTCTTGCAGAGACGGTAAGCAAAACACGTCTAAGCTTTGGTAGAAGCTTGGCATGTCGTCGACTAAACCGAGAAAGGTGACGCGTTGCTCAAGTTTGAGTGTGCGTACCAAATGTTCAAGTTGCTCGCGTTGGCTACCGTCACCTGCAATCGCAAGGTGGGTATGAGATTCAAGGTGAGAGAAGGCCTCTATCAGCACTTTATGTCCTTTCACGGTTTCTAATCGGCCTGCTACGCCAATTACGGTTTTATCCTCAGGTAGTCCAAAGTGATTTCTTTTAGCTTGGCGATCACCGCACTGAAACTTTTGACAATCAATACCGTTGTGAATGGTGCACACATCGCGATAGTTGAGCTTGGTTGTGATTTGGTCGGCAACAAAGTGTGCATCGGCAACCACATGTGGGCGAACGGTTTTTAGCAGCACAGACTGTAAGCGCGCAGCTTTTTTATTGTTCAAATGCCAGGCATCATGTTCGGTGTGAATGATGACAGGAACGCCAGCCAAACGTGAGGCAATGCCACCGTAAAGCAAAGGACCAATATGATGTGTGTGTACAACATCTGGCTTCATGCCTTTGATCATCGCCGTAAGTGTGCCTAAGGTTTTAACGCTGAACCCCGGCTGTTTATTGAGAAAATGAAGCTGGCTTTTGTATTCGGTCAACTTAGCCCATTTCGCTAAGGATTGGGATTTGGCGCCTTCTAAGCTCACCACAAACACATCGTGACGAGGTTCTGCGAAGCGAAGCATATCCAGCACTAGCGTTTCTAAGCCACCCGGTGCCAAGTGTTGCACCACATGCAACACCACTTTTTTATGATTCCGTTTGGTGTTTTTATCTTCTCTGCATTCCATCTTTACGCCCTCAGTAGAGTGTATCTACTCTGAACAACGTATTGCACGCTACGTGCCATTATTTATTTAAAATAAAAACAACCAGTTAGGCCTGAATGTCAAATCTGGAAGTCAACATTCTCAATTTGAGATTCATATTAATGAGAAGACAAAACCATGCGGTAAATTAACGTGGCGTAGCAAAGAAAAAGCACTCGGGTCAACGAGTGCTTTATCGTCATGGTGAGTAGGAGAGTTAACTGGCGAACGTCACTTTAGGCAAGGTGGTGATCACCGGAACGCCCAGGTGTTTTTCTAATGCTCGGCGAGAGCGCACCGAGTTGTCTGCCAGTTCAAGTATGGTGGCTAGACCAACGCCAAGGCCGGCACCACCGATAAAGCCTAGAATGATAAATACAATACTTGGTAGATTAGACGGAATTGTCGGAGTGAATGGCGCATCAATGATCTTCACGCGTTTGTTTTCTTCAAACACACCAAGCGATCCTGTCAATTGCGCCATTTCGTAGCGCTCGACGAGGTCGTCGTACATTTCACGTTTTACGGCGACATCACGTGCTAAACGGTTGATTTCTGTCGCGGTGCTACCAAAGCGATGGGCATTGCTTTCTAACTCTTGAATCATCTTTTGCAAACTGATGGTTTCTTCGGTGAGTGATTCAAAACGGCTACGCATAATTTGCAGTTGATGAAGTTGAGACACAAGCAATGGCTGCGCTTCCCCAAGGCTACTTACGGTGGCGTTACTCGCAATGTCCCACAATTGGTTACTGTTCAGCTCTGGCTGTTTTGAACTGAGCAGAACTGTGCGTTCTTGCTCTAAGCGTTTTAATTCGCGCAATTTTCCTTGTACTAGGCTGTGCGCTTCGGTGTATTTGGCGCGGAGCAGAGTAAGCTCGCTTCGGATCTCGATAATTTGTTCTTCAATCTTACCGATGACGGGGTTGGTTTTGGAAAGCTGTTGGTCCAAGCTCCCCAAACTGCGAGTCACACCGGCAAGCTCGGCTTCTTTCTCCGCCAAGGTTTGCTTTAAGCTGGCTAGGCGGGTCAAGCTTTGGGCCTGCATTTCTGGAGTTGCGTGTGAGTAGGTGTTTTTGTACTCGGCAAAAGCGTGCTCTGCTTTGTCGAGCTCTTCTCTGCGCTTATTGATATGGATGGTCAAGAAATGACTAGAATCCTTAATCGATGAGCGTTCCGGTGCCAAAAGTTGCTCAACAAATCGGTTACTCACCGATGTTAACATTGACTCCATTCCTTGCGCTTTACCGCTTCTAAGCTGAATTTGGATAAAGTCTTTACCCAGTTGTTGAACGGACAAGCGCGAAGCGAGATCTTTGATGATGAACTCTTGTTCTTTCGCGCCCATGTCATCGTCAATCAGCCCTTGCTCTTTTGCGACAGAGTAGAGCACGTGACGGCTTTTCAGCAAAGTACTCAACGCACTCAAACGGTCTTTAAGCATGGTTGATACGGCAATATCTTGCAAAAACGGGTTCATCTTCGCCGTTTCTTGAATCAACATGCTGGTGTGTGCGACGTACGTTGTTGGAACGAGCTTGCTTACGCCAAAACCAAGGATAGGTAGCACAAGCATCGGAATGACAATCATATAGCGACGTCGCCACGCGCCATGCAGTAATACGCTGATGTTTTCTCGTAAATCGCTCATAGTGCCCTCACTAATTTCTCAACTTGGTCTGCTCTTGCTTCCCAGCTTTGTTGTTGGACATAAGATGTAGAGCCGTTTGGTGGTGGCAGCAGGTGACTTAGGCTGGCACACACGTCTTCGACGTCGGCGACGATGTGTAACATGTGTTTGTAAGGCATCAGAGCCGGAAATGGCGTGCTAATAACGGGCGTACCCGTTGCTAAATACTCCAAAAGTTTGAGCGGGTTACACGCTTTGATTTGTGCGTTGTCGACAAACGGTAGCCAACTTGCGTCCCAGTGTTGGGAATAGCTTGGCAATAAATGATGCGCGCGAGGCCCCAAGTAATGAACGTTGTCTCGCTGTGGTAATGGATTGTGGGCAAACTCATTCGGTCCAATAAAAACCAAATCCCAATCCGGTGCGTGTTGGGCGACTTGGTCGATCAAACGATAGTCCAGCCAGTCAGACAAACTGCCATAAAAACCCAATATTTTACGGCCATTGTTCGGCAAGTCGCTTGCCTTTTCAGCAGGCGTTGAAAATAGGCTGAAATCGACCCCGTGTGGCAGCGTTGTGGTTTTATTATCCGGAAATCGAGCGGCCAGCTTGTCGCTTGCAGCAAGAATACAATCGGCGTTATCAACCAGTGTGCGTTCATGCTCCATCACTGTTTGATGATCAACGCCCGCTAACGCGCCAAAATCGTCTCCGCAGTAGTAAATCAGCCCGCGTTTATTCATGGCATTACATACATCAGCGGCGGTTGGCAGGGATGTCCAAAACAGTGGGTTGTCGAAGTTCAACGCTTTTAAGTGTTTTTCTAGTTGGTGCTGCATCATCTTCGCTGCCACTTTTCTTAAAAAAGAAGAGTGAGGAGCCGGTATTGTCAGCAAATTTACCGTGAAAATGTTGTCTACCGCATCACAATGCATGGTTGGCTTATCTGAGCCAGTATCGCCGAAAACGCGGGAAATCTTGCTCACTAAACGTTGAATGTCTTTACTCGTCGGTTTTGGTTGTCTTAAACCGATGGAATTAACCCAAAGAATGCGATGGTTGGTGGCAAGTCGCTGAACGATGTGCTGCGTTGATGATGGTAGGCCGCCGAAGTCTTCGCCAAATACTACGATATCCGTCATGTGTTTCTCCTTGAGTCCTTAAGATTTGGTTTCTGATAGAAGGAGTAATCACAATGCGTGCCAAGGATTTAAGCTTTTAAAAACAGCTAGTTGTATTATTGTCAAAATGAAAGGATTAGGATTTCTCATTTTGACAATCAGATTGAACGATACGACTGACCACCACGGTGAGCGCGGCTAGGATATAGATTGGCCAAGTAAAACCTTGAGTAAGAAACGTACCCGAGACAATGGTGCCGATAAGGCCGCTCAGTACCGCGTTTGCGCCAACAGTCAGTGCGTAATCGGAATCAGGTGTGAGCAGCGAAATGGATTTCAAAGAGGTGCGAATCAACGAGACGATCAGCGTGATGAATACCGCTAGCCCGACAAATCCGGTTTCCGCTAACACGCCAAACCATGTACTGTGCACCGCGTGGTTAATGCCATCCCAATGTGGGCTGTAGAAATAGTAGTTGAAGTAGAAGTTATCCAGTCCCACTCCAGTAAACGGGTGGTGGAGTGCCATTTTGAAAGCTGCTTCCCATGCGTACAAGCGACCCATCGCCGATGCGTCGATACCATCTTCTGCGGCGCCGCCGGATTCACGCCCCGAAATCCCAGCAAAAGCATACAAAGCTAAAGCTGCAACTGCCCCAAGAACCAAAACCAAGGTTTTGCTTTTGATGTGTTTAAAGGCGAAGTAAGCAAACACGGAGAGCGATCCCAACAAACCGCCACGGCTTTGTGTTTGTATCACTGCGAAAAACAGGATAAAGCAGGTGATAAGCGCGAAGAGTCGTAATAGGGTTGGCGAGCGTTTTTCCATCAATTGACTAACGGTAAAGGCGAGAGGAAACATCAACACGAGTGCCAAGTCGTTAGGGTCGCCCAGCACTGAACCAATGGAACGCCCAATCGACACGCGAGTGCCTTCGACTAAATCAATGCCGTTCGCTGCGTTGTTAAGCGCGACTAACCCAATCAACATGCCGGCGACGATGATCGCTCGGGACATTTGAGCGAGCTGCTGCGGTTTGGTGATCAGCCAAGTGATCGCCAAGGTCATCACAATGATTTTCCAATACGTATTTTTAAATACCGTGATGGCAATATCTCGGCTAGAGGCGAACACAATCCCGATGATAACCAGCCCCCAGAAAATGCACAGCCACTTGAGTGAAGGGTGCCAGAATGCCGTAAGTTGACGACTTAGCAGTAGATGAAAAGCTAGCGCAGCTAACGCGCCAAGGGATAAAAGCAATGGGATTTTAAAACTGTAAATGGCAGGAAACGCTTCGTGAATACGGAAAAAGGAAAAGATAACGAACAGTGTCACGAGCCAAAAGGTTTGATTGAGGACGAATAGCAATGCCAACGGTGCAAAGCACACTGCCACAATCAAAATGGGGTGAGGCATCACGATCCAAAGCAGCGCAATCACGACGGTGATCGTCAGCGCTGCAATGGATTGTTTTGTTCTCACGTCGGTTGAGCTCATATCGAATATCTCTTCACTTGTCCGCGCCATCGAATGAATTGCTGACTTAATGCGCTGCGGGTTTCTTTACTCACGTAACGAACGGTGAGTCCTGCCAGGAGGCTGCATGTCAAAATGCAAATTGCGATGGCGATTCCTATCGATTGTGAAGAGTGAAGCAGGAACAGTGCCACACCTGAGATAATTTGCAGTAAAACCATCAAACTCAAATGGAATGGTAGAGTCATACACTGTTGGCCAACCGCGTAAGTTAGGCCGAGTTTACAAAGCTGCGCGTAGTACAACGCAATGAACACACCAAAAATACCGAGAGAAGACAAACCAAACAGCAACCCAATCGCAACGAAGGCAGAAACCACATTAATACCAAGCAACCATCGGGTTCTGCGTTTGAAAAGAATGGCGATGTTTAACAATTCGCTCCATTCCTTGAGCATCGCAATCGGTAGCAAGAACAGAGTGTAAAGTACCGCTTCATGGTAGGTCTCTGGCAAGAAGTTCGTGATCATGACCATTGCTAGTGTCGCTACAACCACGCTGAGCGCAGAAACATAAATCATCCCTAAATGGGAAACACGCACGGCTTCACTATCTCGACCATTTTCGAGGTACGTAAAGCGTCGTGGCATCCACCACATGCCAAATGGCTGCACCAAAATACACATACCCACTGCGAACTTAACCGCAATCGCATAAATCCCTAACGTCGCCAACGAAGCATTTGCGCCGATGAACCAGCGCTCGGCACCATTCAAACAAAACGCGACAAGCGCAGACAGCATTACTGGTAGGCAGTAATTCAAATACTGCTTGGCTAAGGCAATCTGAGGCAGAGCAAGGGTGTAACGGTTGATGATGTGTAACCAAACAAATTGCATGACCGCAGCGATAAGACCGCCAATCAGCACCGAGGTGATATGCGGGTGCAGCGCAAGCGCCGCGACGATAAACGTGACTTGCAGTAGAGTCGTCGTCACCATCACTTGAAGCAGTGTTTTGGCTTTGTCATCTTGAGTGCGCAGCCAAGCCGTGCCAATCGCAATGCTGCCTTCCAGAACAATGGCAAGCGTGACAACAGCAAATTCGATGCGCGTAAAAGGTTCAGGAATAGGGAGCAACGCAATCAGTAACAGGAGAATTGCTGCCACCGCGCCGGCGATCAGTACCGACAATGAGTAAAGTTGGTTGAGAGAAGCGGTTCTTTTTTGTGCGTCTTTCTCCACGCCGACAAAACGATAGAGTGCTTCGTGCAAAGCAAAGCTGACCAACAAGGTTGTCACTACGCCAAAAGTGGTCAGTAGCTCGAGCTTACCCATTTGCTCTGGCGTCAAAAAGTGTGGGAGCACAGGCAACATGAGTAAGCTGATGCTTTTGTTGATCACTAACGCAATCGCGAAAAGTGACATGTTGGTCATTGCTTTAGACATGGTCATATCCTTTGACGTTGTTTCGCGCTTTGGCACCGTGATGACTGGTTGGCGCATGCTCTGAACATAAATATTGAGCTATTGGCATGTAGCAGCGTTCCGCGCTGTATAGCTGTGCGACATTTAAGGCTTCAAGTCCCATTGTGACCTTCATCCACGGTGACTCATTAAGCAGACGAATCGCGTTGTGCAGAGAAGCCGCATTATTCGGTGTGTATTTGATGCAGTTCTTTCCATGAGTCAATACGCGATCCCAATAGCTATCATCGTGAGGGATAACCACACACATACCGGACGCCAGTGCTTCTAAAATGGAAAGCCCGAAAGGTTCGTTCACGCTGGTGGAAACAAAAACACCACACTGTGCACGCAATTCGTTGAGGTTGTTTGGAGATTCATACCAATCGACCCCTTTGGTATTAAAATCCGGAGTGGAATATTCAAAGCCTGGTACATTCGGTTTGATGTAACAAATGGTGGATTGAATAGTGGTGGTGTTTTCTAACGTTAGGGCATCCAGCAGTAAATCCACGTTTTTCCATTTCAACAAACTCGCTGCCCAAAACACGCGATTGGAGATTGGATTAGCTTGTTTCGGCCAGCGTTCGCGAGAAAGGCCGTTCACAAATGTGGAGGCGTTCAATGTACTCCAATATCTTTCCGTCGCAGGTTTTGGTGTTTTTAAATAGGCTTGCAACGCGTTAATCAAGGATTCGCGAGTGTTTGACAGATAGTAGATAGCGCTGGCTTTTACTAAGCAGTAGCCGGACGATCTTGCGACGCCAACCGGTCCGTGAATCATTTGTACCACTGGCTTGCGGCTGAACAATCTCATCAGGTACAAAGGCATGTCATTGCTTGGGCAAGAAAGCCCCAGATACCAATCTATTTTTGGCAGCTTCATGCAAACCTTGAGCAGTTGAATCAGGTAAAACGCGTTCATCAACCAATAGATAAGGCCATGAGTTGAGCAAAACGGCGCCGCTTTTATGTTGAGAATCTGGATGCGCGGCGTGTCTTCCAAAAGTGGCGTCCAATGCTCGGGTTTTGTTGTCACCAAATAACCAACAACGTTGAGCTTATTGCACTGTTTGAGTAGCTCCGCATTGGCGATTTTGGAGCCACCTTGCATTGGAATCGCATCGAACATCAATACACGTTTCATGATCTGTTCCTCAGTTGATGCTCAACCAGCGGGAAATGGGTTTCATGCACTGCGCCATTGACATCGGTACAACAGTTTTGTTTTCCAGCTCGGTTTCATAAATTGCTTCAATCGCTTTGACGGAAGCGGTCGTGGTCAAGTTTTGGCTAGCATGTAGGTAGGCATTTTCAGCCAGTTTTTCTCGCAAGTCGGCATCTTGCATGACCAATTGAATCGCATTCAGCAGTCCAGCCATGCCCTGGTTTGGATAAAGAAGGGCGCTATGGTTGTGCTCGAACAATTCGGGAATACCGCCAGTTTTAGGTGCTACGATTGGCAGTTTTGCTAATGCCGCTTCTCCTACGACTAGACCAAAAGCCTCTTCGTATGCGCCGCTAATGAAAGCGTCAGCATTACCCGACATCCAAGCGCCTGCATTGGTCTGTTCTCCGACGAAGTGCACGCGGTCTTGCATACCAAGAACGGTAACTAATTGCTTCAAGTTTTCGCGCTCTTCACCGTCGCCGACAATCACGAGATGTGGATTGGTTTGATGGTAGTTGTGCATTCGCATAGCATGAATGAGGCGGTCAAACCCTTTGCGTTTGATCAGCGAACCAACCGAAAGGAAGGTGAATGCATTAGCAGGAATACCCAAGCGCGCTTTGATGTCGATAGGCGCTTCAGAGTCATCCAAAGAGACGCCGTTGTGCACTACGTGCAGTTGATCTTCTGGATAACCATCGCGCAGAATTTCACGGCCTACATCTTTGCTCACACAGATTAGTTTCGGCGAAAGGTGCAAGCCAAGCGAAAAACGATCGCGCAACGTGTAGTGACAATGCAATTGCGTGACTAGAGGTACATGATTCATGCGTGCGGCTAAGGACATCCACTGGCAAGGGCCACCGCTGTTGACATGAACGAGGTCGATATTGTGCTTCTCGATGAGCGCTGAACCTTGTTTGATCAGGTTATTCCAACCCGTGATGTCCCAACGCGGCGCACACCAGCCACCGACGAGATTGAACGTAGAGTGCTCTGCTTTGATACCAAGATCTTGGCATTTCTCAATCAGAGGTTGGCAGTTCGACCAGACAATTGGCTCGAACTTGTCTCGGTCGATACCCAAGATAAGATCGAGTAGTACCACTTCACTGCCGCGAATCCAGTTATCACCATAATGAACGTAAAGAATGCGTTTTGGAGTAGTCATAAGTCACCTCGGTCTTATCGTTAATCTAATTCGACTACTGCAACCGAGATGCCAAAATATGCTATTGGTTTAAGTGATTGAAATGTATAGATGAGGAAATGAAAACAAAGAGGCAGCGAGACAAATTCTCAATTTGAGAACCAATATGGGTTAGTTATCCATCTCAATTTGATATTGCGTTAGCAATACGGGAATAACGCTCTCTGTTGAGAACTGTTCTACGATCGTTTGGCGTGCGTTTTTACGGATTCGTTCTTGTTGGCTTTTCTCCATCGCCATCCAGTACTGTAGATTGAGCGCGAGAGCGGGGACATCATCGGCAATAAAACCATTGTTGCCGGATTGAATGATGTCGGGTAAACGTCCGACCTTTAGACTGATCACCACAATGCCGCGTGCCATTGCCTCAAGTGCCGCCATGGGTAGTCCTTCGAAGCGAGAAGAGATAATCAATACGCTGATATTTTCCCATACCGCGTTCATGTCTGTTTGATGACCATGAAAAATGACATTCGCTGGTGCGGTTGTCTCTAAGTTTTGTCGCTCAGGCCCATCGCCATAGATAGAGAAGCGATAATCGGGGCAGGCTTTCGCTAACTCGATAAATTGATCTGCGCCTTTTTCATGGCTTAAGCGACCAACAAACGAGATCTCTTGATAATGGTTGTTCATGCTTGGTAGCGCGACAAAGTTGTTGAGCAGTTGCGAGGGGCAGAGCACTTTATCTTGAATACTTTTACTTACTGCAAAGCAGTGATCCGAGAGGTAGCCTGAGCATCTGTCCAACCCGTCGTAAAGCCACAGTTTGCCCGATGACGACTCACCGGCATGATAAGTTGAAACCAAACGCGGAAAAGTGCGAGTGAGCAGTTTGGCGGTGCGAGCCAGTATGCTCGCCTTGTAGCCGTGAGTGTGCAGCACAATCGGTTGATGATGCGCGACAGCACTGGTGAGGTGCTTGATCGCAATTGTATTCAACGGAACGCCAGATATCTGCGGCAAATAGCTGGTGGGAATGTTTGCCGCTTGCGCTTTTTCTACAAGCTGCGCTTGAGGTGTGTACTCCGTTGGCAACACTATACGCACGGCGTGCCCAAACGCGAGAATGCCTTTTGCCAGCTCTAATATGTGGCTTTCGATGCCGCCAAAAATGCGGCTATCAACAAAAATCCAAACTTCGCCCACAATGGGTAAATCAGGATTGTTCGAGATTAACTTCATCCGCTTCCCACGCTTGTTTTTTACGATAGACCGTTGAAGGGCTTAGCTCCAGCATCACAGCGGCATTGAGCACGTTACCATCACAATAAGCGATCGCGTTTTGAATCGCTTCACGTTCGACTTGCCACATTGGTCGGATACTTCCGTCTGCATTAAAGTACGGCGATAAGGAATGACTCGGTGTTTCAACGCCGACAGTAGGTTGCATTTGTTGAGCGGGCACCTCTTGAACAGGTTGCACTGGTTCAATGGGTTGTGTTTGCATCGCTGGAGCATTATGTCCGTTGAGGTTGTTGCTCGGGCTTGATGATTCGACGTGCACAGGGGTTACGGTTCTTGCCTGCGTTTTCTTTTGAGTTAACTGAGCGGGCAGGTGAGCCACCGTGACTTTTTCATCATTGTTGAGTACCACGATATTACGAATGATGTTTTGTAGCTGCCTTACGTTGCCAGGCCATTCGTAATGTTTGATCACGTGCTGCGCTTCGGTATCAATGTTAGAGAATTTTTTCTTGTCCTCTTTGGCGTAAGTCGTGAGAAAATGCTTGGCTAACGTGACGATGTCACTTCCTCTTTCTCTCAAAGGTGGCATATCAATCGGCACAACGTGAACACGGTAATACAAGTCTTCGCGAAAGCGTCCTTCTTCCACCTCTGTAAGTGGATCTCGGTTGGTGGCGCAAATGATACGTACATCGACTTTCATCTCTTTTGTGCCGCCAAGTGGGGTGTAAGTGCCCGTTTGTAAGAAGCGCAGTAGCTTTTTCTGCATTTCCAGTTCCATTTCACACAGCTCGTCGAGAAATAGCGTCCCTCCGTGGGCTAATGTTGCTGCGCCTTTTCTGTCTGTGGTTGCGCCAGTAAACGCCCCTTTAACGTGACCGAAAATCTCACTTTCCATCAAATCTCGTGGTATCGCACCACAGTTGATGGCGATGAAAGGTTTGTCTCTGCGATCACTTTGGCGATGAACGGCCTCGGCGCACACTTCTTTACCCGTGCCACTTTCACCGACGATAAAGACGCTGGCCGAGGTTGGTGCGACGGCATCTATCGTTTTGTATACCGCTTGCATCGGTAGGCTTGAGCCAATGAAGCCATGATAGTTGTGGCGATCGAAGGTAGACTGAATGTTTTCTACCAAGTCTTCCAATTTGGCTCGCTTTAGATGCAGTGCCACAGAGGTTTTAAGACGGTCGGCATTGATGGGTTTTTCTAAGAAGTCTTCAGCGCCTTTTTGTATCAAGTTTACAGCTAAGTCGACGCTACCGTGTGCGGTGGCGATGATGACTGAAGTGGGAATATCATTTTGATTGATCCAATCCAACACGTCTTCACCCGACATGTCTGGAAGTTTTAAATCCAAAATGATCAGTTGAGGCTTGCTGCGTTCAATGAATTGAATGGCATCACGACCTGTCTCGACATGGAAAATGTCGTAAGGCTCATCTTTCACATATTGCTTATAAAGTATGGCTAATGAGGTAGAGTCTTCTACCAATAACACCCTTGGTCTCATAGTCCTATCCCAACTTAATCTGATTCATTGTTATGATTCTGCCAGCTCACTTGGAGATTGATGAGAAAGAAAAAATAGATAAGCATCCTCAAGTAGCTAGAAGATTCTCAATTTGAGAAAAGTTATAGTTAAGTATTAGCACAGGGCAGGGATATTGCGAAAATTCTTTACTTTTTAATTGATTAAGCGCGGTATGAATTTTAAAAGGTGAAGACCAAATCGCACTTTAATAAGTGCGATGGTTCATATGGTTTTGCGGGTTTTCTTCTTGTTACTCAAAACCTTGAGCCTTGCGCAGGTTGAGCGCTTCAAACGAACGTTCAGCCAGTAAAGGCAATGCTGCACACAGTTCCAATGCTTGTTGGGTTTTACCTTCGACGCAATGTTTCTCGATGCTTCTGGCTTGACGAGACAATGGGCGATTGCCTAATGCCAGTGCAGAACTGCCAAGTGTATGGACTTCAAACTCGAGTTTTTCTAGGTCATGCTCACCCAACGCCCGCTCAATTTTTTGCATCCGTTCGCGAGACTCTTCGATATAGTGTTCAATCAACGTGGGAATGATCTCCGCGCAGGTGTCTTTAATCATTTGCTGGAGAATGAGCTCATCAACCAACTCTTGTTCAATGTGTTGTGCAGTATTGGAATTCATAATAAGCGCTCCCTATAACATAAACAGTTCACTTTTTTTAATCTGCTGTGCCAGTTTGTCTTTCCATTTTTTCGGTAAAAAGCGCAGCTTTTCGACTTGGCGAATCAGCTCGTCTTTTAGGCTCGGAGTGTGTTTCATGTTTAGCACCGAGCCAATCAGATTGGCATCGCTTGCTTCAAGCAGCTTTTTGGCTTGCTCAAGTTGCGTTGTCGTCGTAGACCCATAATGAGCAACCAGAAGCGTTGCATCACAAACTCCCGCGATGACTTGCGGTGGAATGTTACTCTTATTCACACTGAGCAACGGAGAGGTGTCGATGACAATGCGATCATACTGAGATAACCATGTCTCGATGTTTTTCCTCAGTGTGGTTGGATCTCGATACGCCAGTTTGGTGCTTGCCAAGGACGGGGCAGGCAATCCCACCAGCGTTTGGTGCGCATCTTCGCGCGTAATTAAATGACCGACATTTGCGTCATCATCAAACTCGTGCACCGTGTGATACGCGGGTTTGAATAAGTTCAAGTCTACATATAACGTGCGGTAACCTGCCAAGATAAGGCGCTCGGCAAGAGAAGAGGCGACAGACGTAACGCCTTCTTCAGATTTACAGCCCACCACGCAAATCGATCTGTGACCCTTTTGTTCACTTTGCAGATAGATTTGCTCGATTTCAGCATGAGTCGCAGGAATGGTCATTACAGCGCTCCTATTAACACGATGGTGGTGGTGATTTGAAGAATGTCTCTCAAACCAGCGCGCGCTTTTTCTGCAAAGCTTTCATCTTTATGAGGAATGTAAATCGTATCCCCAGCTCGAATGACAGGCAGATCGTAAATGTTGGCGGTTTTGCTGAAGTTTACGAGGTCGAACGTTCTCGCTTGGCCTTGGCAGCACGACATATTGACGATGCTAATTTTCTCAAGATAAGCGCTGTTTGTTGGGCCGCCAGCTTCTGCCAATAAGTCTAAAACCGTCATGTTGTCGTTGAACACGTAGCGTCCCGGATCTCGTACTTCACCCAGTACGCGCACGGTGGATTCTTTAGAACGGTCGAGCCAGTTTTTGTTTTTCTCCGGAATGTAAATAGTGTCGCCAGGGCGCACGTCTGGCAGGATAGATTCATCTCCCGTTTCGAAATACATCGACAGATTTAGTTTGCTCACTTTTGCGTAGCCTAAACCGCGATGAGTCACGCGAATATTGTGGATATCGGCATCCATAGTCGGGCCGTCGGCGGCCGAAAGAATATCGAGAAAGTGCATTTCGTCCGTGAAGCGATAGCGACCAGGTGCGTTGATTTGACCAAACACGTAAATGGACGCGTCTGAGCTTTGGCTGACCCATTGAGATTTGTTGTCGGAAGGGTCATCTGGCAGTGCATGAACGCGCACTACCGTGCCGGCAGAAACGCGTGGCAAGTTAGACGCTGGCGAACCATCTAAAATGTACTGGTCTAAATCGAAATTCGTCATTTGACCGTTGTTGGCCACTTCAATTTTGGAGGTGTCGGCACGGCGAGTCGGGCCGCCAACGTGAGCCAGCAAATCAATGAGGTCCATTTCATCTGACCATTCGATTCGGCCTGGACGAACGACTTCACCCATTACGGCAACGGCGCGACTTGGTGCGACTTTCAACCATGACTTTTCATTAAAATCGGTCTTTTCCGGTACGAATATCGCGTCGCCGGCACTCACTTTTGGTGGCGCCACGGAAGAGAGCCCTTCAGTATGCGCCGTTAAGTCGAATTTGATCACCTGACCGTCGGCTTTTATCACTCGTATTTGGCGTGATTCTGCGTAACGAGTCGGGCCCCCTGCGTTTGCCAGAATGTCCATAAAGCTCGCGCCTTGTTTACCTTCGTAAGCTCCCGGGTGCGCAACTTCACCCATGATATAAACTACGTTCGCACCAGCTTTTATCTCTTCTTCCTGCTTAGGCACAAAGATGGTTGCGCCCGGCAATATCTCAGGCAGCAAGCTTTGATCGCCAGTATCTAGGTAGGTTTTCAAGTTGAACATGGTTGGTGTGTTGTTCGTAATCACGCGAATTTGCTCAACGCTCGCGTAGCGAGTAACACCGCCAGCGCGCATGACCACATCGACAAGTGTGGTGTTTGGCTTGTAAGTAAATGAGCCCGGGGCGTTCACTTCACCGAACACTTTGATTGCGCGGGCGGAGTCGGCACTGTCACCAGAGTTGGCGAGTTTGGCTGCATCGAACTCTTGCTCAATGTTGCCGACCAATGGGGAAGCAGGCACAAATAACACGTCTAACGATTCCAGTTTTGGTAGCTGGCTGTTGTCGCCTGTATCCAAAAAGCGTTTGTAATCGAACTCGATGTTCTGATCGCCACGTTTGACGATCATTTTGTCGAGCTGCGCGCCAGCACGGAGTCCGCCAGCTTCGTAAACAAACATTTGGATGTTAGAACCTGCGGGCAACGTGTATTCACCCGGCTTAACAACGTAGCCTTGCACGGAGACAAGCAGTTGTTGCTGTTTAATGAACACGCGAGCGTTATTCACGTCTCGATAGACGGTTTTCAGCGTTTCAATAATGACATCTTGCAATTGCTGCTCGTTATAACCAGCAACAAACACCGGACCAATTTCCGGTAAGTTGATTCGTCCGCGGCGGTCCACTTGAAAACCTTGGTTTAGCGATGCTTCGCCGGGCAGGTTGATCTGTACTAAGTCACCAACTTTTACTGTGTCGTTATCTGCGGCATGCAGAGGGGTTACCCAAGCGAGCACGCACAACGTGAACAAGGCAAAAAACGTTTTGAAAATGCTCATAACGCGCCTCCTATCGAACCGCTCGCGCTCGTTGGCATGTTGCCTTTGTTAGGTAAATTGTGATTACTTGGCGCATTGCTATCAGAGTTTGCGCTGAGAACTTCGATGCTCACTCGACGGTTGGTTAGGCGCACGGCTGGCGTTTGTCCCTCATACAAAGGCAATGT
Source organism: Vibrio sp. zbq_1 (assembly GCF_043102935.1). NCBI lineage: Bacteria > Pseudomonadati > Pseudomonadota > Gammaproteobacteria > Vibrionales > Vibrionaceae > Vibrio > Vibrio sp. zbq_1. The sequence goes on from NZ_JBICJH010000026.1 coordinate 139,482, forward strand.
GTCGCCAACAGATTTGGTTTGTACACGGTCTGACGCTACACCGAACACACTTAAGTATCGTTTAACTTGCTCGGCTCGTTCCTGTGCTAGTTTTTTATTGTGCTCAGGCGTACCCGTGACGTCCGCATGGCCAGTGACAACCAGAGACAGAGCTGGGTGGTCACGCAGAATATAAGCGGCTTCTGCCAAGTGTCCCATGTACTTCGGATTGATCTCCGCAGAATCAATGGCAAACTGATTATCGACGTTGAGCAGCGCATAAATATCGGCGACGATGTTTAGGTCATTCCTTAGCGCATCAATGTCGTCCGGCGGCGTGCAAGCGGTTTGCGTAAGTACGTAGTCGAGTTGCTGCTCAAGCTGGTTTAATCGACGACGCTGGATGACCAGGTCATTCGCGGCATCAAGCAGTAAACCGCCTTCTAGTTCACGAGCAATGCGATTTTGCTTCTCGAGTGCTTGCACCACTGCAGCAGGGAAGCACCAACGAGCGCCTTCTTGAATCAAAGCGTCGAGATGAAGCTTGGTCAACTGCCAATCGAATCGCAATCCATGCTCTGGGCCCAATGGTTCATCTGGCATCACAGGCGAGAACTGATAGTTCTCAATCGAAATATCTTGATAGCTTTCCGCCAATCCACCCTGACCATGATCGGGATAATCAAATGACGAACAACCAAACATGCCGACAACGAGACCGCTAACTACACTTCGTCGTATTAGATTTACCATGCCAACCTCCGTTTAAACCGGTATTTTTAGTGTCCTTTTGAATTGACGGGAATGGCATGGTTGATACGTAGCAAGCTCATGATTTCTAATGGCTGACCTGATACGTTTTCAATACTCATGCTTCGTTCACGTTCAACTAGGCGCTTATATAAGTAAACAATGGCACCAATCCCTGAGGAATCAAGAAATTGGACGTGCTGGAGGTTGATTTCGACTTCTTTGTGATGATTGTTGTGAATTACTTCATCAATGTGATGTTGGGCTTGACGACAGCCGTTTGCATCCAAGTCACCAAAAATCTCAATCGCTAGTTTGTCTTGGGTGATTTCAAGTTTGCGTAGTTCCATGATCCTATCTCCATTTAGGTTCTTTCCTAATCTCGTAGAGCAGGGAGCGTGCCAAAATTTAAATTCAATAATTTCAATCAATTAAAGTGATGGCAGTGTGATGTTCAAATTGAGAAACGCCCAGTTCTCAATTTGAGAATCAAAAATGAACGATGATTTAGATGCAGATTGAAAATTGAAGAGGAGAGTTTGGCTTTATAACCGTGCCATTAACGTGAGCTGAAAAAACAAATGCAATACCTGTCTAAACTTTATGATTTACATTGCAAACCATTACTTATGTTGATTGTTATGAGTCGAATAATTAACACTGACAAATAGGTAAATCGGTGGAGTTACGTTTCAATAAAGATGCTTTTTTGTACAAGGTTCTCCCATGCCATTAAAAATGACATTGATTGCCCTTGCCGTTATGGCATCTGCGCAGCCCCAAGCGAATACACCTATAGCTCCGCCCGTCTCTCTTGCTGAAACCTATCAAGATGGAATAGATGTTTCTGAGTATTGGTACAGTGAGAAACTCGATGGAATTCGAGCCTACTGGACAGGTCAACACCTCGTGACCCGCAACGGAAACCGAATTTATGCGCCCGAGTGGTTCACTGAGTCACTTCCGAACTATCCATTGGATGGTGAGCTTTGGGCCGGACGCGGAAATTTTCACATTGTTCAGCAAACCGTTCTTGATAAAACACCAATTGATAGCGCGTGGCGCGAAATCGATTTTATGGTGTTTGACATGCCGTATTCCGCAGGAGATTACCGAAAACGTTATTACAACATTCAGGATTTAGTGTTTGATATTGATGAGCACCACATCAAATACGTTGAGCACCGAGCCATCCAAAACGAGCAACATTTGTTTGCTCAACTGGATAAAATTTCCTTGTCCGATGGCGAAGGCGTGATGCTGCGTAAAGTGTCGAGCCGTTACCAAGCGGGCAGAGGAAGCGACTTACTTAAGCTAAAGCGCTACGCCGACACGGAAGCTCAAGTGGTTGGCTACAAACCGGGAACGGGGCGTTTGCTTGGGATGATGGGCGCAATGCTCGTGCGTTTGCCAGATGGTACAGAGTTTTACATCGGCAGCGGTTTTACGGATGAAGTTCGTCGCCATCCGCCGAAAATCGGCTCTACCATTACGTTTAGATACAACGGGTTTACCCAAACGGGGAAACCAAGATTTGCTCGCTTTTTGAGAGAACGATTCAAGGAGTAGGTGAGTTTCCCACTACCACGCCACAACGTTTAAAAAGACCCTGCCAGAACTTAACATGTTCGAGGGTCTTTGTTCTAAATTGCTCATGCGCTTTTATCACGCCATAACTTTCCCCATGAAGTTCCATTCTCTGCTCAATGATCATTGCACCATCATTCAACTGCTGATATGTACTGTCGACAAAGGCGAGGTATGGCTGTACTTCTTCAACATAAATTGACTGGAAAACATTTTTCAAATAGCGAAATTGTGTGGTGTCTCGATTCTTTCCACACACAATGCGCTCCTGATTTCCTTCTAGCAATTTTGTGGTGACATCAAGCCACTCAGAAGTGCTGTTCAAAGTGAAGTAAACCTTACCCATCAAGCGAGACTTTTCCATTTCCTCTTGATATTGCACGAAGGAGAAAGAGGGTAAGCGCGAAATGCCCCCTTTAGGCGTCTCATACATGGCATTTAGCGCATGAAAGGTTTCACTGACATGAGCAGTTTGATTCCGGCTTTTGGCTGATAACCAACTTGAAGCGGTGAGTTGCTTGCGCATGCTTTCGCTTGTGAGGAGAACGTTATCAAGATGAACGGGAAGATGCTGCCATTTTTGTTCATACAGGCGAGTTAACGTCGTGCGTTCGTCTTCGCTCAAGGGGTATTCAGTCAAACAACCATTGAGCGTGTTGAGCAAAGTGGTCTGGTAATCCAGGTCATGGAAAGGATCTTGTACTTTGCCCAATTGGGAGTTCTTTTCCGCAATCAGGTTGAACAGGCCGCATTTACGCAGCTGGTAACTCTCTAGTAACCCTAGCGACAATCTTGGCAGCTCTTGATACAAAGCCCTTTTATCAGGAATCGTGATAGCGGAAGCCTCGTCCAGCTCTCTCGGGGGAACGTCGAGTACGTTCGCTAAACGTTGATGGTACTTTTCAAAGATTGCGCGCTCTGGATTCGTCCAACCGTTGCAACCGCTGAGCAAAGCGAGTAATGCGAAGAATAGGATTTTCACGAACTTCCTTGTCTGTTTGCTTGTGTTACTCAATTAATGCATTGTCAAAAAGTATACCTAACAACTTGCCATGAAGATCAAAAAAGCCAGCGAATGCTGGCTTTTATGTTCTGTTGTAAACCGTCACCAATGGCGAGCAGAATTACTGCAGAGAAAAGTTAAGTTGTACATCGGGCTCTTGACGGTGCATCCAACGAAGGCGAACACCAAGCATTAACGCAGCTGCGGTCAGGCCGATGATAAAGCCAAGCCAGAAACCTTGCGCGCCCATTGGTTCAACAATCCAATCTGTACGACCAAGAATGTAACCAGTAGGAAGGCCAAGAATCCAATACGCGATGAACGTGCGGTTGAAGATCGCGCGCATGTCTTTGTAGCCACGAAGTGCACCGGCTGCGATGACTTGAACGGCGTCTGTGCATTGGTAAACCGCGGCAAACAGCAATAACTGCATCGCTAGTGTGATTACTTCTGGGTTATTGGTGTAAAGCTCAGCAATCAGTTCTCGAGACAGTACTGTGATGATCGCTGTAATCGTTGCTAAAGCAAGACCAACCATAATACCGACGCGAGATGCAACGCGTGCTCCGTCGACATTTTCTTCACCCAAACGGTGGCCAACGCGAATACTTACCGCAGCACCTACACTCATTGGCAACATAAATACCAACGAAGAGAAGTTAATCGCAACTTGGTGCGCCGCAACGATGATTGGGCCAAGTGGTGATACCAACAGCGCCACTACAGCAAACAGTGTCACTTCAAAGAACAGTGCCGCTGCAACAGGGAAACCCAGTTTGAACAGGCGAACTTGCGCTTTCCATTGTGGTTTATGGTATTCGCCAAACACATTGATGCTTTTTAGTCGTGATGACGTCATCACATACGCCAACAGCAACGCGAACATAACCCAATAGACGATGGTGGTTGCTACGCCACAACCTACGCCACCCAACTCAGGCGCGCCAAATTTACCGTAAACGAAAATCCAGTTAAGCGGGATGTTCAGTAGCAAACCAATAAATCCAATCACCATCGCTGGCTTGGTTAATGACATACCATCAGTGAAACTGCGCAGAGTTTGGAAGAGAAGAAAAGCTGGCACAGCGAAAATCACAGCATGAATGTAGCCGACGGTTTTATCTGCCATCACAGCTTCTACGTCCATCAATTGTAGAATGAACTGTGTTTGCAGTAACACACCAATGATCGGGATACTGATTAACAACGCAAGGACAACACCTTGCTGAATTTCAAATGGGATCTTTTCGCGACGCGCAGATCCGTTAAGCTGCGCCACAACAGGAACCAAAGCCATAAGCAGGCCAATACCAAACAAAATAGATGGCAGCCAAATGCTTGAAGCGACAGATACCGCAGCCATGTCAGTTGCGCTAACGCCACCTGCCATTACGGTATCGACAAAACCCATGCCCGTTTGAGCGACAGACGCGATCAATACAGGGGTAGCCAATTTAATTAGACTCGATGCTTCTTCTTTATAGCGATGCACGAAAAATACTCCAGAGCGGAACAATAAGATTGAAAGAAAGGGAGTGCTCGAGGACAAAAGATGTGATGAACTGATCTGATGGTTGATTTTAGTCACGATAAGGTGAAAAAATGCCTCGGAGAAACTCCGCGCAAATGATAAACAATTGTATGTGCATATGCTATACCTAAGCGATTCTCATTTTGGCTTTCTTCGAAGGATTGTTTAGGTATAGAAGGCAAAATGTCGCGGGACTTCAGTGTCTGTGCGGATAGCCAACGTTTATATTGCATCAGTAGGTAAAAGACATGTTTACAGGAATAGTGCAAGGAACAGCGAAGGTTGTTCAGATTGATAAGAAAGAGCGTTTTCAAACTCACGTCATTGAACTCGATGGCGCGTTAATCGAAGGGTTAGAAATTGGTGCGTCTGTAGCGCACAATGGCTGCTGTTTAACTGTGACGAACATCGATGGAAATCGAGTCAGCTTTGACTTGATGCAAGCCACGCTTGCGTTGACCAACTTGGGGCTTCTCGAAGAAGGAAGCGCCGTTAACGTTGAGCGCGCTGCTAAATTTGGTGACGAAATCGGTGGGCACAGTATGTCTGGTCACATTAGCTTAATGGCAAACATTGTGGATGTGATTGATACGCCGAACAACCGCACAATTTGGTTTGAGTTACCACAAGAGTCGATGAAATATGTTCTTGCGAAAGGTTACATCGGTATCGACGGTTGCTCGCTAACCATTGGAGAAGTTGAAGCAAACCGTTTCTCTGTACATTTGATTCCTGAAACTTTACAAAGAACCTTGTTTGGCAGTCGACAGGTGGGTGACAAGGTGAACATTGAATTCGATCCACAAACTCAAGCTATCGTTGATACTGTTGAGCGCGTACTGGCGGCTAAACAGTTGTAGCTGGAACGCAGATTTGGCCTTATAGATTGGCCTCATATAGATGAAGAAAAAGGAGCAAAGAGGCTCCTTTTTCTATTTTAAATGGATTCAAAACAATACCGAGTGTGGCTACTCGTAGTTGTCATCAATAAACAACTCGACTTTATCTTGAAGTTCGTCCACGCGCATATTTAAATGAATCGCATGGCAACAAGCCGGGCAATCATCATAAAACTCTTGATCCCCATTACTGGCATCCAATGTTATGCCTATTGAGTGCCCACAATGCGGGCACTTAACATGCCTTTCAGTATAATTTTTCATACAACAACTCCTAGTATTGCAGGGCTTTTAAAACTCAATATTTAAGGAAGTACAGCCCTTTCACTTACTTTGCCTGACCATTCACAAATCGCGTAAACGCCATTTATGCCAACGGCTCAGGCACAATCTAAAGATAAGTTACTTAGATATTAGGTGGACTTGTTGCTAATTGATTCGAAATAAGTACAAAACTTGACCCCAAACTCAACCTTGAATCTGGGGTCTGTAGCTTGAGTGATGTGCCTCGAAAATTGACACAAAGCAGTGACTTGTGCCTTCCAAATTAGTAAGAAATAATTTTATTGATAGTGAGCTGAGCTTGCTCCAAATAATGCCCACCGAACAAATTACAATGATTGAGGATGTGATAGAGGTTGTAGATATCTTTTCGTTCATGATAGCCAGGCAGCAATGGCATCACCGATTCATACCCTTGATAAAACTCAGGTTGGAACCCTCCAAACAATTCAGTCATCGCGATGTCGCATTCTCGGTCCCCCCAATAGCATGCAGGATCGAAACAAATCGGGCCAAACGCGGTGAGGGCAACATTACCATTCCATAAATCACCATGTAGAAGAGACGGTTCTGGCGTATGGTTCGCAAGAAGCTGTTTTACAACGTCAATAAAGTCGTCGATATCAACTAGCGTCACGCCTTTCTCTTTTAATAACTGCAGTTGCCAACCAATACGTTGCTCAGCGAAGAACATGCACCATTTTTTGTGCCATTGATTCGGCTGCAGGGTGGAACCGAGATAATTGTCGGTATCGAAACCAAACTCTTTCTGTTCTCCCCATTGATGCAGTTGAGCTAATTGCTGACCAAATTTGAAGTTGTTTTCAGGGTCATCTAAGGGTTTGGTAGGAAGGTAGTTTAAAATAATGAAAGCGTTGTTTTTGGTCTTACCGACCAATACCACTTCAGGGACAAATATTGTCGAAGTTTCGCGTAACAAGTGCAGGCTCTCGGCCTCAACTTCAAACTTGTGCAAGAATTCTCGGTCGTTGATTTTGACAAAATAGCGTTGCTCACCGTCGTTTATCATATAGCTTTCGCTAATGTCTCCGCCGGATAGTCGAACTTTTTCGGTGATCTGATATTCAAACAGTAAAGTATCAGAAAGTTGTTGCGATATTGCTTGCCACATACAAAACCTCGCGAATCTATTTGACCACCAATAGTTTAGGATAAACGACAAGAGATTGGCGCGGAGTTGAGCATACTTCGGCAAGAAAACTTTGATTAAAAACACCTATTTTTTATAAGTGTGAATCAAATCTCCTATAAGCCTATGATTTGTCGGCTTAACATATGGAGCAATTTGTTTACAACAGGTATGATTATTTTTTTGACTTTAGTTCCATTGGTGGCATGAAAATACTGATATGTGATGACTCGGCGGTTGCTCGTAAGCTTATCGCTCGAACCATCGTACAAGATACCTCATTGCACCTTATCGAAGCCCAAGACGGGAATGAGGCGCTGAAAATCTTAGCCGAACAAAATATTGACGTTTTGTTCCTCGATTTAACGATGCCCATTATGGACGGTTTCGAGGTTCTTGAGTCTTTACCCGTAAGCCATTATCCAACTCAGATCGTGATCGTGTCGGGTGATGTACAACAAGAAGCAAAGCAGCGCTGCCTAGAGTTAGGGGCAATGGATTTTATCGCAAAGCCGTTGTCAGAAGAACAAGTCATCCCGCTGTACGAGCGTCTTGGGTTGCATTATGCACAGCGAACATCAATGGAGCTTAATTCTGCACAAAGCCAAGAAGAGCTTTCATCCCTTGCCAAGTTTCGTGAAATTGCCAACATTGCGCTAGGCAAAGGGGCGGCCATTATGGCTGATCACTTGCATGAGTTTATCCAGTTGCCAGTTCCGCATGTTGGGCCATTGTCCTATGGTGAATTGCATATGACGCTGGTGGACGTGATTGGGCGAGATAGCTCTGTAGCGGTTTCGCAGCGCTTTGTTGGCGGCGGCATACACGGAGAGGCGTTGGTTTGCCTACGTGGGAAAGATATCAATCAAATTGGCGAAAGGTTGGGGTATCTGCTCGAATTTACGCCTCATAATGAAATTATTTTAAATGTCTCTAACTTGCTGGTTTCGTCATTCCTAACCTCTTTAGGGAACCAACTTGATAAGCAGTTTTCACTTCGTCAGCCGGGCATCGTCGATACAATCACTCCTTACAATGAAGAACAAGGAGAATCAGGCGAACTCTTTACCATCGAATATACCTACATGGCGGAAGCGCTCGATTTTGAGTGTGAAGTATTATTTCTAATAGACAAACCATCAGTAGAGATTATTTATGAAATCATGGAGTTAATCTGATGTCCGATATCACGCTGGACATAGCAGACTTTCATTGGGTCACACAAATTTTAGATACCATGGATTCTGGGCTCATTGTTCTTGATCCAGAATATAACGTGTGTGTCTGGAACAGCTTTATGCAGTCTTACAGCGGTGTGCTGTCTCAAGATATTTTAGGTCAATGCTTGTTCGATCATTTCGACGAACTACCACGAACGTGGTTGGAAACGAAACTAAAGGCCTCTGCTGATCTTGAGACTCGTTCCTTCTCCAGTTGGGAAAACCGACCATACCTTTTTAAATTCAACAACTTTTCACCGGTTTCCAACAGCTGTGACTTTATGTTTCAAGACATCGTTATCACGCCATTGCGTTCACTTTCTGGCGAAGTAAGCCATATTGCGATTCAAGTGAACGATGTTTCCGAAACGGCGAGAAACCGAATCCATTTGCGAGAAACCAATCAGCATTTGTCTGAGATCAGCAGAAAGGATGGTTTAACAGGTTTGTTTAATCGAGCATTTTGGGAGCAATCATTAAAAGATGAGTTTGCGCACCTCAAAGTGATCGACGGACCATGTTCTCTGGTTATCTTCGATATTGACCACTTTAAAAAAGTAAACGACACCTATGGCCACCCAACGGGTGACGAGGTAATTCGTCGTACTTCTGCTTTACTTCGTAAAACCGCGCGCAGCAGTGACATTTGTGGCCGCTTTGGTGGCGAAGAGTTTACTGTGCTATTACCGCATACCAATCAAGAGCAAGCATGCTATTTTGCCGAGCGATTACGTAAGAGAATTGAGCAAGAGATCGTGAAAGTAGAAGATTTTTTGATTAATTACACGATAAGTATTGGTGTTTGCGAGTATAAGCCTTATTTTGAAAGTCATACTCAATGGTTAAAGAGTGCTGATGCGGCGTTATACCGCGCAAAAGAAAATGGGCGAAACCAAACTTGTTTGCATGAATGCGATTAACCTAATTGGTTGAAAAGCATCCAGTTAGCGCATGAATGTTTATTAATATGAAATAAGTTAATGAAATTTTCTCGGCATGTCTTACTATTGAAACTAATTCGCTTTCAGCTACGAAGGCTTGCAATAAACGGAGAAAAACAGTGGTTGTAGAAACCGATGGGTATCTCGCTCTCATTGAGCATTTGTCGCTTAATCTAGATATTTTCACAACGGAAATTGGCGATACAGGTTCCGAAAGCATCGAAGATGTGGTTACTGACATGGTTGCTTCAAACATCATGGCGATCTTTGAGCAAAACCCTGAACTTCACTCAAGCGTACGTTTTAAACTGCTAAAAGAAGCAGATGCCGTTGTAGAAGACCTTGGTGAAGTGCTAGCGGGTGTGTGGAGCAAGAAAGCAACGAACGAACAGATTGCTTTTCTAGATGAATACATTGCGTTAGTGAAAAACCTATTTGATACCGCAGTCGCCACTTACGACTAATGTTCAAATGCCGAGTATGCCCCCTAATATTCAGCTAAACACTATTCCAACAATAAGAAGGGTTACAAGGTAACTCTTCTTACTTGCCAAAACTTGGACGCCCAGTAAGGGTTGTCTATTCTAGAAATAATTACCCCTTTAGACGTAGATGCGTGCATAAACTGCTTGTTCCCCAAGTAGATTCCAACGTGGTAGGTGCTTCGTCGAGTTTTAAAAAACACCAAATCTCCTTGTTTGGCATCCGTCCAACTCAGCTCAACGCCTTGTGTGGATTGCTGCTTTGTCGTCCTTGGTAGGGCGAGTTGATACGCTTCGACAAAGGCTCTTTGAACGAAAGCCGAGCAGTCGATTCCAGATTTTTGCGTTCCGCCAAGTCGATAGGGCGTGCCGTGCCACTCGTTGTAAAACTGAAACAAGTCAGGGTTATTAGACAATAACTGATTGGTGGGTACAGTTACTTCAACCTGTTCACTCGGCTCTGGGCCAGACGAACAAGCTGAAAGTAGAGCACTGATTATCAAAGGAAAATATATACGACGCAAATCTTCACCTGTCATCTGTATGACTCATAACTGAAATATTAATGTCATAACCAATCCATAGTATGGGCTGAAAATCACGGTTTTGTCTCACATGTGTGACGGATTCACGACAAAGCCGACTCAACCTCAAGAAAGAATAAAAATTGATTATGGCAACGCGCAAACGCTCACGCACATCGCTTTCACTGATTCAGACTATCAGCGCAACATTTTTAACTATCATCGCACTTGTTATAGCCCTTTCTGTCTCAAGTTTCAAAGGAATGGGGCAGGTTGGAGAACAATTTGAAGATTTGTCTCAAAAAGCATTACCGATTGCGATGGCCAATGCGACTCTGACCAGAAATGTGTTGGAAATGGTGAAACTGCTCAACTATGGAATGCAGGTAACGGAAGCGAAAGAGTTGCCGCTTGTAGAAGCGCAAATTGAAGCGCTGGCGAAACAGACAGAAGGTCTGATCGAGAAAACATCCGAAGTCGCTCCACAGCTTTCCAATGAGTTAAAAGATAAAGTGGAGACGTTGCACCAAATCACAAACTCCATTTTACTCAAGCAATCCGCAGTGATTCAGATGCAAGGGCACATCGATGCGAATGTTGGTGGTTTTCGCTATGGACTGAGTTCCATCGGCCCAGAGATGAACAGAATTAGCTCATTTTTAAGCCTGGACGATCCTGAGTCGAGTGACGCGGCAAACCGTTTTATTGCATCTGCGAGTTCGATGGAAAGCACTTTCCTTGTAATGATGATGCATACCGATTTACCTAAAGCAGAGAAAGAATATCGGGAGATGCGAAATCGGATTGCGGGGATTAACCTTGCTTACGAAGATTTCAAAGCCCTACACCCTGAAGTCAGTGACTACGCCAGCTTGACAGCGCCTTATGAGATGGTGAAATCAGGCTTTGACGACGAGGGCATTTTGCAACTCATTCTTGCCAAGTTGGCCCAAAGCGAACAACAACAGCGTGAGTTTCATCAAGCGTCGTTATTAGCTGATGAAACCATGAGGCTCTTGGATAGCATTTCGCAGTCGGCATCGAACTTGATTGATGAACGCGAAGCCATGGTCAATAACACCATAGGCAGCGTCAGCATGATGGTTCTTGTCGCGGCGTGTGTTATCTCTCTGGTTATTTTGGTCTCTTGGTTCGGGCTAAAAACGTGGACAAACCGAGGCTTGAAGAATGTGCTGGTACGTTTGTCCGCATTAACTGACCACGATTTTCGTGCCAAAGCAGATGAGATGGGCCCCTTTGAGCTAAAAGAGGTCGCACGCAAATTGAATCAGGTGATCGATTCAACACACGACTCTATCCAAACGGTTACACGTAACTGTGAGACGCTTTATCAAACCGCAGAAATCAGCCACGATGCAGCTGAGCAAACCAATGACGGTCTAACGACGCAAAACGAAGCGTTGGCGAGCATGGTGACTACGATTTCTCAGCTAGAGGCGTCCATACGTGAAATTGCGACAGTAACGAATGCTTCGTCAGAAGATTCATTACTTGCTACACGACATACCGAAAAAGGTGTCCAAGTTGTCGAGCAAAACCGCAAGCGGTTGGAATCGTTAGAAAGCTCTTTGGATATGAATGAACAATCAATGTTAGAGCTAGACCAGCGTGTTAAGCAGATTCGTGAAATGGTCGATATGATCAGTGGTATCGCGGAAAACACCAATTTACTTGCGCTGAATGCGGCCATCGAAGCTGCTCGCGCAGGTGAACAAGGGCGCGGGTTTGCGGTTGTCGCGGATGAAGTCCGTAAACTGGCAAAGGATACCTCCCAGCAAACGACCAATATTCGTGAAATGATGAGCGAGCTTATTACTGCGGCAGAGCGTTCTCGCCAAGCGGTAAACGATTCGCGAGAAGAAATGACCCACGCGCTGCATTCCAGCAATGAAGTGAAATCGACGTTCTCTGACATCAACCTCGCGGTTAAGCATATTCAAGAGCGTGTTGAGCAGATCTCTGTTGCCACGGAAGAGCAAGAACGTGCGACGGCGGATGTGTCTCAATCCATCAATAATATTTCCGAGCTTGGAGAGCGTACAAAGCTACAACTTGAATCCATGGTTGAAAGCTCTGAACAAGTGGCAGAAATTGCAGGGCATCAACAAGCGATGTTGCATAAATACGAGCTACATCAGTCCGCCTAAGTGACATGTTTTTATCTTCTATAAGCAGAACTTCGGTTCTGCTTTTTTGTTGCTTCTACGTACCTTCTCATTGCTATTCAAATCGCAAAAGTGAGCTATATCGCATCTTGCTCATTTCTTAAGGGCTGAGTTATCACTACGTGGTGTTAATGCTATGTCGGTAAAACAAGATGGCTAGAATGTTGTCCGAATTCAAAGGAATGAATCATGCAACTATTACAAAGAGCCAGCCTTATACTGGTTAATCATCAGCAAGAACTTTTGCTTATCCAGCGTTTTCAAAACGATAGACATTATTGGGCTTTTCCAGGCGGTAGTGTTGAGGTTGGAGAGCAGCCTGTTGAAGCTGCGAAAAGAGAAGCGCTGGAAGAAACCTCATTGGAACTCAATCGAGTCCAAAAGGTTTTTGAGATCGAAAACCAAGGTCGCTTAGAAACCTATTTTCTTTCTTATGTAGGGAGCTCAAAAGTGAAACTGGGGGTAGGGCCGGAACAAACCAGACAGTCAGACGTTAACCAGTATCATTTAAAGTGGGTGCGTTTAGATCAACTTCATACGATTCCTTTATATCCAGAGCAAGCCAAAGTCTTCTGTTTAGACAACGAGGAGTGGTTTTATGATCGATAAAGTCTGTCCCGTCGTTCTGCGTAAGCAAAACCAAGAGATCCTACTTTTTCAGCACCCCTTAGCGGGTATTCAACTCGTCAAGGGAACGGTTGAGACGTTTGATGAAAGTTACATCACGGCTGCAAAACGGGAGCTGGCTGAAGAATCTGGGATTACGCACGTTATCTCCGCTCGGTATTTATGTTCATGGGACAGTGGCTTTCAAAATCAAGCATGGCATTTTGTTTTGTGTGAGTGTGCAGACCTAGAGGATTCATGGACGTTTCATACGAAAGACGATGGCGGACATGATTTTGCGTTTTTTTGGCACGATATAGGGAGCGATATTTCCTCACAGGCGCATACTGTTTTTCAGCACGCACTGGAAAAAGTTCGAAAACTGATAGACCAAGGGGTGGTGTAAGTGAGGTTGCAAGTTGGAGGTTTAACAAAGAAGCACTTGTTAAAGCACCTGAGTAAAAAAGGTGTTCAATTGAATGCCTTCGCCCAACAACTATTTGATGATGACAAAGTCGAGTGCGCAGATGAGATTCAATCGTTCTTTTTAACGATAAAAACACCGTTTGACTTCGGACTTTATTTTGGCGCGACCCTTGGAGAAATGATTGAAGCGGCGTCGACACAAAATCTATCACCTTGCCCTTTAGTTGTTGCGCCATACCTCCGTTTACAAGAAATTGACTTGGCGAAGGGAGAGTACCTTACTGTGGTGTCTTCCCCGCTTTCGAATGACAAAGCTTATCCTCGTGGTTTGTATCTACGGGATCTCGACGACGGATTCTGGCTACGAGGCTTTAGATGTTCGGACGATTGTATCTTTCCGCCGTCGATAAAATTTGTTTTTGTGTCTGAGATCGCGAAGGAGTGTTGAGTGTGACATATCTTTATCATCGCGAGCCCGACAACCTTTCTCACCTAATATCGAGGGAAAACTAGCGGATTTGAGCGAAGTGCCAAAGCAAACACTATGCTTCTATCAGAAGCGAATAGATAAGGGAGAGCATCCGTTACTCTCTTTCGCACGCCTCGTGTACGGTTTAAAGGCACTGTCGATCTCAAAAATGGCTATGGGATTACAAATGTTTAACTGACTTCTATATGCTTTGCGCATTCTTTCAGATAAGGAAACGATAATGGATAAATTCGTAGTGTTTCTCTTATGCCTTTTTATGACGATAGGTGGCGTGGTTCACCTGTATGACAACATCGTTGATGGCTTTTTGCCTTACGATTTTGCTCCGCGTTGGCTAAACATTTATTGGAGCGCATTAGGTCTTTTAGATTTGTTAGCGGTGTACTTATTAGTGAAACATCGCCGAGTGGGTTTGGTGTTGATGCTATTGATTTTGATGACAAACGTTATTTTTAGTTCACACGCTCACTATACATTAGAAATATTGGACAACAATGTGGCTCTGCAAATGAAAACGCTGTTCTTGGGCTTTTCGTTGGGCGTTTCCATCTGGCTTTGGAATGCGCGAAAGCACCAGCAATCGCGTCAGATATTTCGTTAACTTTATCTACTCACACATTTAAGGATTATCAACAGGGATTCGTTATGAACGATTTTAAAGACTTGGCGAGTTTTGCCGGTTTTAGTGCGTTAACAGGTTTGAGTTTTGGCACCATTTTCTTCAGTCTCACTTTTGTGTACAGCTCCTTCGAAACGCAGCAACACGTCAACACTAGCGCTTTAGTTTGTGCTGTTTTTGGCGTCATAGGCTTGGTTGTTGGCATTACGCAATTAAATAAAAAACGCCAATTAGTCGAAAGTTAATTCGACAAGTCTTTCGGTGGATGGGGTCTCCAAAACTCTATAATAAACTCTGTGATTTGTTTTTTGTTGGTTACTCCATCTACGTTTGTCTTTTAATCATCATTCTTGCCCTTGCCTTCGCGATAACGAAAAGGCTGTGTCAGCAGCTTATCCAATCTTTGCTCGCTCGCTTCCCTGATCTCAGGCACGCCAATCACGACATCGTTATGTCCAAGCGCTGGTTGTGCACGATACGTTCCAAACCATCTATCCCAAACGGAAAGGAAAAAACCAAAGTTCGAATGGGTTTCCTTCACAATCACCGAATGGTGCACGCGGTGCATGTCTGGTGTCACAATGACTTTTCGCAGTTTCTTATCGATAGATAACGCAAGTTTTGCGTTACTGTGATTGAACATTGCACTCGCATTTAGAATGATCTCAAAAACCACAATCGCGAGAGGTGAAACACCAAGAATGAATACCGAGGCGATTTTGACAACCATCGAGATGATGATTTCAATTGGATGAAAACGCGCGCCAGTTGTGACATCGATATCCAAATCGGCATGGTGCATACGATGAATTTTCCATAGCGGTTTAACGCGATGAAAAACCAAGTGCTGAACATAGATGATGAGATCGAGAACAATCACAGCAAGCAACACATTTAACCAATCGGGCAGGGACAGAAGATTGAATAGTCCCCATTGCTGATCATGAGCAATGGCCGCAGCTTGAAACGCAGCGATAGGCATCACTAATGCAATGATCGCGCTGTTTAGGGCGACCAAAGAGAGGTTGTTTAACCAGCGAAAGGAACGTTTGACGGTGAGCGTCTTTCTTGGGAGCTTGTTTTCCCAAAGAGTACACAGCAACAATACGCCAATAAAACAGCTAAGTCGCAACCAAGATGGGTCGGTAAACGTGTTTTCAGTCACTGATCTTTCCTTCTTCTACGCATTTGTCGCAATAGACCTTAACTAACGTGAGATTCTTTCAATGTTTGGTCTTTAGAGTAATAACGCTGCCGCCTTGTGAGCGAGCGGTTATACCAGTAGAATCGCGCTCTCGTTTTTATTTGGCATTTCCTTCATGAGAATCCACGCTTTCCATCGTTTATATCAGTATCGTCAATCCATCTCAACGAAGCCTTTCAATGCTCGTGGATGCAAAGTTCAGCGCTGCCCATTCTGTCAGGTTTCAGAGCAGCATTGTTTATGTGAATTGCAACCTGATATCGATAGCAATGTCGCGTGCATGCTGATTGTGTCTGAGAACGAAGTGTTTAAGCCAAGCAATACAGGCCGATTGATTGCTGATACGGTGAAAGAGACTTACGTGTATCAATGGAATCGCACTGAACCTTCACAAGAGATGCTTGATCTTTTGTCCAACGATGACTACCAGCCTGTCATTGTCTTTCCTGCCGATTACGTTGATCAACCTGAGCGATTGCTAGATGGATTACACGCTGAGTACTTACATCGCACTGATGGTAATAGCAAAAAGTGGTTGTTGATTTTTATCGATGGTAGTTGGCGTGAGGCGCGAAAAATCTTCCGTCGCTCTGAGTTTTTACAGTCTCTACCAGTCCTATCTATCGAGCCGGAGTGTTTATCAGAATACATCATGCGCCGTTCTGAGAACGAGCAGCATCTTTCGACAGCTGAAGTCGCGACTTTAGTTTTGAAACAAGCCGGGGAGAACAAAGCATCGGAATGCCTTCAATTGTGGTTTGAAGCCTTTAGAGAAACCTACATGCTAACCAAGACCCGAGTCAAAAACGATCCTAATCGACCGCATTTGAAACGTTTCAAAGAGTGGGTGAAAACCGAGAGCTGACTCTAAGGAATGAACTTTTGTTGATGGCATGTTGTTCAACTGACTTCAGCGAGGGGATAAATCTGCATTCGGTCACGGTTTGCAGGCGTACAGATATGGATAATGCCACTAGTTTATACTTTTGACTCCAGCCATTTTGGGAGTCGTTTAAGCATTTTTTAGGAGAGAAATACATGTATTACGGCTTTGATGTCGGCGGCACTAAAATTGAATTTGGTGCATTTAACGAGAAGCTTGAGCGTGTAGCGACGGAACGTGTACCTACACCAACAGACAACTACGAGCTGCTGGTTGATACCATTGCGGAATTGGTTAACAAATACGATGCAAAGTTTGGTTGCGAAGGCACCATTGGTCTTGGTCTACCTGGCATGGAAGATGCGGACGATGCAACGGTATTAACAGTTAACGTTCCTGCGGCGAAAGGCAAACCATTGCGAGCGGATCTTGAAGCGAAAATCGGTCGCAGCGTAAAGATTGAAAACGATGCGAACTGTTTTGCGCTATCAGAAGCATGGGACGAAGAGCTTCAAGATGAACCTTCTGTACTTGGTTTGATCCTAGGTACTGGTTTTGGTGGTGGTTTTATCTACGATGGTAAAGTTTTCTCTGGTCGTAACCACGTAGCAGGTGAGGTGGGCCATACTCGTTTACCTATCGATGCTTGGTTCCACTTAGGCGAAAACGCACCTCTATTGGGCTGTGGTTGTGACAAGAAAGGTTGTTTAGACAGTTACCTTTCTGGCCGAGGCTTCGAACTTCTTTATGCCCATTACTACGGTGAAGAGAAGAAAGCGATCGACATCATTAAAGCGCACGCAGAAGGTGAGGCGAAAGCTGTTGAGCACGTTGAGCGTTTTATGGAGTTGCTGGCTATCTGTTTTGCAAACATCTTTACAGCGACTGACCCACATGTTGTTGTGTTGGGTGGTGGTCTTTCCAACTTCGAATTGATTTACGAAGAGATGCCAAAACGTATTCCTAAGTACCTGCTTTCTGTCGCGAAGTGTCCGAAAATCATCAAAGCAAAACACGGTGATTCAGGTGGTGTACGTGGCGCTGCGTTCCTAAACATCAAGTAGTGACTGAAACCTTACTCGATATAAAGTAAGAAGAAATTTAAAGCCCCGTTTAGACCATCAAGGTAAAGCGGGGCTTTTTACTTATATATCGAAGTAACTCATATACCCAAGTAACTTCTGTATGTTCGGGTATAGAGCACGAACAAAAATAGCATGCATAAAAAAACTCGCGACGAATCGCGAGTTTTCTGTTTGCAGCTAAGCTTATTTGTTCTTTTTGCCTACGCCTAGGTTTTCTTTTTGAGCTAGGGTGATTTTACTAAAGCCTAATTTTCTGAAGTAGTTATCGCGGTAGTTGCGCACCGCTTTAGTGTCAGACACTGCTTCGATTTGTTGCTCCATCTTTAGGAACTCAGTGATATCGATACCTTCTGCTTCTGCAACCGCTTCTTGAATGTTGCGGTGCTGCTGGTATGAGAACGTCAGTTCTTTGTCTTGGTCTTTGTAAGTGTAAAGAATGGTGCGAGCCATAGCTGTCTCTCTGAAAAGGTTTCTGTATTAAACAAAAAGGCCAGACTCGCTGACCTTTGAATTTCTAGTTTGGGCTAGATTCTGCCTTGAAGTGGGATGATTGTCACGCTTTCTCCCGCTTTTACTGTATCAATAGCTGGGGCGATTTCGATTAAACAGTTTGCTTCACTCATTGAGCGCAAAATACCAGAGCCTTGCTTGCCTGTTGTACGAACGGTTAAACAGCCAGTGTCATCCAGTTCATAGATTCCTCGACTAAACTCGGTACGACCTTGGCGAGAGCGAAGGTTCTCAGTCGCGATGGCATTCACTTTCAGAGGCTTCCAGCCTTGTTCGCCTTGCATCTTACGCAGTGCAGGCTCGACAAAGTTAATGAAAGAGACCATCACGGCAACAGGGTTGCCCGGCAGACCAAAGAACGGCTTGTTGTTGATTTGACCAAACGCTAGTGGACGTCCCGGACGCATGTTGATTCGCCAAAAATCGATTTGACCAAGTTTATCCAAGGCAAGTTTGATGTAATCCGCATCACCAACGGATACGCCACCAGAAGTCATAACCACGTCCGCTTGCGCCGATGCGTTTTCCAACGCTTCAATCATTAACTGTTCGTTGTCTTCCAGAATGCCGAAATCCAAGATCTCGCAGCCGAGCTTTTCAAGCATGCCCATGATGGTAAAACGGTTGGAATCGTAGATAGAATTCGCTTTTTGCTCTGTTCCCGGCGCTTGTACTTCGTCACCAGTGGAGAACACGGCAACTTTCAATTTGCGGAACACATTCGCTTCACCAAAACCAAGCGAAGCGATCATGCCCATTTCTGGAGAGGCTAGGCGAGTGCCTGCGGTAAAGACGTCACTGCCGATAGTGAGATCTTCACCTGCTTGACGAACGTTTTGGCCTGCTTTGATATTCGCACCGTCAAAGGTGACCTTGTCACCTTCTTGAGAGGCTTGCTCACGCATGACCACTGTGTCGCCGTTAAGTGGTGTTGGTGCGCCGGTCATGATTTTCACCGCTTGACCAACTTCAAGAGGCTGATCGTAAGCATGGCCCGCCATCACTTCAGCAACCACTTGGTAGCTATCACGGTCAACATCATCACTGCGGATGGCATAACCGTCCATCGCGGAGTTGGTGTATTGCGGCACATTTACTGGTGAAACGATATGTTCCGCAAGAACGCGGCCATAGGCGTTTTCAATCTTGCATGCTTCTATTTCCGAAACCGTGTTCACCAAAGAAAGGATTTTTTCTTGGCCTTGAACCACAGAAAGGAAAGCCGGAGAAAGTGTGTCGCAACATGCGACGTCTTTCTCTTTAGATTTTGGTGCTTTTGCATCTTGAACGTATTGAAGAACAAATTGAGCGATGGCATCCAAATCATTGATGTTCATTTGAGGGAGCTCAGAATCTAACCCCGCACTGTCTGAAGCGATGGCAATGATGTTTTCATCGTGAGGGTAAAGCCAAGGTTTACCCACTTCTTCACGGTGCAATTCAATTTTAGGAAACGCGATGTTTTTACAGCCTTCAACCAAAACCACATCGAGCTTGTCTTCATCAAAACGAGTTAAGAGGTATTCAAACTCCGCTTCGGCTTCTGGCGTTTCTGTCATTAACGCAAAACGGTTGCGAGAAGCAATCAGCATTTGAGACGCGCCGGCTTTGCGTAAACGGTAGCTGTCTTTACCCGGCTTATCGACATCGAAGTTGTGGTGCGCATGTTTTAGCATGCCAATGCGTAAACCTGCTTCAGTCAGCTTTGGCAATAGGGCTTCAAGTAGCGTGGTTTTGCCTGTGCCTGAATAAGCTGCAAAACCAAGAATAGGAATGTTTAGCGTGTGTTTCATGATTCTAATTGTCCAAATTGCGCCAGTTCTTCCGGGGTGTTCAAGTTGACGAAACAGTTTGGTGAGTCGCTAAAGTCAACGTAACTGGTGTTGCACTCTTTGTAGAGCAGAATGATTTTGCGGTCGCCACGTTCTAAAAATGCGGTGAGTTTTGGCAGTACGCGTTTGTGGTAGAGCGTGAAAACAGGTTGCTGATGGTCACCATCATGAGCGACCAAAATATCGCTGTCTTCTTTGACTGCCTGGCAGAAACGCTCGACAAGGTCGGTGTTAATTTGTGGACTATCGCAAGGTACAAATCCGACCCAGTCAGTTTCAGCATGCACCAAACCCGCGTGAATACCGCCCATAGGTCCAGGGAAATCTTTGAATTGATCACTAAATACGAAACCAAATTTGCTGTACGCATCTTGGTTTCGATTGGCATTAATTAAAATGCGTGGTGTTTGTGGAGATAAACGTTCAATAACGTGTTCGATGAGTGGCTTCTGATTTAATTCAATCAGACCTTTATCTTTTCCACCCATACGGCTGGCTTGGCCACCAGCCAAAATGACCCAACTAGTTTGTGTTGGTTGAAGCATATGCATTCTCTTGGGATGTTTCTTTTGGTATGACATACAACAGAGGAGACTCTATCAAAGTCTTGTCTTTAATCCACCACTGTTTTTTACATAAGTCGGTCAGAGCGTTGGTTTGATGGCTTGTCACTACGATACTGGAACCACGATCCAAAAGATCTTTTGCCATCACCACCAATCGTTCAATGGACTCTTTGTCTAAAGACGCACTTGGCTCATCCATCAATAAAATCGACGGTTTTAAGATCCAAGCTCTTGCCATGGCAACACGCTGTTTTTCACCGCCGGACAACACGGAGATATGTTCGTCCGCTAATGTTTCTAAACCTACCATGCGTAGTGCGTGAATAACTTGAGCGCGCTTATCTTTTGGTGTGTCTTGTTGATATTTCACTCCATAGACTACGTTCTCATAAACAGTGCCATCAAAAAGGTAAGGAGATTGATGGAGATAAATCACATCGACACGGCCGTTTCGGCGCGTCAGTCTTTTCAGCCACGTATCTTTTGGTGCAACAACATCGCCAGTAGAAGGTTTTAGCAAGCCAGCAAGGATTTTGAGTAGGGTAGTTTTGCCCACACCATTGTCACCCTTGAGATAAATGGCATCATTTGGGCCGATGGCTAACTCAGGGATGTGGAAAAGCACGCGCTCTTTAAAGCGCATGGATAACTGCTCGGCGGTGATTTTTATAGTCATAATGCGCCTCTACATGGGGTTAATGGTGAGTCGTTTGTTTGCTTCATGTTCTATGTTCTGAGGTAGCCTTTGCCTCTCATGCTTGATAAGAAGAAGTTTAGTGCCAACGCTAAAGATAGTAATACAATTCCTAATGCAACTCCTTGCGCAAAAGCACCTTTGCTGCTTTCCATTGCGATAGCGGTCGGAATATTGCGCGTCACGCCCATAATGTTTCCGCCTACCATCATTGAGCAGCCCACCTCGGTTACGATACGTGAGAACCCTGCAATGATAGCTGCGAGTAGAGGAAAGCGGGTTTCCCAAATCATCGTAGCGGCCACGCGCGGAATGGAGACGCCTAGGGTGATGGCGGTTTCAACTGCGCGACGGTCGCTAGATTGCAATGCACCATGCATCATCGATACCAAAACAGGGAAGCAGATCACCATTTGGCCGAAGATCATCGCCTTCTGAGTGAACAGCATTTGCCAGTCTCCCCAAGGGCCAGCGCGTGATAGCAACATATACAGCAAAAGACCAATCACGACGGTAGGAACCGCTTGCAGCGTATTCACGATCGACAGCAAAAACCATTTGCCGCGAAAGTCGGTATACGCCAGTACAAAGGACATCAAAATAGCCGGCAATACAACTAAGGATATTGCCGTGATAGAAACACTAAAGGAGACCGCGACGATCTCCCATAGGTCTGCATCAAAATTCACCAGCAAGCGAAGCGCTTCCAGTGTTGTATCAGCAAGATTCATATTGCGTTATTTGCTCTCAGCATTCGCAACAAACAGTTGTTTACCGTTCAGGCGGAAACCATTGATAAGTTCCTGACCGCGAGGGTTCACCAACCAATCACTGAAAGCTTTTGCGCCTTGGTAGTTGATTGTTGGGTAGCGCTCAGGGTTAACAAGAATAACTTGGTACGGGTTAAACAGTTTTTCATCGCCTTGGAACAGAATTTCTAGATCCAATTTGTTTTGGTAAGCCAACCATGTACCGCGGTCTGACATTGTGTAGCCTTGCATTTCAGACGCCATGTTTAGAGTTGGGCCCATACCTTGACCTACGCTGCGGTAGCCACCAAAGTTTGGTTCGATTTTAGTTTGAGCCCAAAAGCCCATTTCTTTTTTGTGCGTACCAGAATCATCGCCGCGAGAGATGAACGTTGCGTTTTTGTTCGCGATCTCTTTGAACACATCTAACACGCTTTCGTCATCTTTGATTTTTGCTGGGTCTGCTTTAGGGCCAACAATCACAAAGTCGTTGTACATCAGTTTACGAGGTAGAACGCCGTAGCCTTTCTCAACGAATGTGCCTTCGGCTTTTGGTGCGTGAGTCATCACCAAATCTACGTCACCGTTTTCGCCCATTTTTAACGCTTTGCCAGTACCGGCGGCAATAACATCGACTTTGTAGCCAGTGTCTTTTTCAAATTGTGGAAGTAGGTAGTCAAGCAAGCCCGAGTGGTAAGTACTGGTTGTAGTTGCTAGGCGGACGTGTTCAGCGTCTTGAGCAGAAAATGCAGAGTAGCTTACAAGCGTGATTGACGTTGCGGCCAATGTTAGCGCAATTTTTTTCATTTTTATGTGTTTCCTTTCCAATGATTCTTTGGCTTCTATCCGTCTAGGTGACAGCGAAGTCTCCGGAGCGATCTTGATTGCTCAAATCACAAGTTGCCTTAGGGTGTTGGAATAGCAAGTTCTCCAACATCCTGAGATCACTTTGATACCCCTTATAGCAAACAAGATGCCAACATTTTACAAGCCAAAAATGTTTGATTTATGCGCGGATTCATGGAGTTATTTGCACAAAAGTTTGCGTTGGTACAAAATGTCGCACTTTTTGTAGGGTATATCGTTTCAAACTTGGTACACTCTGTCCCATCCGAATCCATCTGGGGTAAATATGTCTACTCAATCCCATATTAGTACAAACCAACAATATAACGCCTTTTCCGTACTGGTCGTTGATGATGAATTGGGCATGCAAGCCATTTTAAAAAAGGCATTGGGAAAGCTTTTCTCACATGTCGACACCGCTGGCAGCATCGAAGAAGCAGAACAACTGCGCAATTCTCGC
The DNA here is from genome assembly GCF_043102935.1 of Vibrio sp. zbq_1. Lineage (NCBI taxonomy): Bacteria > Pseudomonadati > Pseudomonadota > Gammaproteobacteria > Vibrionales > Vibrionaceae > Vibrio > Vibrio sp. zbq_1. Next base: position 162,986 of record NZ_JBICJH010000026.1, read on the forward strand.
CATTATGATTTGATTTTGCTGGATATTAATCTGCCGGGGCGTTCTGGGATTGAGTGGGAAGAAGCGTTTGAAGATGATGAAAAACGCGCCGATGTGATTTTCATGACGGGTTATGCGGATCTAGAAATTGCCATTCGAGCGCTGCAGCTCGGAGCTTCCGACTTTATCCTCAAACCATTCAACCTTGAGCAGATGCTAAAAGCGGTCAGCCGCTGTATGGATCGCCGTTTGAACGAGCGCATGCAGTACGCCATGAAGCGTGATTATCAGCGTCACAATACTTCCGAGATCATTGGTGGTTCGGAAAAAACGCGTCAGCTCAAACAACTTATCACACAGTTTGCTCCATCACGTGCCTCAGTATTGGTTGAAGGCGAATCAGGTACGGGCAAAGAGTTGGTCGCGCGAGGCATTCACCAAGCAAGTGGGCGAACGGGCCCATTTGTGCCTATCAACTGTGGGGCGATTGCGCCAGAGCTACTCGAAAGTGAGTTATTTGGTCACACATCAGGTGCGTTTACTGGAGCGAAAAAGTCACGCGAAGGTTTGTTCCGCGTAGCGAATGGTGGCACTTTATTCCTTGATGAAATTGGAGAAATGCCGCTTTCCATGCAGGCATCATTATTGCGTGTGTTAGAGCAGCGTACAATTCGTCCTGTCGGTTCAGAAAGAGAGATCAGCATTGATGTCCGTATCGTGGCGGCAACCAACCGTAATCTGCAAGAAGAGGTCAACCAAGGCAATTTCCGCAGTGACCTGTATTACCGTTTAAACGTTCTGAAAATTGAAGTGTGTCCGCTGCGAGAGCGCAAAACCGACTTATTTGAGTTAGTGCCATTTTTCAGCAACATGCTGACGCGCGAGCTCGGTATGCCTGCGCCAAAATGGGCGCACGAAGACATGGAAGCCATGAGTGAATACGATTGGCCGGGCAACATTCGTGAGCTGAAGAACCTCATCGAGCGCTGCATTTTGCTTGGTAAGCCACCAGCGCATTACTGGCGAGAGCTGAACGGTGGTCATTCTCTGCCTAATGTATCGATTACCGTTTCTCACTCCGCCGAGTTACCAACTTTTAGAGAAGGCAAAGAATTTACTGGCGAAGGCTACCCAAACAATTGGACTTTAAAAGAAGTCGAGAAAGCGCATATCAAACAAGTCGTTAATTTGCATGAAGGCAATAAATCGGCAGCGGCGCGCGACTTAGGCGTTGCCCGCAAGACGTTAGAACGCAAATACAAAGAATGGGATTCTGAGGATGAGGGATATGCCGACTAACTGGCAGCAGCACAAAGGATTGTCGAAATGGACGCACCGTTTTAAAACCATGGTGCGTTATCGCTTATTGATTTTAACCTCTGCACCGATCTTCCTTACGTTGATAGCGCTGATCGGTATTACGATTTATTGGTCTATCCATTACACGTGGCAAAACGCGCTGCTGGATGTGTCAGAGCGTTTGGGTGTAGCAAATAACAGCGTGACGTTGTTACAACAAAAGCAAGCCAATTACGTGCGAGCGTTTGCTGACTCCTACGACTTCCGAACTCGAATCAATCAAGGGACACCACAAGACGAGCTACAAAAGTGGGTTACTGAACAGAAAAAACGTTACTCCCTAGACTTTCTCTCTTTCCAACGCGTTAATTCGATGGAAAACAAATTCCGTTTTATGGATCTCACCAAGCGCGAATCGTTTTTTGATGTACTCAATCGGGAAGAACTCGAACAGCTCGATCCGGAACTCGCCAAACGGGCCGAAGTGCCCATTCTGGCTGATGGTGGAATGGAAGCGCGCGGCTTGGTGAGCCGTACCGTTATTCCGGTATACAGCCAAGCGAACGATCTGATCGGCTTCCTTGATGGTGGTTTGCTCCTCAACAACAGTACTGTACTGGTGGATCAAATCCGCGATCTCATTTATCTCAGTGATAATGACCGCCTTCGCCCTGTGGGTACGTTGACCGTGTTTCTTGATGATTTGCGTGTGAGCACCAACGTTCCTCTAGACAGCGACCATAGGCTAGGGCGCGCTATTGGTACGCGAGTGAGTGCAGAAGTGTATAACCAAGTGCTCTCTCAAGGTCAGCAATGGGTCGACCGCGCGTATGTGTACGATGCGTGGTACATCACCGCTTATCAACCAATCAAAGACCAGTACGATAACGTCATTGGCATGCTTTATACCGGCTACCTGATGTGGCCATTTGTGAAAGCGTACATGACCAACATCGCCGAAATCAGCCTTATTACCTTAATGCTATTACTGGTTTCTGGCGTGATGGTCTATCGCGGTTCGCGTGATTTGTTCCGACCAATAGAGCGCATTCATAAAGTCGTTAAGCTCGTTCAACTTGGCAAAGAGAAACGTATTGGTCCGCTGGGGCTGGATGATCATCATGAGTTGGCGCAGCTGGCTAGGCAGTTCGACAATATGCTTGACGCCTTGGAAGATCGCAAAATCGAACTCAAAAATGCTGCAGCTCAGTTGGAGTGTAAAGTTCAAGAGCGAACGGCTAGCTTGCGAGAAAAAACTGAGGAGCTCGAACTTCACATTCAGTTGCTCAACCAAACCCGCGATAAGTTGGTAGTGCATGAAAAACTGGCGGCGCTCGGTGAGCTGACCGCTGGGATTGCACACGAAATCAATAATCCAACTGCGGTAATTCTTGGTAACGTTGAGTTGATTCACTTTGAGTTGGGTGAAGATGCGAATCGAGTTCAAGAAGAAATTGATGCAATTCACGCGCAAATTGACCGTATCCGCAATATCACTCGCAGTTTATTGCAATACAGTCGCCAAGGCGGTGTTCAAGATGAAATCACTTGGCAACATGTCAACCCTATCATTGATGAGAGCATCACATTGGTCAAAACCGGTACTAAGAAGCGCGACGTCGAATTTATTACCGATTTACAAGCGCATACGCCAGTCGAAATTAATCGCCATCACTTGCTACAAATTTTGGTTAACCTGCAAATGAATGCCATTCACGCGATGAACGGTAAAGGAAAACTGATCGTAATGAGTGAAGATTGGATTGAAGAAGGTGAAATAAAGGGCGCGGCGATTCATGTTATCGACGATGGTTGTGGTATCAAACCAGAAAACTTAAATCGAATTTTCTCACCGTTTTACACGACGAAACGCGACGGCACCGGATTAGGCTTGTCGGTTTCGCAAAGTATTCTCAGTCAAACCGGTGGCGAGCTGAAAGCCGAATCGGAGTGGGGTAAAGGAAGTACATTCAGCATCTATTTACCGAAGAAAGCCGAGCTACTGCTGGAAGTGACGAACATCGCGTAACGTAAACCAACGCCAGTTCCATCAAAAAAGGTCAGTGAAAACTGGCCTTTTTCTTATCTACTCATCTTATCCTTCGTTGCGACTTTAAGTACGACAAATGACATGGATTTTTCGCCTTTTCGTACAGAAAAACACAGGTAACGAAACATATTTCCCATTAATTAATAAAAACAAAACTTGAAGTATGTAGCTTGAAGCAGTACCGTTGCCCGGTTTTTTCTCAATACACTTAAATTGCTAAGGTAAAGGTTTTGATCTCCACAGCGAATATCACTCAACAATTTGGCGCTAAGCCGTTATTTGAAAACATCTCAGTTAAGTTTGGCGAAGGTAACCGCTACGGCTTAATCGGGGCTAACGGTTGTGGTAAATCAACCTTTATGAAGATCTTAAGCGGTGAGCTTGAGCCAACAGGCGGTAACGTAAGCTACGATCCAAACGAGCGCGTTGCAAAGCTAAACCAGGATCAGTTCGCTTACGAAGAATTCACGGTTATCGACACGGTAATCATGGGTCACAAAGAGCTTTGGGAAGTAAAGCAAGAGCGTGACCGTATTTACTCTTTGCCAGAAATGAGCGAAGAAGACGGCATGAAAGTGGCTGACCTTGAAGTTCAATTCGCGGAAATGGACGGCTACATGGCAGAAGCAAAAGCGGGTGAACTGCTTCTTGCTGTAGGCATCCCAATGGAACAACACTTCGGTTTGATGAGCGAAGTGGCTCCAGGTTGGAAACTGCGTGTGCTTCTAGCGCAAATCCTGTTTGCTGACCCAGACATCATGTTACTTGACGAACCAACCAACAACTTGGACATGGATACAATCCGTTGGTTGGAAGACACGCTAAACGCGCGTAACTGCACGATGATCATCATCTCGCACGACCGTCACTTCCTAAACTCAGTATGTACGCACATGGCTGACTTGGATTACGGTGAACTACGTGTTTACCCTGGTAACTACGACGAGTACATGACCGCGGCTTCTCAAGCTCGCGAACGTCTACTTAGCGACAACGCGAAGAAGAAAGCTCAAATCGCTGAGCTACAAACTTTCGTGGCGCGTTTCTCTGCAAACGCATCGAAAGCAAAACAAGCTACGTCTCGTGCGAAGCAAATTGACAAGATTAAACTGGACGAAGTTAAAGCGTCTAGCCGTCAAAACCCATTCATTCGTTTCGAACAGTCGAAAGAACTGTTCCGTAACGCTCTGATTGTTGAAAACCTCAGCCAAGGTTTTGAAGAGGACTTGTTCTCAGACTTCAATGCAATTTTTGAAGTGGGTGAGCGCGTTGCGATCATCGGTGAGAACGGTGTGGGTAAAACAACTCTTCTAAACACGCTTGCTGGTGTACTTGAACCTCGTGCGGGTGAGTTCAAATGGTCTGAAAATGCAAACATCGGTTACTACGCGCAAGACCACGCGCATGAGTTTGCAGAAGACATGAATCTAACGGATTGGATGGGTCAATGGCGTCAAGAGGGCGACGACGAGCAAGTAGTTCGTGGTTTCCTAGGTCGTATGCTGTTTGGTCAAGACGACATTAAGAAGTCAGTAAAAGTGCTGTCTGGTGGTGAGCAAGGTCGTATGCTGCTTGGCAAGCTGATGATGCACAAGCCAAACATGTTGCTAATGGACGAACCAACCAACCACATGGATATGGAATCGATCGAATCTTTGAACACTGCGCTTGAGCAATACAAAGGCACGTTGTTCTTCGTATCTCATGACCGTGTGTTCGTAGACTCGCTAGCAACACGTATTATCGAAATTCGCGATGGCAAGATTTCAGACTTCAAAGGTACTTACTCTGAGTTCTTGAAATCTCGTGGCGTTGACGCGTAATTACTCATACAGCGCTTGAAAAGTAAAAGCCTCGCTATTTAACGAGGCTTTTTTAATTGGTCTTAATCCTTAAACTGACCGGTTAGATACGCATATATGCCGACGACACCAAATGTAATGATCATTGAGAGCATAATGCCACTGGGCGTGAGCAAAAAATTCCACAGTTGGTCATTGTCCATAGTTCACATCCTTTGTGAATGAGCTGTAGTTAGCATCAATTAAAACAAGTGTTGTTATTGTTACAACAAACGTTGCTATTTCTGGCTTATATCGCTTAGTTAAGCCTTCATAACGTGATGATTTACTTATCCCAATCGTTATAAGTTTACACTAATCGGCGGTTTTGTAATGTGTTCTCGTTAACGAGATGCGCTTTCGCCTTTCACATCAAACTCAATCTTGTCCGCTCCGGTAAATACTTGGAATCGCAAACCTTTCGCACGCGCAATGGTCGTAATGCCAAATTGCTTCGCTAGATCTAACCCCATTTGAGTAACGCCAGAGCGAGAAAGTAGAACAGGAATGCCCATTTGAGCTACTTTAATCACCATCTCTGATGTAAGGCGACCTGTTGTGTAGAAAATTTTATCTTCACCTGTCTCTTCTTTGAGCCACATCTCACCTGCAAGCGTATCCACTGCGTTGTGACGGCCGACATCTTCCACAAATGACAATACCTCATTGCCTTTGCAAACCGCACAGCCATGCACCGCGCCCGCTTTTTTGTAGGTGTCGTTGTAATGAGTCAGCGCTTCTAGTGCGGAGTAGATTTCTGATTGCTTAAGCGGAACTTGAGGCACTTGGTAGTTCTCAAGTTGTTTCATCACGTTGCCATACATGGTGCCTTGACCACAGCCAGATGTGACGGTTTTCTTTTTCAGAGCGCCTTCTAAATGTTCGGTATTTTCTTTAGTAATCACCGCTGCGGAATGCGTTTCCCAGTCAATAATAACGGATTCAATCGCTGCTGGATCAGACAGGAAGCTTTGGTTTTTTAAATAACCCAGTACTAGCGCTTCTGGACGCGAACCTAGCGTCATGAGCGTGACCACTTCTTTCCAGTTCAGCATGACCGTAAGAGGACGCTCGCAAGCGATTTGCTTCGTGAGCTTTTCGCCGTACTCGTCGTACACATCGACTTCAATGGTTTGCAGGGGATTTTCACTGGTTTTAATAATATTTGGTTTCAGCACAGTCGTGTCCTAGTGATTAAGAGCGTTAGGTTGCTACGCATTTAGCTTGCTAAGTGGTTAGCAAAGCAAATCTCGTTCCAAAATAGCGGTTCCCATAAAAATTGCGAGGTTTTATGTCAACAATGCATTAAAACTGCGATATCGCAGTAATGACACATCAATAAATTTGAGTTTCAACTACTTTGGTACTTGAGTATAGCGCTGTGTATAGGATTGATTTGGCGCGGTTATTGCTTTGTAGCGATGAAATGGTTAAAGCCAAGGTCAAAATGTCCTGTGAGTTTTCAGACCAAAATAGAAAAACTGGGTGAGTTATGTCGGATAAGAAAGATTTCGAGAACAATTACGAGAAGACTGAAGACGCATGGCCAATTGGCGTAGAGCTTGTTGAGCATGAGATCAGTACAGGGATTTGGGTGACAACCCAATGGCAGTTGACGGGATTTGCGCTAAATCCGACGGAAGAGACTCCAGATGTTTGTCTGTTGCAATTGCACAAAGACGAGCGTACAGACTACCGCTTTAACTTAAGCTCTCAGCAACCTAAACTTTTTTTAGTGATGGATAACGTCGAGTCTAGTGAAAAACCAGCGATACAGCTACTAACGGCTTCACAATCTGTCGCGGCGCAATATATGGATGGCGACAACCTTGTACTATCCAACGATATGCCGTTAGCCGTTCAGGCTTGGATGGAAGCCTTTATTGGTCGCCACGGTGAGTTGTTAGAAGTAAGACGTAAGAAACGCAAAGGAGCGGGCAGAGCAAATGGCAACTAGTTTTTTAAGCCGTTGGTCGAAACGTAAGTTAGAAGAATCTTCCCAACATGATGAAGAGATCACGCCGATAGCAGAGACGGAGCAATCCGAAGATTGTGTCACAGCGCTTTCAAACGCTGACGAAAGCTCAGACGCTTTGAACGTCAATGAGGTTAGTCAGTCACCAGACATTACCGCGAGTGTAGAGACTGAAAAGCCCGAAGAAATGTCTGTGGCGCAACTGCTGGTTTCTGAAGCTTCAGAAAGTGTTAAGAAAGCCGCGCTGCGCAAAATGTTCTTGTCCGAAGAATTTAACGTGCGTGATGGCCTAGACGATTACGATGATGATTACAGTAACTTAAAGTCACTTTCTAAAGACGTCGCAGAGACGCTGCGTGATTGGGTTAAAGAAAAAGTGGAAGAAGAACCAGACGCTGAAACGGCGCAAGGATCTGAACTTAACGCTGACGATATCGCATCTGAGGTAGTTGAAGACTCAGAACCAAACGCCGAAAAAAGTGCCGGAATTACCCAAGATGAAAATGAACTGTATATAAATACAGTATCTAGTGAAAGTGATACTTTTGCTGAGGAATCACCGCCTAAAGAGGTGAGACAAAATATACCACACAAAGAATAGGTACATTTTGACTAAACACTCAATGAACCGGCTGGGACAAAATGTCTCAACCGGTTTTTTTATCCCTACTATTTGTCGGTAAAATGTCTAACTGATTGAATTTTAATTGATATTTTATTGGCATGACATTTGCTATTTGTTGCTCAATACCACTCTGGTTGAAGTTAGTACGGACGCACTGCGTAGTATTCATCGCCTATAGATGGCGGAATAAGAATGCTCATTGATAAGTTAATCAGCAGAATCTCCGGCGCTAACTACACTAAGAGATGGAAAAGACTATCCATGTTCATAAATGGAATTGAGCAATGCTGAAACAATTATTAGAACAAGCAACTTCCAATAACGGTAAAGCGAGGCTGTACGCTTTCGAAAATACCGTAGAGTTGACCAATCTTATTCCACCAACCGTAAGCTATGAAAGCGGCGGTAATACTTTGATTGTGGGTCCAACGGCAATCATCGAAAGTGCGGCAGCGCAATTGTCGCAAATGAACAGCCTAACGCTGCTTTCTACCGATGGCGAAAAGGGAACAAATCCCGAGCTTTACTACGCTAATTCGGTTCAGGTTTCAGGGTTCTTAGGTACGTTTGAAGTTCTGATTGAAAATCATGGTTCGACCAACAATCTTGCCAAGGTCGCGATCAATAGCGATTGTTTCGATATCGTACTCGATCTTTGCCTAAACAGCTGCATGTCGGAAGAAGTACCAGTACCGGGCTACTACCCAGTTGGTCGTGGCTATCCGAAACTGGCTGAAGCGTTGGAAGAAATTCCAACCTTGATGGGGACGTTCGATAAACCGAAATTCTTCCGTTTAGATACCGATCTATGTGCACACAGCTCTCGTGGCGTAAAAGGTTGCGAACGTTGTGTGGATGCTTGTCCGGCAGGGGCACTATCGAGTGAAGGCAGCGACAAAACGGGCCATCGCATCGAGATCAACCCATACCTATGTCAAGGCGTGGGTACTTGTGCTACAGCGTGTCCGACAGAAGCTATTCATTACGCATTGCCAAACCCCGAAGATACGCAAAAGTTTATTGAACGTACGCTAGCCAACTATGAGCAAGCGGGTGGTTTAGATCCTATCGTATTGATTTGTAGTTCTCGCCACGAGAGCTACAACGTGATGGCACTAAAAGCATTGCCAGATAATGTGATTCCAATTGTGGTGGAAGAACTGCCTTCGGTTGGTATAGATACTTGGTTTGCCGCGCTTGTGAACGGTGCCACTCAGGTGCTGTTTGCGGCTTCGCGTTTTATGCCTCAAACCATTATTCGTGTGCTTAATAGCGAAGTAGGTATTGCTCAAGAGCTGCTCGACCAACTTGGTATCGCCAAAGAAACCATCGACATTTTGTACCTAGAGTCACTACGTGAAGGTGCTCCGACACTTTGTACTGAGTCTTTTGATTTGGCATTAGGTGATTTGCAAGGTAACAAACGTCAGCGTCTATTTACGGCGTTGGATGCGTTGTCAGCATCACGTATTCCAGTTGAGAACATTGTTGAGCTTCCAGCGAACGCACCTTACGGCACAGTCTCTTGTGAAAACAAAGATTGTACGTTGTGCATGAGCTGTGTGGCGGTGTGTCCAACACGTGCATTGCATACGGACGGCCAATCTCCGTCGCTTAAATTCGTCGAGCAAGACTGCATTCAATGTGGGCTGTGCGAGAAAGCGTGTCCAGAGAAAGTGCTGACGCTTACTCCTCGTATGAACTGGGTGAAAGAAGAACGCCAGAAAGCGGTTGTGATTCATGAAGAAAAGGCAGCCGAGTGCATTCGCTGTCACAAGCCTTTTGCTCCGCAATCGATGATCGACATGCTGCAAAACAAACTTCGTGGTCATTCTCATTTCTCTGATGAAGCCGCCATTAATCGCATCGCCATGTGTGAAGACTGTCGTGTGATCGACATGTTTGAGTCGATGGCTGCTGATCCAATGAATCAATTGAAATACTAGGAGCTCGCAGTGGATACACAACAAGAACAAACACTGAGAACGGACATTTATCTCGTTCTATCCGCGCTTTTTCGTAGTGCGCCAAGTGAGGAAATGCTGGCGTTCCTGAAATCGCTAGAAATTGAACCGTCTGAGAGCGCGATGCAAAAAGCTTGGCTCGCACTGCAACAAGCCGCGAACGAAGCGCAACGTGAAGCGTTAGAAGAAGAATATCAAGATCTGTTTATTGGCATTGGACGTGGTGAAGTTGTGCCATTCGGGTCTTGGCATCGTACGGGCTCGATGATGGAAAAACCGTTAGCGGAAATTCGTCGCGATTTGGAACTTTTAGGCATCGAACGGGAAGAGAACGTGAAAGAGCCTGAAGACCATATTTCTGCACTGTGCGAAGTGATGGCAATGCTGACGGGTGAAGAGGAAGAACTTCAACAAGCGGTGTTTAACAAACACATCGCGCCTTGGTTCCAATCTTTTACGCGCCAACTAGAGAACGCAGAAAGCGTAAACTTCTACAAGCCAGCTGCACAGCTTTGCGATGCGTTTTTAACGTTAGAGCAAGTGCGCTTTAGCGTGAACACCAAAAGCAGTAAGAGCAAATTAAAAATTGATGTGAAAAACGTCACTGATTACGAGTAATCGAGCAGTACTTGGTCATATCGATAGAGAGGCATGAGTCTCCAAAGATCTACCGTAAGGTAAGGAAGCAATGATGAAAGATAATAAAGAAATAAACACAAGCCGTAGGGATCTCCTAAAAGGCTTCACAACCGCTGCCGTTGCTGGTGCTGTTGTTGCGGGAACCACGAAAGTGGCCGTTGCTTCAGAAACGGTTGAGCCTTCTGAAAAAGACGTGAAGAAGAAAGGGTATCGTGAAACTCAACACATTCGCGATTACTACGACACACTTTAGGAGATAACGGATGAAACTTGTCAAACGCTCCGACAGTGTGAGCAAAGAAACGAACCAGCTTGGCGTATCTCGTCGTGCATTCATGAAAAACACTTCGCTTGCCGCTGGTGGTGCAGTGGTTGGTGCTAGTCTATTCGCACCGGGAATGATGAAAAAGGCGCAAGCAAAATCAGTCGATCCAGAAGCGAAAACAGAAGTAAAACGTACTATCTGTTCTCACTGTTCAGTGGGTTGTGGTATTTACGCAGAAGTTCAAAATGGTGTTTGGACGGGTCAAGAGCCTGCATTCGACCACCCATTTAACGCCGGTGGTCACTGTGCAAAAGGCGCCGCACTGCGTGAACATGGTCACGGTGAGCGCCGCCTTAAATACCCAATGAAGCTTGAAAACGGTAAGTGGAAAAAGCTTTCTTGGGATCAAGCGATCGAAGAAATCGGTAACAAGGTGATTGACATCCGCAAAGAGTCTGGCCCTGATTCGGTTTACTTCTTGGGAAGCGCAAAGCACAGCAACGAACAAGCGTACTTGTTCCGCAAAATGGCATCACTTTGGGGCACTAACAACGTTGACCACCAAGCGCGTATTTGTCACTCAACAACCGTGGCGGGTGTAGCGAACACTTGGGGTTACGGTGCGATGACCAACTCTTTCAATGACATGCACAACTGTAAGTCGATGCTGTTCATTGGTTCAAACCCAGCTGAAGCACACCCAGTAGCGATGCAGCACATTCTGATCGCGAAAGAGAAGAACAACTGTAAGATCGTCGTAGCGGATCCTCGTCGTACACGTACGGCAGCAAAATCGGATCACTATGTCTCACTTCGTCCTGGTTCTGACGTAGCATTCATTTGGGGTGTGTTGTGGCACATCTTCGAAAACCAATGGGAAGATAAAGAATTCATCCGTCAACGTGTATTCGGTATGGATGAAATCCGTGCTGAAGTAGCGAAGTGGACGCCAGCAGAAGTTGAGCGTGTAACAGGCGTAAGCGAAGAAGACGTTTACCAAACAGCAAAACTGCTTTCTGAAAATCGCCCAGGCTGTATTGTTTGGTGTATGGGTGGTACTCAGCATACTACTGGTAACAACAACACACGTGCTTACTGTGTGCTTGAGCTAGCGCTTGGTAACATTGGTAAATCAGGCGGCGGCGCAAACATCTTCCGTGGTCACGATAACGTACAAGGCGCAACCGACCTTGGCGTACTTTCTGACACGCTACCGGGCTACTACGGCCTTTCTGAAGGTGCTTGGCGTCACTGGTCAAAAGTGTGGGAAATCGATTACGAATGGATTAAAGGCCGTTTCGATGACAACGCTTACGGTGGTCAAAAACCAATGAACAGTGCAGGTATTCCTGTATCTCGTTGGGTGGATGGCGTACTGGAAAACAAAGACAACATTCGTCAACGCGAAAACATCCGTGCAATGTTCTACTGGGGTCACGCAGTGAACTCTCAAACACGTGGTGTTGAGATGAAAAAAGCGATGCAAAAGTTGGACATGATGGTGATTGTGGACCCATACCCAACTGTTGCTGCGGTAATGAACGACCGTACCGACGGCGTTTACCTGCTTCCTGCAACAACGCAGTTTGAAACATACGGCAGTGTTACCGCTTCTAACCGCTCTCTACAATGGCGTGATCAGGTGATTGAACCTTTGTTCGAATCAAAACCAGACCACGAAATCATGTACCTGCTTTCGAAGAAACTGGGCTATTCAGATCTTCTGTTCAAAAACATCCGTGTTGAAAACAACCAGCCAGTTATTGAAGACCTAACGCGTGAATTCAACAAAGGCATGTGGACGATTGGTTACACAGGCCAAAGCCCAGAGCGTTTGAAAGCGCACCAACAAAACTGGCATACGTTCCACAAAACCACATTGGAAGCGGAAGGTGGCCCTGTCAACGGTGAAACCTACGGTCTACCTTGGCCATGTTGGGGTACACCGGAAATGAAACACCCAGGCACACACATTCTGTACGATACGTCTAAGACGGTTGCAGAAGGTGGCGGTAACTTCCGTACGCGCTTTGGTGTGGAATTCGAAGGCAAGAGCCTTCTTGCAGAAGACAGCTACTCGAAAGGCTGTGAAATCAAAGACGGTTACCCAGAATTCACTGACAAGTTGTTGAAACAACTTGGTTGGTGGGACGATCTAACGGCTGAAGAGAAAGCGGCAGCAGAGGGTAAAAACTGGAAGACTGACCTTTCTGGCGGTATTCAGCGTGTCGCGATCAAGCACGGTTGTATTCCATTTGGTAATGCGAAAGCGCGTGCGATTGTTTGGACGTTCCCAGACCGCGTACCACTGCATCGTGAACCACTGTACACACCACGTCGTGACCTTGTAACGGATTACCCAACTTGGGATGACAAAGATGCAATCTTCCGTGTTCCTACATTGTATAAATCAATTCAAGAGCAAGACAAATCGGGCGAGTACCCAATCGTTCTGACTTCTGGCCGTCTGGTTGAATACGAAGGTGGTGGTGAAGAGACGCGTTCAAACCCATGGCTTGCCGAGCTTCAACAAGAAATGTTTGTCGAAGTGAACCCGAAAGACGCGAACGATCTTGGCTTTAGAGATGGTGATGATGTTTGGGTTGAAGGTGCAGAGAAGGGACGCATCAAAGTGAAAGCGATGGTTACACGTCGTGTGAAACCTGGCTTGGCGTTCATTCCGTTCCACTTTGGCGGTAAGTTCGAAGGTGAAGACCTACGTCCTAAATACCCAGAAGGCACTCAACCTTATGTTGTTGGCGAAGCCGCCAACACGGCAACCACTTACGGTTACGACCCTGTTACTTTGATGCAGGAAACCAAAGTAACCCTATGTAACATTCGTAAAGCGTAAGGAGTCTGACAATGGCACGAATGAAATTCCTATGTGACACCAAACGCTGTATCGAGTGTAACGGCTGTGTTACTGCATGTAAGAACGAAAACGACGATGCGCTTGAATGGGGCATCCAACGTCGTCGCGTTGTGACACTTAATGACGGTGAACCGGGTGAAAACTCGATCTCTGTTGCTTGTATGCACTGTACAGATGCGCCTTGTATGGCGGTTTGTCCAGCTGACTGTTTCGAGCATACAGAAGACGGCATCGTACTTCACAATAAAGATCTGTGCATCGGCTGTGGTTACTGCTTGTTTGCTTGTCCGTTTGGCGCTCCGCAGTTCCCGAAACAAGAAGCGTTCGGTGAACGTGGCAAAATGGACAAATGTACGTTCTGCGCAGGCGGTCCAAACACTGAACCAGGTTCAGAAGAAGAACGCCAAAAATACGGTGCGAACCGTATCGCAGAAGGCAAACTACCGATGTGTGCATCGCTATGTTCAACAAAAGCACTACTTGCGGGTGACGCAGAGAAAGTCTCTGACATTTTCCGTCAACGAGTGGTAGAGCGCGGCGCGAAAAACGCAGGTTGGACAGACGGAAACGATCTTTCTTACGATGCGACGAAAAGCTAAGTAAGGAGAGGCACATGTTAAACACTCTTAAACGTGCGTCTCTAGCAATGCTGTCAATGATGACGGCATTGCTGCTGACTTTCGCAATGCCTGCTTCAGCAGAGGGGCAATCTTCTAAAGTGGTTCAACAGGAGATAACGCAACTTGCAGGTGCAGATTATTGGCGTGAAGTCAGAGAGGGGCAAGAAGGTTATACCACGTCTAAATCGCCAGAACATGGCGTATTAATCAGTAAACCTGGTGAGACTTGGTACATTCTAAAAGAGAAATGGATGTCTCCTGCTGGTGCTGTCGCGATTTTCGGCAGTATCGCGATGGTTATCATGGCTTACGTATTTGTTGGCCCTTTGATGCTAAGTAAGCCTCGTACAGGCAAAAAGATGAAGCGCTGGTCTCGCTTGGATCGCGCTCTCCACTGGAGTATGGCGTTTACATTCTTAACGCTTGCATTCAGTGGTTTGATGCTGGTTTACGGTAAGCACTTTTTAAAACCGTATGTTCCTACCGAGTTTTGGGGCTTTATCGTCATGTTGGCGAAGCAGTACCACAACTACATGGGACCACTGTTCTTCATTTTGCTGATGTTTGTACTCTTGAAATGGTGGCGCAAGTCGATTCCAAACATGACAGATATTCGTTGGTTCATGAAAATGGGCGGCATGGTTGGTAAGCACAAAGGAACGCATCCATCGGCAGGGTTCTCAAACGGCGGTGAGAAAGCCATCTACTGGTTGTTGATTTTCTTTGGCGCTATTGTCGCGGTAAGTGGTTTAGTTTTGGATTTCCCAATCTTTGGGCAAACTCGCCGAGATATGGAACTTTCTAACCTAGTTCATGCCATTTCAGCCCTGATTCTGATCTGTGGCTTTATTTTCCACATCTATATCGGTCTATTCGGTATGGAAGGTGCGTTAGAAGGCATGGTGACTGGTGAAGTCGATGAAACATGGGCGAAAGAGCATCACGATCTTTGGTATGAAGAAGTGAAGTCTAAAGAAGCGATGGGCGAAGCAGAATCAAAACCAACGACAGAGAAAGGAGCGAAAGCGAATGAACAAACATCATAACGGGATTTGGATTGCGTATATCCTGAGTTGTTTTACCCCGTTTACGTTTTTGATCTCAGGCGTTATCGCAATTATCTATGCGGGTTACCGTTTGGATAAGGGGGAAGACAGCGACGTAGTGATTTCTCATTACTACGGTCTGATTCGTACCTTCTTCCTCTACCTGACGTTTTTTGTGGTGCTGATTGTCACCGTAGCGACCTCTAACGGTGTGCTAGTCGGGGTGAGTGATTATTGGGTGAAAAGTACGTTGATCGAAGACATCGCTTACTTCATCCCTTGGGTCGGAATGGTATTCGCTGCGTTAGCTATTCTTGTCTGGTTCATCCGTATGTTCCAAGGCATGCAGCAACTGCGTAACAATCAACCTCATACTCCCTCTACAGGTCCAAACCTATAATTGAACCTTAACAACATCAAAAGCCGCCTTATTTAGGGCGGCTTTTTTATTGCTTCGGTTATGCAATTGAGAGCCAGAAGCTTGTCGTGACATGCTGGACATGAGCATAACGTTCTATAGTTTGAGTCAGCTTCTCTTGTGTGAGACACGGTATCTCAGTCATGCGACTATTGTGAATTTTCTTGGTGAATTTTGTTATCTGGGGAGCGAGTCAAATTAACAAAAGAAATTGTCCTCTAAAAGGCAAATCGCTGAGACCTCAGTCTCACTCACACTATTGTTCATTTACTCAAGGCATTTTTAGCCGCTAGAGTACGCGACGCTCAGCTTTTTAAAGAGCATCAAATTCGCCTTAGTGCATTCAAGTCAAGGAATAGTCGAATTCTGAAAAGGATCCGGCTTTCACACGTTTGCTTTGTATTCTCAGTACCTGCTAGATGAAAACAAAGCAAACTTGTGAAGTCAGTGGTAGGCAATAGGAAAGGACACACTCGTTACAACTATGATTCCTCAATTTGTTATCCCTCTCACCAACTGCCTTGGTCAAAGCTATCATTTTTCCAGTCAGCCAATCCCAAAAGGTGAACACAAAAAGTTTGACTCAGAACAGAGTGCGAAGGCGTTTCTAGATGACTTCGTACCGCTTAGCTCAAGCCGTGTTGAAGAGTTGTATCATCTACTTGGTCAGTTTCCCCCAAACGTACCGGATGAAGAACTGACACCAGAGCTTTATGCGCCTGTATTTGCAAAAGCACTTGTGAATGGTTCTCTTTATGTCGCTAGTTTCCCTAAAACAAAGAAAAACGCGACAATATCCAGTGAACCAACACCGGTACCTAAGCAAGTAAACGCAAAGTCTAAGCAGAACAAAGCACATACATCTTCTAAAACCCAAGCTAAGAATTCAGCCTCTGCAAAGCCTTTACAGACGGGCAGCGAATGTCATGAAAAAGCGGGAGATCCGGTTTCTCTAGTAACGGGCGAAGAAATATTAACACTCAATGATGTAGAGCTTCCCAATGGCTTCGTTTGGTCAAGAACGTATCGCTCATCCAAAGCTTCCCGAAATCAAGGTCTTGGTTACGGTTGGCGACATGCTTTTCAATTTGAACTGAAAGAAGTCACAGATGAAAAGCACAACGTCACCTCATGGGAATTTGTAAGTGATTCTGCTGACGAGATTGAATTTGAACCAGTTGAGCATGGTTCAACAAGTTATCAAGTCTATGTCGGAGCAAGCTGTCATTTCCTAAACCCAAATACACGAATTGTCACTCTCTCTAGTGGTGATCAATATCGTTTTGAGTTGGTAGAAGACATTTGGCTATTAAAACAAATCCGCAATGGAATCTTTTCGACGTTCCAACTTCGTTATTCGAGAAACCATCGCCTAATTGAAGTTGCACATAACAAGCGACCAGTTCTTGAGTGTCAATATGATAAACAAGGGCGCCTTGTTGAATTGTTGAACACAAAGACAGAACAAGTATTAACAACATATATCTATGACGAGCAAGACGATCTTGTTAGTGCGACGAATGATTTGGGTTTGACTGAGCGATATGAGTATCAAGACCAACATTTGATAGCCAAACGTGTTCGACCAACAGGGTTTACGCATCACTTTGAATGGTCGGGAGAAGGCTCGAGTGCTAAGTGCATTAGAAACTTTGGCGACTCAGGTATTTACGATTATCGATTCCATTATGAGGGCGCAAAGTCCTCTTATTCTGACTCTTTAGATAATGAGTGGACTTTCATTCATGATGAGCAAGGTCATCTGCTTGAAAAATCGAGCCCTACAGGAAGAACGTGGCAATGGCACTATGATCATTTAGGGCGTAAAGAGAAAGCGGTATTCCCAGATAACTCGACAACACAGTACCAGTACAATCAGCAAGGCCAATTAATTTCCAAACTGCACTCTTCCGGTGCTCAAATTCAATATGGTTATGACAGCTTAGGTAAGCTTGTAAAAACGGTATCTCCTGATGGTGATCTTGAAAAGGCCTATTACAACAGTCTTGGCCAACGAGTGTGGGATATCGATGCTCTAGGTTGCGTAACGGAGTATGAATACGATAAACATGGTCAAGTCGTAAAGAGAGAGTCTGAAGATGGTAAGAAGAGCCGTTGGTGGTGGGATAAACAACAAAGATTAGTCGCTCATGAAGTAGATGGCACTTTACTTCGTTACAGTTATGGCGCTACCGATTTAGTTAATGGGATTGCGTATCCCGATGGATGTGTTGCCCAGATTTCCTATGATGATTACGGACGCCGCACATCGATAAGATATTTCAACGACGAAGACAAAGTCGGTTACAGTGAAGAGTACGCTTATGACGAGTTTAGTCGTGTTGCACAGATACACACACCAGAAGGTGTCACGTCTTATCAATGGGGAGCTTTGGCTCAACAAGAAGCGGTAATCTTCCCTGATGGCAGCCATATTTCCTACGAGTACGATCAACAACGTAACCTAACGAAATTAGTTCGAAGTGATGGTCTAGCGTTTGAGTTTTTGTACGACAGTGAAGGGTTACTATCAGGTACCGTTGGATTTGATGGGCTACACAGCCAATTCAAATACGACTCTATGGGAAGAATCATCCGAAAAGATGTTGCAGATAGGACCGTTTTATACCGCTATGACGATGCTGGCTTTCTTCAGCATATTAAAGCGGGAAATGGAAAAAATATTGTTGAGAATCACTTTAACTATACGTTAGGTGGAAGACTGACTTTAGCCTCTAATCGTCATCAAACTCTACAGTATCAATATTCCTCATTTGGACATTTAACTAAGCGTATTCAAGGTCAATTTGAAATCGGTGAAGAGTTTAACCGAGTCGGACAGCGTGTTTCGCAAACCTTACCAGACAAGACGTCACTTAACTTTTCATACGACACCAATGGTAGGCTTTCCGAAATCCGGTTTAGCGATGACTCATTACCAAAAATTGAGTTCCAATATGATGTTATGGGGAGGCTTTCTGTCACTGAAACTGAGAGTTTCAGAGAGAGCAAACTTTATGACGGTGTCGGTCGATTAGTCGAGCAGCAATGGTCAGGTAGAGAAAAAAAATACATATACAATGCACAGAACCGAATCTCTTCAATTTTAGATAATACTGCAGGGGCAACTCACTATCAGTACGATACCCTCGGGTACGTTACAAAGGTTAGTGAAGCCGGTTCGACTTCAACATTTGAATCAGATAGCTTTGGAAATCCCGCTTTGGCTGATTCTAAGGTAATGAGTGACCGCATTGAAGCTTATGCAGGTGTTCGTTACAAATACGACCAACAAGGTAATCAAGTTAAACGAGAAGGCGATGGCACGGTTCAAAAACGTGTGTTTGACGCATTAAATCAACTGGTAGAAGTACATGGTGATTCGAGTATTAGTCACTATGAATATGATGCATTAGGCCGTAGAACAAAGAAAATTACTCAACATGGTATCACGGAGTTTCTTTGGGAAGGTGAGCGTTTGCTCGGAGAACGCACTTTCAATGGCTTCCGTTGGTACCTATATCAACCAGAAACCTACATCCCATTGGCTGTGTTAGAAAATGGCTCAATTTATTTGTATGAATGCGATCAGGTTGGTAAACCGGAACGACTCATTGATTGCAGTGGTCATGTCGTTTGGAGTGCGAGATATGATGTGTACGGCTTCGCCCATATTGACATTGAAGAGGTGGTAAACCCCCTACGTTTTCAAGGGCAGTACTTCGACCAAGAAACCAACTTACATTACAACCTCGCTCGGTATTACGACCCTAAGCTAGGATGTTTTATCCAACAAGATCCGATATCTATTGCTGGTGGCATTAACCATTACCAATATGCAGTGAACCCTATCCAATGGATTGACCCAACAGGTTTCCTTTGTGAAGAAGGGCTAAAACGCTTACAGCAAATGCTGGCTGAGTATCAGGCGCAAAACAACGTTCCCCAAGAGGTTTGCGATCAGATTTTAGAGGCGGCAAAAGAGTCATCCGTCGGAGAAGATGGCGTTCGCTCGCAAGTCAAAATCCGCAAACCCAATGGTAAAAACAATATTCGATATGAATACGATTTAGACCATATTGATTGCGAGAAAAACGAGATTACTTTTTATCGCCATATCAATTATTCAGATGGTATTAAACGCAAAGTTCAATATGTTGTAGGCATAGAAGAAATTGTCCAAATCATCCCCTTGAATAAAAGTCAAAGTGGGAGTGTTGCGAATCCTAATGGCGGTTCTTTAGACAGAGATTGTGGACTTAAGTTAAATAACGAAATAGTTGGCGGGGTACCTGCAAACCATGCTGGACACCATCAAATTAGTATCAATATTGCTCAGGAATATCCTGTAATGCATAGAGCTGCCGAACTTGGTTACAACATTAACAGAGGTACAAACGGGATTGCACTTCCGACTAATATTGAAACATCTGTCGAAACAGGTCTTCCTTTACACGTGGGTAGACATCTAAGTGCAAGGCACGAAGGTTCAGCTGATGCTTTAGTTCGACGAGAAATGAGAACGTTGCAAACTAAGTATGATCGTGGTTTTATCGATGATATGACTCTTGTAGATGAAATTGGAAAAACAGAAAGTAGAATTAGGAATGCTCTGGAAAAGAATGAAGTTCGATTGCAATTGGATGATCCGCACTGGAAAAGTAGGAAGTAGTAATGACACTTAAAATTTGGACCAACAAGGTAGAGAGAGATTCCGATTTTACTCAAGGCAAAGTAACGGAGCCTAGTGTATTAAGAGGGTTGAATCTGACGGGAGGCGTTGTCCTAGGAGACAAATGGCCAAACGTTACTATTGATGTCATATCAGATGACAAGCCTGCGGATAGTTTTCTTAGTGGTCCTTTATTAATCGTGAGTCGACGGTTAGCTGATTTAATTTCTGAGCACACACAAACGAGTGAAGTTGAATTCCTACCGATTGAGGTTAATTACCACGGTAAAAATTTTGGTGAATACTGTTTTTTAAATGTTCTTGCGATTTGCGACTTACTGGACAGAAATCATTCAATATTTAGTGAGTTTGATGGAGAGATTGATTCAATTGATCGAGTTGTCCTTAAGAAAGACATTGAAACGCAGAAAACTATATTTCAATTGGATGCTATCGAGTGGTTGTTATGTGTTGATGAAAAACTGGCGGAACTAATCGAGAATAAAGGTTTTTCTGGAGTGGCATTTAAGTCAGAAAGTGAATGGCGTCCTTTTTAGATCTCCGCGGGTAGTTTGTTTTGAGCCATCTCTTATGAGGTGGCTTTTTTTGCGTTTATGGCCAGAGTTTACTAATTAAACGCGTACATGTTGTGCGCATTATATTGGTGCATAGACCCTACATTGGTGCATTTGAATAGATAAAATCAATACAAATAAATGTTTTTGATTTCATTTAAGGCTTTATAAAACAATGAATTAAATTCTAATTGTTAGAAGAGTAAATTATGGAACGGTAATTGCTGTATTAGACGCTTTGTAAATTTCATTCACCAAATTGGTGATGACTTTAACTTTGATGCACAGGATGAGTGCGCTACAAATAACGGAGATAAACATAATGAGTGTAACTGCCGATCAGGTACATGGCGTTGTACAAACTCTCACACAAAGTTCCGATACACTTTTTCTATTATTGGGTGCCATCATGGTTTTTTTGATGCATGCTGGTTTTGCTTTTCTTGAAGTGGGAACCGTGCGCCAAAAGAACCAAGTAAACGCACTCGTTAAAATTATTGCCGATTTTGGTATTTCTGCGATTGCTTACTTTTTTATTGGTTATTGGGTTGCTTATGGCGGCACGTTCTTTTCTGATGCTCAAACCTTATCTCAAGATAATGGCTACGAGTTGGTTAAGTTCTTTTTCTTACTGACCTTCGCTGCGGCGATTCCTGCTATTGTTTCTGGTGGTATCGCGGAGCGAGCTCGTTTTTATCCGATTCTAATCGCAACATTTTTCACTGTCGGCGTCGTATACCCACTATTTGAAGGAATGATCTGGAACGGAAACTTTGGTGTTCAAGCTTGGTTTGAAAGCACCTTTGGTTATGGCTTTCACGATTTTGCAGGTTCGGTCGTTGTGCACGGCGTTGGTGGATGGATTGCGCTGGTGGCTGTTACTTTTTTAGGGATGCGTAGAGGTCGTATCCGCGCAGGAAAGCATACGAACTTCGCTCCATCTAATATCCCATTTTTGGCACTTGGGGCTTGGATTCTCTGTGTTGGCTGGTTTGGTTTCAACGTTATGTCCGCTCAAACTCTTTCTGGAATCAGTGGCTTAGTGGCGATGAACTCGTTGATGGCAATGGTTGGAGGTATCGTAGCTTCATTACTTGCGGGTAAAAATGACCCTGGCTTTATTCACAATGGCCCTTTGGCCGGTTTGGTTGCGGTTTGCGCGGGGTCAGATTTAATGCATCCGCTTGGTGCATTAGTGACAGGTGCCGTTGCTGGGGTTTTGTTTGTGTATCTGTTCACGTATCTGCAAAACCGAACCAAAATCGATGACGTACTGGGTGTGTGGCCTTTGCATGGAGTATGTGGTGCTTGGGGCGGGATCGCTGCAGGAGTTTTTGGTCAAAGTGGATTTGGTGGAATGGGCGGTGTTAGCTTCGCGGTTCAAGTTTTAGGGACATTTCTTGGCATTTCCATTGCGGTTTTAGGTGCTCTTGTAGTCTATGGCGCAATTAACGCTCTAACAGGTTTAAGGCTTTCAGAAGAAGACGAGTTTAATGGTGCGGATTTAGCGATTCATAAAATATCGTCTACTAACGAAGATTAAATTAATCGAAAAAAGAGCGGCATCAAACCGTTCTTTTTTAAACTATTTGCTTCAAACCGATATACAAGCCGTTTTAACAGTTGCCTTTTTTAGCTTGACCAGGAGGGCAAAAGCCACCATTGCCGTGCGGCCCATGATTTTCATCATTTGTGCTGACTTTTACTTTTACGTCGTCAATTTCACCTTCCACATTTGTCAGCTGACAGCCTGCTAAAGTCGTAAGTAATATAAGCGCCAGAGATACTTGTCTCATTGCGATTCCTCTCAAAATGTAATTCTAATAGTGACCATTACGACCATGGTCTAATCCATACTACTACAGTTGCTATTCTTTCAGTGTTAAGCTAATGAAAAAGAACAACAAGGATAAGTTATGAATTTCCCTTATAGAAATATTGTAGTACTTACTGGAGCAGGTATCTCGGCTGAATCTGGTATTCAAACATTTCGAGCCCAAGATGGCCTGTGGGAGAATCACCGAATTGAAGATGTAGCAACACCTGAAGGTTTTGCTCGAGATCCAGACCTTGTTCAGAGTTTTTATAATCAACGCCGTCAAAAGCTTCAAGATGAAACGATCAAACCGAATGCTGCGCATCTTGCTCTTGGCCGTCTTGAAGCGGAATTAAAGGGAAAGGTGACGGTTATTACGCAGAATATTGATAACTTGCATGAAAGAGGTGGCAGCCAAAATGTGATTCACATGCATGGTGAGTTACTTAAGGCGCGATGTAGTGAATCTAACCAAGTTATTGAACATACCGAAGATATAAAAACTGGTGAGCTTTGCCATTGTTGTCAAATTCCATCACAAATGCGCCCACACATTGTGTGGTTTGGCGAAATGCCACTGAGAATGGGAGAGATATACGCAGCACTGGAAGAAGCTGATTTGTTTGTCTCTATCGGTACTTCGGGCGTCGTCTATCCGGCCGCTGGGTTTGTGCATGATGCTAAAATGCATGGCGCTCATACTATAGAAATTAACCTTGAGCCAAGTGCGGTTGAAAGTGAATTTGAAGAAAAACGCTATGGTAAAGCAAGCGTTGAAGTACCGAAGCTTGTTGATGAAATTCTTGCTTTGGACACGAAAGCATAAAAACTTAAACCCAACTATCAGATACAAAAAAAGCGGCTCATGAGCCGCTTTTTCACATCTTTAAAACTAACGAATTAGTTGTTTACTTTTAGCTTTTGGAAGTACTCATCGTACATTACGCTCGCTTCGCCAACTTCATCTTGCCATGTACCGCTGTCCATTACTTCTTGCGGAGGGAAGATGCTTGGGTCGTTAGCAAACTCTTTTGGTAGCAGCTCATGTGCCGTCTTAACTGGAGTAGGGTAACCAATCTCTAGTGCAATCTTAGCGGCGTTCTCAGGGCGTAGTAGGAAGTCGATCATCTTATGAGCAGCATCTACGTTTTTCGCGCCAGCTGGAATTGCTAGGCTGTCCATCCAGAAAATGGTGCCTTTTTCAGGCCAAATGATGTCGATATTCGCACCTTCTTGACGAGCCATGTAAGCAGAGCCGTTCCAAAGCATACCAAGAGACACTTCACCTGCAAGGTAAGGGTTTGCTGGGAAATCAGAGTTGAATACCAATACGTTTGGCATTAGCTTTTTCAGCTCTTCATAAGCTGCTTTGATTTCATCTGGGTTCGTTGTATTTGGCGAGTAACCAAGCTTTGTTAATGCAATGTGGAAGACTTCACGAGAGTCATCCATCAGCATTAGTTGGCCTTCCCACTTGCTATCCCAGAAATCGTCCCATTTAGAAACAGACGATTTATCTAGCATATCTGCGTTGATACCAATGCCCGTCGCACCCCAAATGTAAGGGATAGAGTAGTTGTTGTTTGGATCAAATGGTTTATCTAGGAAGTTGGTGTCAAGATCGCTAAAGTGAGAAAGTTTCTTTTTGTCGATCTCTTGCAGCATACCTTCTTTACGCATTTTAGAAACGAAGTAGGTAGACGGTACTACCAAATCGTAACCAGAACCTTGCGTTTTTAGCTTCGCGTACATACTTTCGTTAGATTCGTATGTAGAGTAGATAACTTTGATGCCAGTTTCTTTTGTAAAGTCTTCAAGAACTTCGTTTGGAATGTATTCCGACCAGTTGTAGAAATACAGTTCTTGATCAGCCGCCATTGCAGGGGTAGCGATTAGCGTCGCTGCACATAGAGCGCTTGCGTAGAATTTACTTTTCATTTGTTTTCCGTTTTGTTTAGCGATTGGACAAATCAATACTAGTCGCAGTTATTAAGTTGAGCCAAATCGCAATAAGCACAATCCCGTTTATTTAAATCAATTTATACCGAGCCTTTTTAGAGAAGCGATAATTCTGTGAAACTGAGCTAAATAAACCTAGCAACGCATAATTATATCAGTCAATTACAAAAATAGGCAGCGTATCGCTGCCTATTTTCAGTTAGTCGATGCCTTAGTAGGCAAGATCAGATTATTGACCCGCTTTCAGTTTCAAGAAGTAGTCTTCATATTTCACTGTCATATCACCAACCGAGTCTTGCCATTCAACACGGTCAAGATCTTCTTGAGAAGGG
Source organism: Vibrio sp. zbq_1 (assembly GCF_043102935.1). Classification (NCBI taxonomy): domain Bacteria; kingdom Pseudomonadati; phylum Pseudomonadota; class Gammaproteobacteria; order Vibrionales; family Vibrionaceae; genus Vibrio; species Vibrio sp. zbq_1. The sequence goes on from NZ_JBICJH010000026.1 coordinate 187,936, forward strand.
AACAGCGGTGCTACGTCTTTAAACTTCGAGTTTGATTCTGTAACGGCGGTTAGGTAGCCAGTGTCACGAGAAATTTGCTCTGCGATTTCAGGGCGTAGTAGGAAGTCGATCATTTTGTGCGCTGCTTCTACGTTTTTCGCGCCAGAAGAGATTGCGAAGTTATCAACCCAGCCAATACCGCCTTCTTTAGGGAAGACTAGCTTAAGGTTTAGACCTTCGTTTTGCGCCGCAGCCGCACTGCCGTTCCAAAGCATACCAACGCCAACTTCGCCAGACATGTATGGTGCACCCGGGTTATCAGAGTTAAATACTAAAACGTTTGGCATCAGCTTTTGCAATTCAGCGTATGCTTCGTCGATTTGCTTTGGATCTGTAGAGTTACCTGAGTAACCCAATTTACGTAGGGCAATGTGGAATACTTCACGAGTATCGTCCATTAGCATTACTTGACCTTCAAGCTCAGGCTTCCATAGGTCTGCCCAGCTTTGGAAGTCGTTTGGATCGTACATATCAGCGTTAACTGCTAGACCTGTAATCGCAACAACGTGTGGAATAGAGTAGTCGTTATTTGGATCGTAAGGCTTATCTAGGTAGTTCTTATCTAGGTTGCCGAAGTTTTTCAGCTTAGTCTTATCGATCTTTTGTAGCATACCTTCATCGCGCATTTTTGCTACGAAGTAAGTTGAAGGTACGACTAGGTCATAACCTTGATTATGAGTTTTTAGCTTTGCGTACAAAGTTTCGTTCGACTCGTAAGTCGAGTAGATCACTTTGATACCTGTTTCTTTAGTAAATTGCTCTAGGATATTACTGTTGATGTAAGGACCCCAGTTCATAAATACCAATTCTTTATCGTCCGCTGCCGCTGAACCTGAGAACAGAGAAAGCGCACATGCACTACCAGCTAATAGAGTAGCCCATTTTTTCATTGACGTTAGCTCCAAACCAAACGTTGTCCAAATCATTTTGGACGGTAGATAGAAAAACAGAATGGCATGTAACCATTCTGTTTCGTGATGTTAACGGATGCGGATTTTACTTTACTTTTTCTCTTGCTAGCAACTGAGAAATTACTACAAGAACCAAAGATACAATCAACATGACCGTTGCTAGGGCATTCACTTCCGGTGAAATACCCACCTTAACCATCGAGTAAATTTTCAATGGTAGGATTTCGTATGTTGGGCCTGTTACAAACGAGCTGATAATTACGTCGTCTAAAGACAGAGTAAAGCTTAGTAACCAACCTGCAGCAACCGCTGGCTTCGCAAGAGGAAGGATGATCTGTTTTAAGATAACCCATTCACTTGCACCAAGGTCTTTTGCTGCTTCCAACATTTTCACATCAAAGCCGTTCAAGCGGCTGTAAACGGTTACCACGACAAACGGTAAACAGAATGTGATGTGCGCAATCAATAGAGTAAAGAAACCAAGCTGCGCGCCTAAAACTAAAAACAGCGCCAACAATGAAATTGCCATCACGATGTCTGGTGACATCATTACAACAAACAGCATGCCGTTTACCGCACCTTTACCTTTAAAGGAGTAACGGAATAGGGCAACGGCCGTCAAACTACCAATAATAGTAGCAGCTGTTGCAGAAAACACCGCGACATTAAGTGAATGCCACGCTGCTTGCATAAGGCTGTCATTGTTAACTAGGGTTTCGTACCATTTGGTTGTAAACCCGCCCCATTTCATACCAAATTTGTTGGCATTAAATGAGTTTACGATCAATACGATGATTGGTAGATACAAAAATGCATATACCAGCGCCATAAAGCTAAATCTAACTGTACGTCCCATTAGTCTAGCTCCACCTTCTTATTCAATAGTTTGCCTGCTCTGTAGTAGGCGTACAGCATGATTGCCATTGCAATAGTAAGTGCGATACTGGTTGCCGCACCGAATGGCCAATCACGAGCGTTTAATACTTGGCTCTTAATTACGTTACCAATTAATAGGTTCTTCGCTCCGCCTAGAAGGTCGGAGATGTAGAACATACCTAACGCAGGAAGAAGTACCAACAAACAGCCACCAATAATGCCAGGCATCGTTAACGGCAAGATCACTTTTGTGATGGTTTGCAGTTTGCTTGCGCCTAAGTCTTTTGCAGCCTCAATGTAGGTGTTGTCTAGCTTCTCGATTGCCGAATACAGAGGAAAAATCATAAACGGAAGCAAAATGTAGACAAGACCAATCATTACCGCTGTTTCTGTATACATAAGACGCAATGGCTTATCGATAATATCCATTGCCATTAATGACTTGTTCAAGATGCCCTGTGTGCCAAGAACAATCTTCAAACCGTAAGTACGGATAAGTGAGTTTGTCCAAAACGGTACAATCACAAGAAACAGCATAAACGGGCGCCATTTCTCAGGCATTTTCGCCACGATATAAGCAAATGGGTAGCCGATGATTAAACACAACAACGTCGCAATGATTGCCATGTAGAAAGAGTGCATCAGCACTTTTGCGTACAATGGATCAAGTAAACGAAGGTAGTTGTCGAAAGTAAAAGTCAGTTCAATTAAGTTTGCTTCATCACGCGTTAAAAAACTTGTACCGATAATCATTAGATTTGGAACCAACACGAAAAGTGTTAGCCAACCAACAATTAGGGTAATGATTGCGTTCTGAAGATTAATCTTCTTGCTTATCATTGAGTACTACCTCCCAGCTCTCAACCCAAGTGATAGCGACTTTTTGGCCGAGAGAGTGGTCCACATCTGGATCATCTTCGTTAAAGAACTCGCTAACCATCACGCGCATGCCTGAGTCCAGTTGGACAACAGAGTCTAGCGTCATACCTTTATAGGTACGTTCAGTGACGTGACCAACAATGCCTTTTTCTTCAGACTCTTTGATCTCTTCGATACGTAAGTCTTCAGGGCGAAGCAGCACTTGTAGTTTGTCACCTGCTTGTGCTTCTTTGTCGTAGTAAACGACAGACTCAACACCTTCGATTTCCGCACGGATGCGTTTTTCATCAATGCGTTCAAGCATTGTTGCGTTGAAGACGTTAATCTCGCCGATAAAGCGAGCAACAAACAAGTTTTTAGGTTCTTCGTAAATTTCACGTGGTGAGCCATCTTGTTCGATAACACCATCGCGCATAACGATAATGCGGTCAGACATCGATAGAGCTTCTTCCTGATCGTGAGTAACAAAGATAAAGGTAATACCAAGTTGACGCTGAAGTTGTTTCAACTCAATCTGCATTTGTTTACGAAGTTTGTAATCAAGAGCAGAAAGCGATTCATCAAGTAGCAGTACTTTTGGCTTATTTACAACCGCACGCGCGATCGCGATACGTTGTTGCTGACCACCAGAAAGTTGGTGCGGCTTACGCTGCGCCATTTTTTCTAGGCGAACCATACGTAGCGCTTCCATTACGCGTGGTTCGATTTCTGCCGCAGGCGTTTTTTGCATGCGTAGGCCAAATGCCACATTATCGAATACGGTCATGTGAGGGAATAATGCGTAACTCTGGAATACCGTGTTGACGTGCCTATGCTCTGCAGGAACTTGCGTTACATCTTGGTCATCTAATACGATTTGACCGTTATCTGCCGTTTCAAAACCAGCGATCATGCGTAAAACCGTCGTTTTACCACAACCAGATGGACCAAGAATCGTCAGAAACTCACCATGATTAACATCAAGATTTAAATTACCGATGATTTCCTTTCCATCGAAACTTTTGCTGATACCAGATAAACGAATAACTGGCTTTCCTGCTTGCTGTTTAGCGTTCAACGTCTGTATTTCTCCCACGTTAAAATTGGGTTTACGCCAATTAGTGCGACATAAGTCATTCACTTTTGAGGCGCGCATCATAATCACCAAAATTGTGAAATTAAAGCATTTTCTTATCTTGAAACAGAAAAAATTTTGCAGGCAAAAGTAATCATTCCTTACCATACTGTTTTTAAGAGGTTATTTGCCTTTTAAACACAGTTTGGTAGGGCTTTGTCATTAGCAACAATTGCTTTCAATTTCATAGTTTTGTGAGTGGTCAATTATCAACCAAATAGTAGATATTGCAAGGATAGAACGTCAGTTCTGATTTTAGACATGGAAAGATTTCTTTATAATGTTGGCCACTTTAATTGACTGGTATACCAGTAAAAAATTCACAAGTTAATCTTGGATAATATATGAATAACGATTTTGAAAAAGATTTCAATCTTGGGGGGAGTGTAGAGCGAGCTTTGTCTGGCGACTACGAACTAAAAGCGAGTGCTGTATTTAGTGAAGCTTGGCGCGCAACCATTCAACACTTTTTATCGTTCTCGCCAGCGATTATTCTTTTGCTTTTTGTCCAGTTGGGGATTTTCTACATTGCACTTCAACTTCAATTGGGCGACCCAAGTGTCATTCTCGATGCGATAGAAAATCCGGAAGCATTCACCGCTAATATCGTTTCTGCTATTTATATCGCTAACTTTAGTTATGAAGTGATCAGCGCCCCCATTTATGCTGGGATCAGTTTGATGGCAATGAGTCACGTAGCAGGGCTAAAAACCAAAGTTCGTCATGTCGGTAAAGGTCTGCAATTTACCGTTCCTGTTATTATTGCAACGCTGTTCAGTTTAACGTTGCAAGGTGTCGCGGGAATGATCCTTCCACCGCTTTCATTATATTTAGCAATGGCGTTTAGTCACTCTATCTTACTGATTTGCGAGAAAAGAGTGCCACCTATGCAATCGTTATTATTATCACTACGTGCGATCAATAAGAAGATTTTTGTTGTGGCAGGGCTTTACATGGGCGTTATGTTGATGTTTATTGTTGCGGCTATGTTCTACGGTATTGGCTTTATTTTTGTCTTGCCATTCTTCTTCCATTTGAAGGGCATCCTTTATCGAGAAATGTTTGGCATCAAACTTAAGATCGTAGCAACACAAAAAAATGATAACGATCACGATGGTAAATCTCAGGTGTTTAATGCCTAAATCTTTAAAATTAATGACTTTACGAGTGGCGGCTGCCTGTATAGCCGCCACTTTTATTTCGGTAGGTCCATATTTGCATTACGACCGCCAGTTCAAAAGCGCGAATGATCCTAATGTTGTTCAAGGTCCGGTGAAACATCCTGATTTGTCGCACTTGCCCTACATTGGGGACATTCCAGACTTTAACTCTATCAAAGACGCCAAAGAAAAAAAGGCGGCATTTTTCGATTTCTTACGGCCTAAAATCGCACTAGAAAATCACAGGATTGAAAAAGAACGTGCTTTTCTAAGCTCTCTTGAGATTGGAGAAGTGTCGCCGGACGAAGAAGCTTACGCAGAAAGATTAGCGCAGTTATATGGTTTTCCTCTTCATGATGATCATGTTGATGAAGCTTGGCTGACTGAAATGTTAAAGCGAGTCAATGTTTTACCAGAAGCATTAGTGCTAACTCAAGCTGCCAATGAATCCGCGTGGGGTACCTCTCGTTTTGCTACTCAAGCAAACAACTTGTTCGGCCAATGGTGTTATAAACAGGGTTGCGGAATTGTGCCTGCTCAGCGTGCTGCTGGAAAAACTCACGAAGTTCAAAAATTCGATTCAGTTCAGCAGTCAATTCATGGCTACTTTATGAATGTGAATCGCAATCCAGCTTACGCTGACTTACGTGATATTCGAGCTATGTTGGCAGATAAGCACAAAAACTTGTTATCCGTGGCGACAGCATCAGAACTCACTCATGGACTGTTGTCTTACTCAGAGAGGGGCATTGCATACGTTAATGACTTACGCTCGATGATTCGTCACAATAACGCCTACTGGACTCAATAAAATAATAATCGAATGAAAAAGTTAAGCTTAATTTTAGGAAGTGCAGCACTCTTGCTCTCGTCACCGATAACGCATGCTCAAGAGTATATGTTTACGTATTCCAAACTGTATACTCAGTTAAAAAATAACACTAAAGAAGGGCATGATGACGTTAAAGTCGGTGTGTTCTTCGTCGATGCCAGAACTAAGCAGCTGTGTGCGATCGAAAAAGCGTGGATGGAAAAGGAAGAACACTACGAAGAGTTTGTGATTCCAGCGTCGAAAGAACTACCATTACCGATCGACAAAAATCTAAAATCCGCAAATCCTTTGGTATTCGTACATACCCCTAAAGATAGCCGATGTGATTATTCTTTAGTTGTAATGACGAAAGAACCGTTACAGGGTAACGTTTCTTACGAGCAACTGAAGCCATTAATGCCTCAAATGCAAAGCATGTTAGAGGATTTAGGGGGGATGTTTGCTGGATGGTTCACACCTGAAGTACAGGGCGTCACAATGGAGTTTGCCAACGAACTGAACGGTAAGATCGTTTTTTCAAATGGACAAGAGAAGGCGATTGTTAACGGTAAAGTGCAGGTTGCTTTGAGTGAAATTGGCGAAGGTGGAACAATAACGTTACCGGAACCAACGATGAGAGTGCTTCCTTATTTGCCCCAAGCAAAGAAATAGCACTATCTTCACGAAAGAGCCGCATTCGCGGTTCTTTTTCTATTCTATGATGATAATTCAGCGCACTTATTTTCTTATCCTTCAATACAAACATTTAATCCTGCTGCAAAAGCCCGTATAATCCACGCCCCAAAGAAACCCATGTTAGGAAGTCCTACTGTCGATTTTATCGGCGATGTGAGAGCCCGCAATGAACCAGAAAGATACAAGAAAAGAAACCCTTGAATTCAACAAGCTTCAAAAACGTTTGAGAAGAAATGTTGGAAATGCCATTACAGATTACAACATGATCGAAGAAGGCGATGTTGTCATGGCATGCATAAGCGGTGGTAAAGACTCATTTGCGATGCTCGATATCCTGTTGAATCTACAAAAAGCGGCACCAATCAAATTTGAAGTGGTTGCTGTTAACCTAGACCAAAAACAACCTGGTTTCCCAGAGCATATTTTGCCTGAGTATTTTGAGACGCTGAATATTCCTTACTACATCGTAGATAAAGACACATACTCAGTAGTTAAAGAAAAAGTGCCAGAAGGTAAGACAACGTGTGGTCTATGTTCTCGTCTACGTCGTGGTACGCTTTACTCATTTGCTGAGAAAATCGGCGCAACAAAACTTGCACTTGGTCATCATATGGATGACATCGTAGAAACGATGTTCTTGAACATGTTCCATGGTTCTCGTTTGAAGGCAATGCCACCAAAGCTACGCTCTGATGATGGTCGTAACGTGGTTATTCGTCCGCTGACTTACTGCCGCGAAAAAGACCTGATCAAATACGCAGAGCACAAAGATTTCCCAATTATTCCTTGTAACCTATGCGGTTCTCAAGAGAACTTGCAGCGCCAAGCAATCAAAGCAATGCTGATTGATTGGGATAAGAAGACGCCAGGACGCGTAGAAGCGATTTTCAAATCAATCCAAAACGTAAGCCCAAGCCAATTGGCAGACCGTGAGTTGTTTGATTTTGTAAACTTGCCGCTAGATCGTGACGGTAGCCGCGAAGAGTATGAGTTTAGTGAAGCAGTCGTTTCTTCAACTAACATCGATGAATCTCTATTCATCGATGTAACGAACATCTAGTAAATAGGAGGCAACGATGCCTCCTATTTTGTACTTGCTGAAACCGAAAATAAAACGCCCCAAAAGAGGGGCGTTTTTATATTTGATTATTTGCTCTACGTTGCGGTATTTGGATCGAGAGGGCTGATATAACCTTTTGGTTTTAATGCCAGTACATCACAGTTAATCTTATCGATCACATGCTCTGCCGTGTTACCGATAAAGACCGCTGAAAGACCCGTACGACCAGTCGTACCCAAAATCACCATTGCTGCATTTAATCGCTCCGCTGCTGCAGGAATGACGTCTTCTGGTAAACCTTGTTCTACGATGGTTTGTTCTTCGTCGATGCCATGTTTTTGTCTCAATGCTTTCATTGCGGTGAGATGGTGGCCACGAACCGCATCCGTGTAGGTCGTTGGGTCAAATTCAGGCAACTCAATCGTAATGTTAGCCGGTGTAACAGGATAAGCGTTGACGAGATACGGTTCAGCATCGAGACGGTTTGACATCTCTTTGAGGCGTTCAACCATCGCGTCGTTCAAATCAATGTGAGTTGGGTTTTCTGACCCCACGTGTACAGAAGCGAGAATATTAGCTTGCTCCGGCCAATCCGAGTTCTTGATCAAAAGTACAGGGATAGGGCATTTACGTAATAAATGCCAGTCTGTCGGCGTGAAAATCACAGACTCTAAAACATCGTGTTTACGTGTCCCTTTGATTAGAAGATCGTGCCCACCAGCATATACTTCAGCAATGATTGCTTCGTAAGGACGGTTGTGCCACACAACGCAAACATCAAAATCGAAGCTATCGTTTAAGTACGGTTGAGCAATCTTACGCATCCACTGCTCACGTTGATGGATAACGCCGCGACGCATCGCATCTCTTTCATCGACTGACAGCATTGAGGTCATGTCATAGGAAAAATCGTAGATGGATAAGAAGAAGGTGATTCGGCTTCTGGATACACTCTTTTGAGCTAATTGAACCGCTCTAGCGAGTGCAGGCTGTTCATCATTATTGATGTCAGCAACAACAAGAATCTTACTGTATATACTCATAACTAAGCCCACTTATGTTGCGAAACCAAATACTGAAAACAAGTTAAATCAGTAAATTGGAGACTCTTCGTATATTTTTACTGTAGCTTAGTTTGGGGAACTTTTTGAGGACTTTCGAAGGGATTTTATGAGAAACATGATGTAGCTCATTTTCGAGCTACATCAATAAGTAAGCGAGATTACTCTTTTGTTACACCGGCAAGTTCCATTAGCGCATCATGATCTAATATGGTGATGTACTTACCTTTAACACTCAGAATTTCAGATTTTTGGAAACGACCTAATAGGCGGCTGATGGTTTCAACCGTTAGGCCTAAGTAGTTACCAATATCGCCACGAGTCATGGTCAAACGAAATTCTCTTGGGCTGAAGCCACGTTGAGAGAAGCGAGTTGACAGGTTGTACAAGAAAGCAGCTAGACGCTCCTCAGCATTCTTCTTAGAAAGCAGAAGAATCATTTCCTGGTCGCCTTTAATTTCGTTACTCATTAAACGCATGATTTGCTGACGAAGTTTAGGCATTTTGCCTGATAGGTCGTCAAGGATCTCGTAAGGGATTTCACAAACCATTGATGTTTCAAGAGCTTGAGCGAAACTAGGGTGGCAGTCACCAGTAATAGCGTCAAAACCAACTAAGTCACCAGCTAAGTGAAATGCTGTGATTTGCTCATCACCTTGTTCTGTGATTGTGTAGCTCTTAATCGTGCCAGAACGGATAGCGTACAAAGATTTAAGCTCATCACCTGCTTTAAATAGCTCTTGTCCTTTTTGGATAGGCTTTTTACGCTCGATGATTTGGTCCAACTGGTCAAGTTCAGATTCATTCAGAGTGAATGGGATACACAGTTGGCTAATGCTACAATCTTGGCAATGAATCGCGCAACCGCCTGATTGGATACGCTTTGTTGCAGGTTTTTCAGAAATCATAACAACCTTTCACTATTTGATATACATCAATATTTTAGCACCGCTTAATCCTAAAGGATAGCAAAAATATCGGTGGTATAGAGTTTTGCGTTATATGAAACCAAGCATCTGCATGGCACCCGCGGCAGTATACGCGCCATAGACAATTAAGATTAATGCTGAGATGTTTCTAAATATTAATGATTTTTGCAGTTTCTGAAAATGGCTAGCTCCGTAACCAACAGCGAGCATGGATGGCAGCGTTCCCAAACCAAAAGCTAGCATGATTAGGCCGCCATTTACTGCGCTACCGGACACCGCCGACCATGTTAATGCCGAATAAACTAACCCGCATGGTAACCACCCCCAGACAAAACCAAAGGGCAGTGCGTGTATTGGCTTTTTAAGTGGTAAAAGGCTTTTTCCAGCTGGGGAGATAAACTTCCAAAGGTGCTGGCCCATCTTTTCTACGATGAGTAAACCTTGCCACCATTTCGCAATATATAACGCAACCAAAATCATGAAGATTGCGGCAACAAAACGCAGCCACGCAAGAGATTGAGCTAAGCCGCTGAGTTCCGATAACCCTGATATTGCACCTCCGACAAGTGCGCCTATTAAGGCGTAACTGCTGAGTCGTCCAAGGTTGTAGAATAAAGGTATGGTTGGGGAGAATTTTGAGCTTGAACTACCTAAAGAAAGTAGGGATGCGATACCACCACACATCCCCATACAATGGCCGGCCCCGACAAGGCCGATAAGCAAAGCACCTAAAAAATCAGGATTCATAAAACATACTACGGTTTCTTATTGTCTGATTGTTCTTCTTCATCTAATAAAATGTTGTGTCCTTGTCGCTCAAGATCTTCAAACTGGTCGCTTCGAACCGCCCAAAGAAAAATAGCGACAGCAACGCAAACAAGAACAATCGCGATTGGAATTAAAATATAAAGGCTTTCCATAAGTGTTCTCTTGTTTACTTCTCTTTTAGAAGTCGCAGTGAGTTAGATACAACAATGATTGAACTTGCTGACATCCCAACAACTGCGATATAAGGCGCAACTAGCCCTGCAACCGCTAACGGCAAAATTAACAAGTTGTAGCCTAATGACCAAGCTAAGTTTTCACGGATAATCTTTCTTGTACGAAGAGCCAATAGGCGAGCTTCCAATAACTTTTCTAAGTTATCTCCAAGAAGCGTCATATCTGCTGATGCCTTTGCAACGTCAGTACCACCACCCATAGCCACGGATAAATGGGCTCCCGCTAGAGTAGGTGCGTCGTTTATGCCATCACCAACCATCATGGTGATATCACTGCTATCAAGGCTCTTAAGATACGCGAGTTTGTCTTCTGGTTTTGCAGATGCGATCACATGCTCGATACCAATTTCGTCAGCAACAGGCTGTGCGTTTTGAATAGAATCACCAGTAAGTAAGGTTGTTTTGATGCCGGCTTCAGCAAAACGTTGAATAAACGCCTGACTTTCTTTGCGAATAGGATCGTGATAATAAAAAGTTGCAGCGTGTTCGTTGTTTATTGACAAGTAAATGGCATTGCTTTCTTTTATGCTCGAATCTAGCACAAACGAGGAGCTGCCAATTTTTACCGTCTTACCATTCCAAATCCCTTCGATTCCTGAGCCAATCACGTTTTTAACATCTGTTACAATAATCTCGTCATTACTGAAACCGATAAATGAACGCGCAATAGGGTGGTTTGCATGAGCTTCAAGAGCAGATGCAAGGGCCAGACTTTCCGCTTCAGAAAGCTCTTTGAATGTGCTCGTACGGCTAATCTCGATGTCACCTTTCGTTAATGTTCCTGTCTTGTCGACGACGAGATGATTAACTTTGCAAAGCGTTTCGAATACATGGCCTTTTCGCAACAGAATGCCAAAATTGCCCATTCGTGAAGTCGCACAAGTTAGTGCGGTCGGTGTAGCAAGGGATAATGCACAAGGGCATGTAGCGACGAGAACCGAAAGCATAATCCAAAAAGCATCATCTGGTTTGGTTTGGTGCCAATAAAACCAGGTTCCAGCTGAGATGATAAGAATTACACCAACAAAGTAGCGTGCTACGACGTCAGCAACTTCTGCAATTTTTGGCTTCGAATGCTGTGCTTCATCTTGAAGGCGCACAATATTTGAAATCATCGAGTCTGCTTTTGAATTGGTGACTTCCAACTCAAATGATTCATCTCCGTTTAATGTACCTGCATAAACAGCATCACCTTCTTTTTTTACGACATGAATAGACTCACCAGTCAGCATTGATTCATCAATATGAATACGGCCAGAAATAACTTTGCCATCAGCAGGGATATGTTCGCCAGGGAGAACGCGAATGCGATCACCAATCTTCAGCGTTTTAACTGGAATTTGTTCGCCGTCTAGTGTAGTTGCAATGGCAGGGATAAGCTTGAGCAAGTTACCGCTAGCAGCAGCAGCTTTGCGGCGAGCGCGCATTTCTAAGAATCGACCCACTAACAAAAAGAAGGTAAACATCGAGATAGATTCAAAGAATACTTCGCCTTGCTCAGTTACTGTCGCAACTAAACTCGCAACATAAGCGAAAATCAAAGCGATCGAAACTGGGACGTCCATGCCTAGAGTTCGCCCTTTAATGCTTCGCCAAGCATTAAGGTAAAATGGTAGGGCAGAGTAAAGAAGAACTGGTGTAGCGAAAATCAAACTTACCCATCGGAAGTAGTTTTTAAATTCAGGTTCCAAATCGCCAAACACTTCTAAATACAACGCCACAGCAAGCATCATCACTTGCATCGTCGCTAAGCCAGCAATACCCAATCGGTAAAGGTACTGCTTCATCATTCGGTGATAAGATGCTTCTTGTTTGTCTGCTTCAAATGGCGCGGCTTTATAACCAAGCTTATGAATAACTGAAAGCAGTTCACTTAACTTAACTTGAGTTTTGTCCCACGCAAGCAAAGCTCGGTTTGTTGTCGTATTTACCCGTATGGAGACTAAACCTTTAGCGCTGGATACTTGCTTTTCAATAAGCCATGCACAAGCGGCGCAGGATACACCTTCGAGAGATAATGTTACTTCAGATACATTGTCATGGTTACGTACAAATTCTGATTGAACGTCTTCATTGTCATAGTGGATCAGAGCTTGAAGTTGTTCTGGAACGAGGTCTGCTTTTTCAGCGGGTGCGGTTCGGTACTGGTAGTAAGAAACAAGACCGCTATCTACGATAGTTTGTGCGACAGTTTCACACCCCGGGCAGCACATCTCACGAACTTCGCCAAGTATTTCTACTTTAAAATCCGTGTTTGCTGGTACATCTTCACCACAGTGGTAACAGGATTTGCACATAAAATTACTTCATTAATGAGACTGAAACTGCTGGAAATTCGACTTTGCCTTGAATCATCCATTGCTTATCGTGTGGTTGAAGTTCAACAAACCACGGGCCTTGTATAGCGTCTTCAGTGGTAAAACGATAGTTGCCAGATGCATCTGCGGTAACTAGCTTCGTAAAATCACGATCGGGTAATGTACGGTGAGTAAACGTTGCTGTAAGCGCTGGGTAGTGCGTTAGCGCCCCTTTCGTAAAGCCAATTACGATATTGTTATCTAGAGAAGAAATGTTCGCATTAAGACCAAGATCACGAGCGACGTTCATTTTACTGATGTCGATATTTATGCCTTTGCCTTTTTTATAGTAATCCTCAGCAACAAGAGAAACAGAGTTGTTTGAAAAGACGACTACCGTGGCGATTGTCCAAACGACTACCGTAAGAGGAAGGATGATTAGGAACCACGGCCAGAATTGTTTATACCAAGGCTTTACCATAAAAAAGTTCTCAACAGCTAAATGAAAAAATGTAAGGCATTAAATTTAAAGGAAAGACAGCCCCTGTGAAAGGGGCTGTTATTGAAATGTTACTTATTGTCTGAGTTGCTTAAACTCCAGACATAAGAGGCAACAAGTTGAACCTTATCCTCACCTAGAATGTCCTTCCATGCTGGCATAACACCAGAGCGGCCATTCATTACGGTTTCAGTTACGGCAGCACGCGAGTCACCAAATAGCCAGTCTTGGTCAGTTAGGTCAGGGGCACCAACTGCTGGGTTACCTTTACCATCTGTACCATGACACGCTGCACACACAACAAAGCGAGCTTTACCTGCTGCAGCTTCACGAGCGTTAACTTTACGACCCGATAGGCTTAATGTGTAACTTACTACTTCTTGGACACCTTGCTCACCAAGCGCATCTTTCCATGCTGGCATTTGACCAATACGGCCATGCATGATGGTTGTTACGATTGCTGCTGGCTCACCGCCATATAGCCATGCGTCATCAGTTAGGTTAGGGAAACCTTTTTGACCGCGAGCATCTGAGCCGTGACATTGTGAACAGTTTTGCAAGAACAAACGTTGACCAACTTTTAATGCTTCTGGGTCTTGCGCGATCTCAGGAACAGGGCGTAGACCATTCGCATTATGAGCAAGTTTACGGAATGCTTCGCCGAAGTAGGCATCCGCATCATCCAGTTCTTTTGCGTATTGGTTGAGTTGTTTATTTTCTTGTGCCTGTGCAATAGCTTCTTTTGACTCTTCAAGCGAACGAACGGTTTGAGCCGAACTTTGCCAGTTTAAAAAGCCTTTAAAGCTACCTAGACCTGGGAACAGGGCTAGATAAACTGCAGCAAATACAAACGTGCTTACGAAAAGGTAAGTCCACCATTTCGGTAGAGGGTTGTTTAGCTCGCGAATACCATCGTACTCGTGGCCCATGTCTTCCCCTTCCTCGACGCCCATTTTATCTTTGGCGCACCAAGTCAGGAGGATCGCACAGCCTACTAGCGTACCGATAGTAATCACGATAATCCAGAGACTCCAGAATGTAGTCATTACTTCTTCACTCCTTGGTTATTTGGGGTCGTTTGTTCTTCGTCAGCAAACACCAAGTTGGCATCTTCTTCGAAGCGTGCTTTACGCTTCTTGCTAAATGCCCACCATACGATGCCGATAAAACTCGCGAAGAGCACTACGGTATAAATACTATGAATTGTACCGAAATCCATATGATCCCCTTACTTCATTGCATGACCAAGAGACTGAAGGTAAGCGATGATTGCATCCATCTCTGTTTTACCTTCTACTTCTTTAGCCGCATTCGCGATTGTTTCATCTTCGTATGGAACACCAAACTGATCGCGGAACACTTCAAGTTTCTTCTGAGTCAGCTTGCCATCTAATACGTTCTCAGCAAGCCAAGGGAAACCAGGCATGTTTGATTCAGGAACTAGTTCGCGAGGGTCAAGTAGGTGTACTCGGTGCCACTCATCAGAATAACGACCACCGACACGAGCCAAATCAGGACCTGTACGCTTAGAACCCCATAGGAATGGATGTTCCCACACACTTTCACCAGCTACAGAGTAGTGGCCGTAGCGTTCCGTTTCAGAGCGGAAAGGACGAACCATCTGGCTGTGACAAACGTTACAACCTTCACGGATATAAATGTCACGACCTTCCATTTCCAGAGGAGTGTAGACTCGTAAGTTTTCTACACTTTCTGTGGTTTGCTTTTGGAAAATCAAAGGAGTGATTTCAACAAGAGCACCCCAGCTGATTGCAAAAACAATAAAAATAGCCAACAAACCGACATTACGTTCTAGAATTTCATGGCGATTATTAGAATTATTACTCATTCTTAAATCTCCTTATGCCGGATGAGGGATAGCCTTGAGGCTTTCTTTTGGCGCACTTACCGTTTTGTACGTGTTGTATGCCATTAAGAACATACCTGATAGGAAGATGAAACCTCCTAGGAAACGTACAAAGTAGAATGGGTAAGATGCTTCAACTGACTCTACGAAGCTGTAAGTCAGGGTGCCGTCAGAGTTAACTGCACGCCACATCAAGCCTTGCATCACGCCAGAGATCCACATTGCTACGATATAAAGAACCGTACCAATTGTTGCTAACCAGAAGTGGACGTTGACCAGACCCACAGAGTACATGCGCTCTTGGCCAAACAGGCGAGGGACTAAGTGGTAAACTGAGCCGATTGAAACCATTGCAACCCAACCTAGCGCACCAGAGTGAACGTGACCAATGGTCCAGTCTGTGTAGTGAGATAGTGCGTTTACTGTCTTAATCGACATCATCGGACCTTCGAAAGTAGACATACCATAGAAAGACAATGAAACGATTAGGAATCGTAGAATAGGGTCGTAACGAAGCTTATGCCAAGCACCAGACAACGTCATAATACCGTTGATCATACCACCCCATGAAGGAGCAAATAGAACGAGAGACATCACCATACCCAGAGACTGTGTCCAGTCTGGTAGCGCAGTATAGTGAAGGTGGTGAGGACCTGCCCAAATATATAGAGAGATCAATGCCCAGAAGTGAACGATAGACAGACGGTAAGAATAAACAGGACGTTCAGCTTGTTTAGGTACAAAGTAGTACATCATACCTAGGAAACCAGCGGTGAGTAGGAAACCTACCGCGTTGTGTCCGTACCACCATTGCACCATTGCATCCACCGCACCGGAATAAATCGAGTAAGATTTACCCAGTGATACAGGGATAGCCATGCTGTTCACGATGTGAAGTACTGCTACTGTGATGATAAATGCACCGAAAAACCAGTTCGCCACATAAATGTGGGAAGTGTTTCGTTTCACTAACGTTCCAAAGAACACCACTGCATATGAAACCCATACAATCGCAATAGCGATATCAATAGGCCATTCTAGTTCAGCATACTCTTTACCTGAGGTAAAACCTAGAGGTAGAGAAATCGCTGCGGCTAGGATAATTGCTTGCCAACCCCAGAAGGTGAAGGCAACGAGTGGGCCACCAAAAAGACGTGTTTGACATGTACGCTGAACAACATAATAAGATGTTGCAAACAGGGCACTAGTACCAAACGCAAAAATTACCGCATTAGTATGCAGTGGACGTAAACGACTGTACGTCAACCACGGCGTATCAAAGTTTAGCTGTGGCCAAACTAATTGAGCGGCAATCAAAACACCAACAGCCATACCAACTATGCCCCATAAAATGGTCACAAGGGTAAATTGGCGAACGACTGTATAGTTGTAGTTTTGTTCAAGCTGCTTTACTTGGCTCATTTGCATGCTTCCAATTTCTAATTAACTACACTTTACTTCCAACACGACTTGCGTCGTAACACCACCCAAGTAAACTCTAGAACTCAAGTGTTATCATCACCTTATTTCTATTGCTGACTTTAATAAAAAGTGGCATTTTCAGCGTGACACTATACTTGAATTAACAATTCAATGACAGAGTAGTAACCTTACTGGAGCTCTGGAAATCATTTTTTATTTAAAAAGTTTGAAGTTTGTAACAAGGATATTAGTAATTATGCCTGCACAAAAGTTAACAAAGGCGAGACTTGCACAAATCTTAATCATGCTCAGTCTTTTAGTTGGTGCGTTTTTCTGGAGAACCTTTACGCACGAGACCAGCACAAGCGTTGATTGTTCACAAAAAGAGCGATGCGATGTAACAATTGGTGAAGATAAAATCACGATTAATCGTGATTCGAGTGGGATTTTGATTGAAACAACTGAAAGTACAGGTCTAAAAATTGATCTGAATCAATCTGGTGTGTTTGATAGTATAAGCGACAATCATTATAGAGCTGAATGGAATGCTATATCTGCAACCAAAACGATTAAGCTCAAAATAAACCAAAATATTGTCTTAGTGCATTTATAAATTAGATCTGACACGAGATAATGGCATCTTCTTTGTGAAATTCGAACCTTCTAGCCTAACGATAATTTGTCGTAATGGTATAACAGTAACGTGACAAACAATAATAAAAGCGTATGCAGTGCCAATCAGTATTTACCCATATTACCGACGAATATTTAGCAGTAGAGAGGCTTCGTTCAGATCTGAGCCAAGAACACTTGTCTTACATCATCTGTTATTACACAGAAGAATACGACTTCAGAGCCATTCGCTCTGCCTTTCTTAGATATTTCCCTGGTGTTCCATTCCACGGTTCAAGTTCATGCCAAGCCATTATGACTGATCAGGGTTTTCACGTTGGGCCAGTCATAGCGGCTATGGCTATCTATGACTCAGGCCCACATGCTTATGGAACTGGTATTTCTAATTGTGAAGAAAATGAGTGTGTCTCCGTCGCTCTAGATATGGCTCTTCAAAATGCTAATCGAATTGGCGAAGTACCGAACTTAATTCTTCTTCATGCAACTCCTGGGAAAGAAGAAAAGATTATCGAATCGATCGACGAACGCTTCGGCACACTTGTTCCTATCATTGGCGGTTCTGCAGCAGATAACCACATTGAGGGAAAATGGTCAGTGATTACAGCGCAAGGCCATGAAAAGCAAGGGATTAGCCTCACACTATTTTACTCCTCTAATCCCGTTGATATTGCTTTTAGTGCAGGTCACACACCAACCAACATCAAAGGCATTGTTTCCAAAGCAAAAGGACGGTGTTTACTGGAAATAGATGGTGAATCAGCACTAGATACTTATCGAAAGTGGACTCGTCATCAAGAAAACCTAACTAGCAAAGAAAACCTACTCTTTACCAACTCCAGCGCTTATCCCTTGGGAAGAGTTGCCGGACATTTGTACGATAGACCTTATTACAAGCTTTCCCATCCAATACGTGAGACCGAAGATGGGGGGATTGAGCTATTTACCCAGATTTCGGTAGGGGAAGAGCTTACTTTGATGAAAGGGAGTAGGGAGCATTTAATCGCTCGAGCGGCAAAAGTCGTGAATGCTGCATTTAACCAAAAATTAGAAGAATCTCGAAAAATTGGTGTCATAAATATATTTTGTGCAGGACCGATGTTGCACTTAATGCAAGACATGAATAGCGTTTGCGAACAAATTAATCAGGAACTGGAACACTTGCCATTTATATGCCCATTTACCTTTGGTGAGCAGGGAAGATTTATCGGCGGCGAAAATGGACATGGAAACTTGATGATCTCATCAGCGATTTTCCATAAACCTTATGAAAGATAAATATTTAGACACATACCAACAAGAAGCATTACAAGAAGCGTTAGTTGAGCTAAAGCAGACCAAACAACGGGAAAAATTGCTTGCCGATGAAAACAAAGCGATTCTTTCAGCAATCTCTGCAATGAGCGAGGCAAAAAATCGTAATGAAATTTTTTCGGGGCTAAACAGCGTTCTAAAAAAGTACATCAGTTTTGAAGACTTTATTGTCATCACGCGCGATGACAGCCGTTATCCGTTCAAGACGTTAATCTCAACCAATAGCGTGTTTGATAAGGTAGAGTGGTTACACGGTAACACAATGGATCGCGCATTAAACGGCGAGTGTATTCTATTATTCGAGCCAACGAAATTGTTAGAGTTTGAGAACTTAAATAGCTTTGTTAAAACACATGTTAACTCCGTAATTTTAACGGGCATTCGTTCGGAAGTAACACAAAGCATCATACTATTAATTGGAGCTCAAAAAGGGCATTTTAGTATTGAAAACAAAGAGACTCTAAGGCGCTTTAGACCCCTTATAGAACGTGCTGTTATCGACATAGAAACAAAGGAAAAGTTACAACGTATTGTTGAGGTAAGAACGACTCAACTTGCAAGAGCTCGTGAAGAAGCAGAACTAGCCAACCAGTCAAAATCTGAGTTTTTGGCAATGATGAGCCACGAGATCAGAACGCCTCTTAACTCAGTTTTAGGAATGCTAGACATCCTGAGACAATCTACCTTATCAGATGAACAATTTGATGCCCTCAATCAAATGGAATGCTCCGCTGAGCTTCTTCTAGCCATCATTAGCGACATTCTCGATCTTTCAAAAATTGAATCCGGTAGCTTCCAATTAAACGAACAGTGGATACATTTAAATGACACTGTAACTTTTGTAATTTCTCAGCAAAAACAAGTAGCTATAACTAAGAATCTTTCTTTTAACTTTGATTGTCAGATCTCATCAGACAAACAGTATTGGATTGATTCGACGAGGCTGTCACAAATTCTCTTTAATTTGATTGGGAATGCCATTAAGTTTACGGACTCAGGAAGTGTGTCTGTTTCTGTCGCTGAAGAAAATGACGAAATTGTAGTTTCTATATCTGACACCGGAATTGGAATCTCGAGAGCAAAACAAGCCCATTTGTTTACGGCATTCCATCAAGGTGATCGCTCAATTACTCGAAGGTTTGGTGGTACAGGTTTAGGGCTTGCTATTACCAAGCACTTAGTTGAAATGATGAGAGGTGAAATCTGTGTAAAAAGCCGCGAGAATGAGGGTTCTGACTTCACCATTCGAATTCCAGTTCTAACACGTTACAACCAAAGCCGTCCTGTAAAAATTGAGCATAATAGACCAAACAAAGCTCTAAACTTGCTTATCGTCGAAGACACTCAATCAAATCAACTTGTCATTAAATTGATTCTTAACAAGCTTGGCCATAACGTTCATATTGCAAGCCATGGCGCAGAGGCGCTTACATTTCTTGAAGAAAACGATACTCAAATTGATATGATCTTGATGGATGTCTCGATGCCAGTAATGGATGGAATAACGGCAACTAGGCTGATTAGAAAGAAAGGAATCACAATTCCAATCGTCGCTTTAACAGCGCACGCGCTAGAAAGTGATAAAGATAAGTGCTTAGACGCTGGCATGGATAGTTTTGTATCAAAGCCAGTTCGCAGGCAAGATATCTATGAAGCTATACAATCATTAATAGAAACGGCGTAGTCATTAATATAGATCTTAACAATCGATAGATTATTAAGATCTATATTAAGTATTTTATGGTAAATACTGATTATGTTTAATCAGCTATCTAAAAGTTAGCTCAAATTTAAAATCTGAAAGAAATAGGAGAGCAAAGTAGAAAGAATCTGATGTATGGTTACATTTAATTTAACATAATATACATAATGCGCACCGAGGGGTGGTTTGTTAATAAAGGCTAACTCTTTGATTAAGCCTTTCATAAGTGTCTGATAACCAAGCCGTATTTTTTATTTTGTCGATTTCCATAACGCAAGTTACTTGTACTATTCGTGACGTTCGTTTTGTGCAATCAACGAAAAACCACTATAAGCCTGACCGCCACATAATGTTGCGTTCGGTAACGCCCAAAACAACAAGAAAAATAATTTTAGTCAGTTATTCAATATGCGAGCGTTGTCATGTTTCGTTCCTATCAATCCAATGGCAGAAAAACTACTGTTGATTAAAGCGCTTGGTTATTTGCCTAATGATTTGCGTTGGTCTGGGTTTCGTATCTGTGAAAAACGAGCTGTGTTTATCACACCGTCTGGTCGTGAGTTTAGCCCTAAAGAATTGGAAAGCTTTGTGTTCTGGCGTGACGAACATCGTCAGTTTGTGGAAATGTACGGACACTTCGAATATCCCAAGATTTACCCCGCTAAAGAAAACGTGTTGCCGTTTCGTGGCGGCCGTAGAATGAACGCCGCAGAATGGATACCTAGTAAATTTAGATAGAAAATGGAAAATTTAGGCGGATTATACTCCGCCTTTTTGAGATTTTGCCCACTCTAGAATTTTTGCGTACTGCCTATCTTCAGCCTCTTTTTTAGTGCGACCATAACACTCTTTAAATGTCTTCGGCTCTATAATTTCTTTGCTAGGTATAACTTTTTGAGTTTTAGCAGATGCCCAGTAATGATAAATGTCACCTAGTGGTGGAATTATCGGACCCACAATTATTTTATGTTCAAAACCTAAGTCATTCAGTAAACTAATTGCTAGTTTGCGGTTATCCACGCTTTTACCTCTCTACCTTCGGTTGTTTTTATCTTTCGCTCCACATAACCCGCAGCCTTCATTTTCTGCAATGTGTGTGGCTCTTTGGGATTGCGTAGCTGATAAACTGGACGACAAGTCTTGATGTCCTCACCAATAAACTCTAACAAATCTCTTACGTCTAACACTTGTTTTGCTCCAACTCGGCTGTTTGCAATATATGCGCTTGCAATAGATTTGCACAATCTTCGAGATTTTCTTCATCTGCCACCTCATTAAGAATTTCAAATAGCTGATGGTTGTCCAATTTCGGATATTCACTCCTAAGTTGCTGATAAAAAAGGAAACCTTGCTTGTTAGATATCAGCAGCCTACCACCATGAAAAAAATCCCTTAGTTGTATGCTACTTGTGGTAAAAAGTTTCATCGAATCTCCCATATTCTTTTTTAAAAAGTATAAATATTCAATGCGTTACCAGCAATACAGTTTGTCCTTTTGCATACATAAAAACCCTCAAAAATAGAGGGCTTTTATGTTCACTTTCAGTTCGCGCACACTTCTGCAGCATCCTTAGGCATCACCCAGCCATGCATTTCTTCTGATAGAACAAAACGTAGGTCATCAACTGTCATACTTTTAACTACCGAAGGAAGCCAATGGAATTTATGGACAAGATAGAAATAAACGGCATCCATGCCATCTAGTGATTTATAACCTTCTCGTTCTGCTAGGAAATCCCCGAATACATCTAATGAAAATGCCAAATCCGTATCAACTTTATAAATTTGTCTTTTTGCGAGGTAGTGTTGTTTGTCTCTCATTTGTGGTTCTCCAATAATTGAAATGTCTAGGAAGCTCCACATTAGTATGATTTATTGTACATATCCACTCCGCCCAAATTTTTCGCACACCATTGCCACACAAAAAAGCCGAACCCCATCGCTAAGGGTTCGGCTTTTTTAGGCTTCTGCTTTGGTGGCTTTCATTTGAAGCCTGTCGAGGTCAATCGATCCGCCAAAAGTATAGGCTCCCTACTCGTTGTGTAAATCGTCATTAATGACGTTTCGAACCAGTTCGCAGGGTTACGGATTATAGAAACCAATTGATTTGCGGTAACTCGGTCTTGCTTACTTTAAACTGAAGGTTCACGAACCAGTTGTTATATGTATGCGGATATATTTTTCAGGATGTTTGTAACGATATCGCTTACCGGTTTTTAAGTTTGAACGAGCAAAACGGCAAACTTTTGTATCTCCGCTTCCAGTAACTCGTTTTACTATTGCTACTTTTCCTTTATGTTCCATTTCAATCATTAAATCGCAATAACCATCATATTGGTCGAACTGCTTATCGACTTTCTTTTGTAGCGTCGATTTAATTTTCTTAGCCACTGGATTTGTTTCTGAATCATCGGCCAATGTTGACGCTGTGGGTAACAATAATAAAAATAAAGTGACAACGTATCGCATTCGTAAATCCATTTTTGATAAATGGACTGATTGTAATTTTTTATGCGTCAAATGCTAAAACGGGACACAATTTTGCGTCCCGTTTAACGTAGATAAGTAATTGATATGTCGGCTAAGCTTGTTTCTTGCCTTTATTGGCTTTGAAACCTTGATGAGGAAAAACATTTCGAATTCGTTGTTGAACTTTCTTTGGTACGTCTTTTGAAAAGACCAGCCTCATTCCGGAGCGTTGGTTGTACACTTTGAGTTCACCAGTAAATGGGTCATGCTCGCCAATATCTTGTAAGTTATGTTTAAAAGATGGAGGTATATGCCCTTTTACCTTACTCAAGTGGCCGTCATCAAAACTCACTTTTAACACGGGTCTATCCACGGCGATCAACCAGAATATGACGATTGCAGCAATTAATATCACATATAGCATCTAACACTCCTTAGCTGGATAGTAGCTTACTCAAGTCTTCTTTGATGGACGTAACTTTCTGGCTTGCTTTTTCACTTCTTGAGGCTTCTGAAAGTAGATATTCAATGGCATCAGACAGCGTACACCCCAGTTCATTAGCTCGATTAGATAATTTTTCCCAAACACGGTAATCAAGATCGATCGATTTCTTTTTGGTGTGAACTTGTTCTGCGTTGAAGTGGCGCTTTCGTTTTGCGCGAATTGCCTGCTTGAGTTTGTTCTCTAGCTCTTCAGACATGTGTTTTTCAATCCAAGCTAGCACTAATGTAGGTTCGTGCTCTATGCGTCGTAACTCGGCGATAGCTGCATCAGCTTCACTTGTATCAATATGTCTGGTAATCGCTTCACCATCTTTCCATTTTTTGATTAGATACTTCCACTTCCATCCACACTCTAAATTTTCAAGTTGCTGATATTTCATTCTTTCTGACTCATAAAGCTAACCTGGTGACAGCGTAACCCAGTTATAGTTATTCATCAATGAAAACTCTTTGAAGTATCGATGTTGATCACTCATTTGTCCAAATGATACTCAACGAGTTATTTACATTTACAACTACACCAATTGGCACTAGGGAGTTCAGAGCCCTTTCGTTATAATGACCGCAATATTGAATAATGATGAAATTAAATGAATCAACTTAATTGGAAAGACGTGACTCCTTCGCTCGAACAATACGAAGACATTTTAAAATCTGCCTCCTCTCTACCTAAGAAGAAGTTCGTAGAACTTCAACCAAGACTCCTCGCTACTGTTGAACGATTCAAGAAAATCAAAGGCTTGACTCGATTTTTGGTAATAAACTGTGCAGATAATACGGTTTATCGTAAGTTTATTTGTGACGTGGTCACTGATGATTCGGAGCCTGCAATAATGACAGAGTCTTTGGACGCAAAGCTCTTGTTTGATCGCTACAGTGTCGATTTAAAAGGCGATGTTGTAGTTGAAGCTGGATTACTTTCCAAGGCTAACGGCGGGTATTTGATTTTACCAGCGAACCTCATTTTGGCGAATCCCGGATATTGGCCGAGCATTAAGTCTGCCATTCAAGGGAAGCCAGTAAAACCCTTGAATGTAAGCCCTACTCGACTACCTATTTTAACGGCCGATGAAAAAGAATTTGACGTTAAGATTATTGTTACTGGCGATCGTAATCAATTGGCCGACCTTGAGTATGTTGACGAAGATTTTTCAACCGGCCTAACGATGTATACCGAAGTTGAAGAAGATATCCACTTATCTGCAAGTAACTTAGAGTTGTATGTGGGTTTGGTGAATTGGATTTGTTCGGAGTACGGTTTCCCATCGTTGGATGAAGGTGCTTTTCAACGGTTACTATTAGCAGGCATGCGTTTAACTGAGGACCAACATTATTTGCCTTTAGGTGTGATGTGGCATTGCCAACTACTTAGCCTAGCTGCTCAGTTTAGCGATCAAAATATCATTGATTATGTGGCGATAGATAAAGCCATCGACGATAAATATTATCGAGAGTCTTACCTTCCTCAACGTGCAGTTTATGACATTCTTGATGGTCAGGTCATCATTGAGACTACTGGTGAACAAGTCGGCCAAATTAACGGACTCACGGTTATTGATATGGCTGGGCATCCTGTCTCTTATGGCGAGCCAGCGCGAATTTCATGTGTTATTCACTTTGGAGATGGTGACATTTCCGATGTTGAGCGCAAAGCTGAACTTGGAGGAAATCTTCATGCGAAAGGCATGATGATCATGCAAGCATTTCTAAGCTCTGCTTTGAATTTGGATGAGCCACTGCCTTACTCTGCGTCTATTGTTTTCGAGCAGTCCTATAGTGAAGTGGATGGTGATAGTGCTTCATTGGCAGAGTTATGTTGTTTGGTAAGTGCACTGTCTGAATCCCCGGTTAATCAACAAATCGCGGTGACTGGCGCGGTGGACCAATTTGGCCGAGTACAAGCGGTAGGCGGTTTAAATGAGAAGATCGAAGGTTTCTATCAAGTTTGTAAACACCAAGGCTTCACTGGTCATCAAGGCGTTATTATGCCTAAATCGAACTTGAAGCACCTTGCTTTACATAAAGATGTCATAGAAAGCATTAAGAATGGTGAGTTCCATATTTGGTCGGTTTCTACCGTTGATGAAGCAATACCTATTCTAATGGGCAAATCATTCAGAGGCGAAGATGATAGCGTCATCGGCAAGATCGCCGAACGTATTGAAAATTTTGAAAGACATGAGCATCCAGAAGGAATTGTGCAGCGCATCAAAAACTGGTTTGTCTAGTACTGATCGGAGTTGTTTAGCGTACACGTGTTCACTAACATGCATCTGTCAAAAATTGGAGTAATTGATAATGCAAAACAAACGTGATTCTTACAACCGTGATGATCTTCTTGCTTCTAGCCAAGGTGAGCTTTTTGGTCCGGGTTACCCACAACTTCCTGCACCAAACATGCTAATGATGGACCGAGTTACTAAAATGTCTGAAACAGAAGGTGATTTTGGTAAAGGTTTAATTCTTGCAGAGTTGGATATTACTCCAGATCTTTGGTTCTTCGATTGTCACTTCCCTGGTGACCCAGTAATGCCAGGCTGTCTTGGTCTAGATGCCATGTGGCAGCTAGTGGGCTTCTTCTTAGGTTGGGTCGGCGGCAAAGGCAAAGGTCGAGCTCTTGGCGTTGGTGAAGTGAAGTTTACTGGCCAAATTCTGCCAACTGCTAAGAAAGTAACGTACGAAATTCATATGAAGCGCGTTGTGAACCGTAAACTAGTGATGGGTCTAGCAGACGGCCGCGTATGTGTTGACGGCAAAGAAATTTATGTTGCGAAGGATCTTAAAGTTGGCTTGTTCCAAGATACTTCGAGCTTCTAGTTACCCTTCTCTATAAATTTTTAAGGCCTCTATCTGGGGCTTTTTTATGCTTAGTCATTACGAGAAAAGGCTCTCTACGAGCCCTTTCGAATCCTTCTGTTGTATGTGGAGAGTTATTTATAGAGACCAGATTGTTTTTCATCTCTGGCATCACGCCAACCACCTAACCAATACGACCGAGCGTCTACTTGTTGATACGGGCAAGCCTCTTGAGACCTTCCATTCAACCCAGCTTTATAGCCTTGAGATTGAGCTCGTTCTAGGCGATCACGCTTTTGTCTCTTCATAGTTAATTCCTCATACAGGTCCATTTACTAACGTACAGCTGTTATTGTGAAACTTTGGTGGAGTTTTTATGACTCCACTTATAAGAATCGATCAAATTGCGCGATTTCTCAAGGCATAAAAAAAGCAGAGACTCAATTCTGTGAGCCTCTGCTTGAATTAAAAATTACTGACTATTTTCTACGGAACCCAAACAAACCAAGCATGGTCAAAGCTAACCAACCAAGGCCTGCGCCTTGACGTTCAGCGCTGTCTGATTCCACGCTTCGCGCTACGATATCTTCTTTCGTTTGGTTAGGAATTGGCATTAATTTCACTGCAACAATTTCTTCAGTACCATTACAAGAAGCGTTATGCGCTGTAGAGTTATACCCGCCTGCACATTTCATAGCAGTAGCCGATATTACACCTGCATCATTAATATCTGTTGCATCAATAATACGGAATGCGTTATTTGCCTCTGAATATTCGCCACCGTTTGTCAATGTATCTAGGAACCACGCTTTACCATCAAACAGTGTTTCAGCTCTCACATTGTTTGCATCATCTTGGATGTATGGATAAATGAAACCACGCTTACGACGAGGTTTGCCATCATCTTCACGGGTAGATTCCGCATCTAACTGACCCACAATTTCGTTGTAAGCGTTGATACCACCCATTTTACCGCCCGCACCGTTGAAGAAGATGCCCGTCGTTGGGTAAATAGCACTCAGAGATGCAGAGCGAACATCATCAACAATAAACAAACGATTTGGAGTGGAGCCGGTCGGCATAGGGTACGCACCTGAACGTTTGGCCTCACCAATAGCAACGAAATTTTTGTTTACATTTGTCAAACGAGAGTTCGAATGAACAGTGTCATCTCCTTCTCGTTGCCGCGCCCCTACCACTACCTTGTTTTGCCAGGTACTAATATTGCTTAAAGAACTTTCTGACTCCAAAGTTCCAACAAACACTGTCGCGTTTAGATAGTTATCATTTTTTGAGTAAGTATTGTATCCCACACCATAAATGGTGGTTCCATCGACAACAAAATCTCGCATGCTTCCTTGAGCCAAACGTTCCCCATCTTTCCAATTGGTACTCGGCCAAGGAACTTGAGATATCAAACCGCTTTTGTCCCAGATTGCTGCCTTAGACGTATGGTGAGCCCCATTAGTATTAGAAGCCTTTTCTGAAATACTACCAACGGTAAATGTTCCATCCGTTTTCCATGCTCTAGATTCAACAACTTCAGCAGTTTCAGAGCTAGGCACAATATTTGGCAAAGTCGGTGCTACAACTGTGTTACGAGTTTCTAACGTCGCTGAATCAGATGCGCTTACGATACTTTGGTTACCTACAGCCTGACCTGACTCAGTTAAACTGTTTATGACATTGTTATATTCATTTTTGTAAGCGTCAGCGCTGTTCTCTACAAACGCAAGGGCATTGGACGTGTAGTCTTTACTGTAGCGTTCTTTACCCCAAGGAGACCAGTTAACAGCAGCCCATGAATCACACGTTGAGTAACGTTTTTCATTTTTGCAATAACGTTCGAAATCTCCAACTTCATCAAGGTAGTAAAAACCAGCATCCATCGCAAAAGGGATTTCTTCGCGGTAGCTATTACCATCAACTTCTTGGCTTGCAGATATTGGTGTCGTACGAGTTTCAATAGCAAGCTTAAATTGCTCTGGAGTGCAGTTTGCCGTCGCATCAAAGCAACCTAGGGCAAATGGAGAGTCTGTTGACGCATCGATTACATCACCCTGTTGAATTGCAACCCCGTAGGCCGTTTGGTAGTCACCATTTGAGCCATGATCCTGAGGTGAAACCTCAACCACTTGATACAATGCTGCGTTTGCGTTCATTGCGGTACCCACCATCAAAGCGACAGCGGTTAACTTGAATTTCTTACTACAATTCATTGAATTCTTAACTATCCTGTTGCATTGCTTCGAGTTCTTCCCATCTCTCGAATGCGATTTCTAACTCCTGCTCTAAAGCAGCAAGTTGTTCCAATACCGGTTGAGTCTGCTCGACTGGCTTAGCGAAAAACTCAGGGTCATTCACTTGTTCTTGCAGAGTTTCAATATCCGATTCTAACTGTTCTAGCTTAGCTGGAAGAGCTTCTAATTCTCTTTGCAGCTTATACGATAACTTCTTAGAGTTGTTCTTAGGTTGAGTTGTTTTGGGAGTTTCCTCAACCACTTTCTCTTTTTTCGCTGGTTTTTCCGTCGAAAAACGAACTGCAAGTGCTTGATCACGTTGCTGCTTCGCATCGTGATAACCACCCACGAACTCTTCGATTACACCGTCACCTTCAAAAATCCAGCTAGTCGTTACTGTATTATCAACAAACTCACGGTCGTGACTTACTAACAGTAACGTACCCTGATAATTGGCAAGCATTTCTTCTAAAAGTTCCAACGTTTCTATATCCAAATCGTTGGTTGGCTCATCAAGAATAAGTAAGTTATTAGGTTTCAGTAAGATACGAGCGAGCAACAATCGGTTTTTTTCACCGCCAGATAAGGCTTTAACTGGAGTGCGGGCACGCTTTGGTGCAAACAGAAAATCTTGAAGATAGCTTAAAGCGTGACGCTGACGACCACCTACCATTACTTCCTGCTTACCGTCCGCTAAGTTGTCGATAACAGTTTTCTCAGGATCGAGGATCTCACGGTATTGATCGAAGTAAGCGACTTCAAGCTTGGTACCACAATGTAAGCGACCCGATTGAGCTTCTAGTTGCCCAAGCAATAACTTCAGTACGGTACTTTTACCACAACCATTTGGACCAATAAGGGCAATACGATCGCCGCGCATGATGTTGAAGCTGAAGTTATCAACAATTTGCTTACCGTCGTAAGCAAAAGACATATTCTCTGCTTCAAAGACGATTTTGCCTGAGCGTGATGCATCATCGATATTGAGATTAACTTTACCCTGCACTTCTCTGCGGTCGCGACGCTCTTCACGAAGTTTCTTAAGTGCGCGCACTCGTCCTTCATTACGAGTACGACGCGCTTTAATACCTTGTCGAATCCACACTTCTTCTTGAGCCAGTTTCTTGTCGAACTCAGCGTTTTGCATCTCTTCAACACGAAGCATCTCTTCTTTCTCAAGCAAGTAATTGTCGTAATCACCAGGGAAAGAGGAAAGTTGCCCGCGGTCTAAGTCGACAATACGTGTCGCCATAGATTTAATGAATGCGCGGTCGTGGGAAATGAAGATAATTGAACCTTTGAAATCTTTCAGGAAGTTCTCTAGCCATTCGATGGTTGTGACGTCCAAATGGTTGGTTGGTTCGTCAAGTAGTAATACATCAGGGTCACAAACTAAAGCTCGAGCTAATGCCGCCTTGCGTTGCCAGCCGCCAGATAAGTCACGAAGTAATGTGTCTGGACTTAACTTTAGGGCACTAAGTACGTTTTTAACTCGGTCATCAAAACGCCACGCATTTGAATGATCCAATTGTTCTTGAGTTTTTGCTAAGCGGTTGATGTTCTTTTCGCTTGGGTCTTGCGCAACAAGATCAAGAAGATCATGGTAGATCTTAAGCTGTTCGCCAATTTCCGCTAAGCCACCAGAGACATACTCATAAACAGTACCTTCTTGGTTACGCGGTGGATCTTGCTCCAAACGAGAAACAACAACGTCTTGTGTTATTTGAATTTTGCCGTCGTCCAGTAAGATGTCGCCAGCAAGTACTTTCATCAACGTTGACTTACCGGCACCGTTTCTCCCTACTAAACAAACACGCTCATTTTCCTGCAAAGCAAACTCTGCGCGGTCTAATAGCGGATGATCACCGAAAGCAAGTTGCGCGTTATGAATGGTAAGTAATGCCATTATTTTCCAACCAATTTTTGAGTTCATCTAAATCGAACGGCCAGTTCAACTCAGAATCTTGATATTTTAATACGGGAATCGTTACGCCGTAACGAGAAAACAGTTCATCATCGAATGCGATATCGATAATATCTGTTTGTTCCGCCAGGCCGACCTGGCTTACTAGAGCAAATGCCATCTCACAAAGATGGCACCCCTCTGTGCTATACAATGTCAGCACCTATACGTCCTTATACTCAATCGTTTCTTTACTCTGCGTGTGTCACTAGCCAGCAGTTATGGATGTGTTTGTTTCGAGAAAAATCCAAAGGCAAAGTTTGCGATGAAATATTCTGAGCTTTTAGTCCTAGCTCAGCCAACCCTTCTTCATCCATCTTAAAGTGACGTTTATTGTTCGAGAACACAATCGTACCGCCTGCTCGTAACAAACGTTTCAAGTTCGTCATTAGCTTGATATGGTCACGTTGCACGTCGAATGACGTTTCCATACGTTTTGAGTTTGAAAACGTCGGTGGATCAATAAAGATAAGGTCGTATTCGCCTTTTGCATTTTCAAGCCACTGCAGACAATCGGCTTGCTCAAAGCGATGTTGGCGTCCAATACAACCATTCAACTGCATATTGTCTTTTGCCCAGTTCAGGTAAGTGTTTGACATGTCTACTGTCGTTGTTGAACGAGCTCCGCCAACTGCCGCGTGTACTGTTGCACTACCTGTGTAAGCAAATAGGTTTAAGAAATCTTTGCCTTGAGCCATTTCGCCTAAGCGACGACGTGTGATCTTATGATCTAGGAATAGTCCCGTATCAAGATAGTCGTGCAAATTCACGATCAGCTTCACGCCGTACTCGTTCACCTCTAACGTTTCAGATACCTGACCCAACTTTTGATATTGGCTGCGACCTTTCTGCTTTTCACGAACTTTAAGGACAACTTTGTTCGCTTCTACACCAGTCACTTGAATCGTTGCACGAATGATATCCGTCAAACGGCGTTTCGCTTTCTCTTCAGGGATATTTTTAGGTGCTGCGTATTCTTGAATCACGATTTGATCGCCATATACGTCAATCGCTACGTTATATTCAGGAAGATCTGCGTCATAGATGCGGTAGCAATCTAATTTCTCTTTACGAGCCCATTTGCCAATTTTGCCAATGTTTTTCTTCAAACGGTTTGAAAAATCAGGAGCGATTTGAGTATTGGTATCTGCACCTTTTACTTCATCGGCACTACGTTCTGCGATGCTGTAGTTTTTTTGGTGACACGGTAACGCACCATTGTTTAATTTGAATTGCTTATCTGCACGCATGCGAAGACAGCTCAGCAACTCATCTGAACTAGAGAAAATAGACGCTTTGCAGCCACCGAATTCTGCTTTCAATTGGCCACCAAACGCGGTGTAAAGCGCAATCAGACCTGGCTCTGTACCCAAACGTTCGCCGTAAGGTGGGTTAGATACAATCACACCATTTTCAAAACCTGCAGGTCGCGTAATAGTTGCCGCATCGCCTTGAGCAAACTCAATCAGTTCCTCAACCCCTGCTCTGCGAGCGTTCTCTTGTGCAACTTTGAGCACTTTAGGGTCGTTATCGAAGCCAAAAAACTTAGCGTCAACTTTCTTGACGCCGCGTCTAGCCTGAACGTTTGCTTCTGATTTGATTTCAGCCCATGTATCTGGCTCAAAGTCTTCAAGTGATTCAAAGCACCATTGCTTTCGTTTTACACCAGGAGCCATATTTGCAGCCATCATTGCCGCTTCAATCAGTAACGTACCAGAACCACACATTGGATCGAGAAGTGGCTGATGACCGTCCCAACCACAACGCATAATGATTGCTGCTGCTAATGTTTCACGAAGTGGTGCACGGCCAGATTCCGGACGGTAGCCACGTTGATGAAGGCCACTGCCTACCATATCAACACCTAAGATAGCTTTATCTTTGTGAAGGCGAACATGAACGCGAATATCAGGACGTTCTTTGCTGATGTTTGGTCGAGGTAAGCCTTTCTTCTCAAAGCAATCAACGATGCCATCTTTTACTTTCATCGCGCCGTACTGACTGTTGCGGATCTCGCGGTTGGTACCGTTAAAGTCCACAACGAAACGCTTAGAACTGTGGAATTGATTCACCCAGTTAATTGACGAAGTAGATAGGTATAGATCCATGTCGTCGTTACAGGTGAATTCAGATAAAACACGTACAAATCGTGATGCCAAGCGGCTCCACAAACAACAACGATAGATTTGCTCATTCGTGGCTTTAAATTTTACGCCCGCCTGTACTGGTTTCGCGTTTTCAATGCCTAGTTTAGTCAGTTCTTCAACAAGCAGGTTTTCCATGCCGTTTGAAGTTACCGCGAGATATTGATTCATAGTGTTCTTTCGTTAATAAAAAATGGCCTTAATTATACCTGACTTTACGATCAATGCCTCGTTTTTAAAGGCGTTTTTAGTTTCACCAGAGCAAACAATCACCAATCACTTGATCTGAAACTTCCTACATTTCGAGCTGAGCATTTCTTTTCCCATTCTTTTAGCTAACCGAAAACCTTACTTTAAAGAAGAAGTGAATACTTATTTACATTAAAATTGGTATATACCAATAGTAAAATTATGTTGTAATTTACTTACCAATTGCATGTATTGGGGAAGAAATGGGGGAATGTTAGGCGATAAGTTGCCTAATATTAGTGATCGCTAAGATTAAAAAAGTGGAATAAAAGTGACCAGCTTCATAGTTATGTGCTTAACAACGCAGTGATTTCAGCCGATTAATAAAGGTATTTGAAAGGAGAAGGATAAAAAAAATCGACCTGAGGCGGTCGATTAAGGCAAACAAAGGAACGAAATAAAGAAAACTTAAAGATGTTTAACCCACCATAGCCATTGGAGCCATGACAAATAAATGATTCGCACAAACCATTCTGTCGTGCATAACTTTTATTGGTTGTCCAAACTGCAGCGTTTTATGGCCATCAAGAATGAACTCTTCTTGACCGACGTACGCGCATAAGCTTGAAGCTTCGCCAGGTTCTAAAACGATGAAAACGCCTTCAGAATAGCGGTTAGATAGAAATACCATGTCCCCTTCTTCTGGTTCGTGCCCTGTTGATTGAGCATCGAAGAACCAACTCTTAGGCTGGACTGGTTTATGGAAGCGTTTCGCAGCTACACAGTAAAGTGTTAGCTCGGCCTGACGGTACTCATTGATATCGAGACAGCGAATGCGTTCATTAAACGTTTGAAACGCACTAGCATCGTCGACTGTAAATTCGTTTTTTGAGAAGGCACAGTTGACCAACAGCTTACGGGATAGATTGGTTTGGAAAATCATTTCCTCCCCCAGATCCAGCATTAAGCAAGCTTTGTGCTCGTCAAAATACCAATTCCATTTGTCGCTGGGTTTAAGCATTATTCCGTTCTCTCTTGACTAGTGAATCAATGGTAAAGAGGTAAGACGCTTAATTACCTACTCATGATTTTCTAAATTTTACAAACGAACGGACAAAAAAAAAGAGGAAACGAGTTCCTCTTTTTTCTGAAATAAGCGTTGAATTCTCAGCGATTTATTTGATGAGTGCTACAGATTTTTAACAATATCGCGTACTAGGCCAGGACCATGGTAGATAAAGCCAGTGTAAACTTGTACGAGTTGAGCGCCTGCCATCATTTTCTCTTTTGCAGCAACATAAGAGTCAATGCCGCCAACACCGATGATAGGAAGTTTGTCACCCAATGCTTCGTGCAATTTGCGAACAACTTCTGTTGAACGAGATTGCACCGGACGACCGCTTAAACCACCCGCTTCATTTGCGTGTTTCATACCTTCAACTACTGTTCGATCCAGTGTAGTGTTTGTTGCAATAACACCATCGATATTGTTTTTCAGTAGTGATTCACAAATCTGAGTGATTTCATCATCGCTCAAATCAGGGGCAATCTTAAGTGCTAGTGGAACGTACTTGCCGTGTTTTTCTGCAAGCTCTGATTGTTTCGCTTTAAGCTCTGATAGTAACTCGTCGAGTGCTTCACCGTATTGTAGAGAGCGAAGTCCCGGAGTGTTTGGAGAAGAAATGTTTACAGCGATGTAACCAGCATATTCGTACACTTTCTCCATACAAATCAAGTAGTCCTCTGCCCCGTTCTCGATTGGTGTATCTTTGTTTTTACCAATGTTGATACCAAGAACACAGTTGAACTTTGCTTTTTTCACATTCTCAACCAGATGATCCACACCTAAGTTGTTAAAGCCCATTCGGTTGATGATGCCTTCTGCTTCAACCAAACGGAACAAACGCGGTTTGTCATTACCTGGCTGAGGACGAGGAGTCACTGTGCCAACTTCAACAAAGCCAAATCCCATCGCATCGAATGCTTCAATACATTCCCCGTTTTTATCCAAACCAGCAGCAAGACCCACTGGGTTACGGAATGTTAACCCCATGCATTCTACTGGACGGTTAGGTAATTGTTGACGATAGAAAAGATCGAGTGGTGTGCCGTTAAAGCGTTGGAAGTTCTTGATTGCAAGATCATGTGCCTTTTCGGCATCAAGTTGGAAAAAGCCAGTTCTGGCTAGACGGTAAAGCATTGTGCCTCCGAAAGAAAAAAGCCCCGTGTAAACGGGTCAATATTATTTACTGTTTTTTATTGTAATTCAATGAAAATGAACGAATTAAGTAAAATTGCATCTTGAGTTAGAAGTTTTTTCATAAAAACAAAGAATTAGCGTTTTTTTGCTGCATTGAAATATTCAGTTTCTAATGGAAAAGCAATCGATTTCAGCAGAAGTTAAGTTTTAAAATTTAGTTACAATGTCACGTTAATGACCGGAGTTTGGTGTTTGCGGATACAAAAAAGCCTCGCATTTACGAGGCTTTTTCTAATAAGTTAACTCACCTACTCGTTTGAAGAGCAATTCAAATTAAGCAGTACCAGTTCACGAAGAGCTACCGAGAATTTGGCAAATTCATGTACAGAACCGACTTTGAACTCATTAAGGATGCTTTCCCAACGATGAAGTGATTGTTCGTTTGCTTCCATCCACTCTTCAAGCGCTTGCATTACATCAAGATCTTCGTTTGCACACGCGCAGTTGAGAACTTGCGCTGTCAACTGACGTTGTTGCCAATCTAGGTCTTCTCGGAATGCCGCGCGAGCTAGAGCTTGCCAGTTGTTGTCGACAGCTTGGCTATTGATTTGTTTCAAGAACCAGTGCAACGACAAGCGATCGCCAAGGTTGAAGTATAGCTTCGATGCTTGTTCAACTGTTTTGCCAGTTTCACTTGCAACCGATGAAATATCCAGTGCCGATTGAAGGCTCGATAGACGTGCTACTTGATGGGCAAGTTTTTCTTCTACCCCACGCTCCATCCATGTTTGAGCCAACTCATTGTGCTCTTCCACTTCAGATTCAACCAGCATGCTATCAAGAGTTTCAGTAATGACATTCACATCTTGTTTGTAGATTGCAATCAACTCACCAACGGTAGATTTACCGCTGCGATTACGCAGTAACCAACGAGCAATACGACGTAGTGCGCGGCGTACGTAGAACATTATCTCGTACTGCGCATCAGCCGTTGCAACGTTGTCTAACGCGCGAGTTTGCTTAAGAATTTCAGCAAGATCAAATATTTCACGAGCTGCACTGTAAGCGTTTGCAATATCAACAACACTTGCGCCCGTTTCTTCTTGAAGACGAGTGACGAAGTTACAGCCCATTTCGTTAACCATTTGGTTTGCTAGCGCAGTCGCGATAATTTCTGCACGTAGCGGATGGTTAACCATTTGATCTTTATAGTTACGGCGTAACTCACTTGGGAAGTACTCAACCAGCTGTTTCGCATGGAATTCATCATTTGCAATGTCATCCGTCACGAGTTGCTGTTTCAGAACCATTTTGCCGTAAGCGACAAGTACCGATAGCTCAGGACGAGTAAGACCTAGGCCCTGTTTTTCGCGTTCCAGCAACGTTTCATCATCAGGAATGTACTCAAGAGCACGGTCCAAGTACCCTGCTTTTTCCATTGTGTGGATGAAACGAATCTGTTCTTTAACGATGCCAACGCCTTGTTGCTCTGTCACTGAAATGGACTCAGATTGACGGTATGCGTCATCCAGAACGATTTCACCGACCTCTTCTTCCATAGATTCAAGAATTTGGTTGCGTTGTTTAACGGTAAGATCGCCATTTGAAACCAGTCCGTTCAAAAAGATCTTAATGTTTACTTCGTTATCCGAGCAGTCTACACCGCCAACATTGTCAACAAAGTCGGTGTTAACTCGACCACCGTTTAGTGCGTACTCGATACGACCAAGCTGTGTCATACCTAAGTTACCACCTTCACCAACCACTTTTGCGCGCAGCTCACGACCATCAATACGAAGCAGGTCATTTGCTCGGTCACCAACGTCTGTATGCGTTTCAGTCGAAGCTTTAACGTAAGTACCGATACCACCGTTCCAAAGTAGATCCACTTTCATTTTTAGGATCATTTTAATCAGATCGTTTGGTGCTACGGATGCCTTCTTGGTGCCCAACATTTTTTGGATTTCAGGCGTTAGTTGGATCGATTTTGCACGACGTGAGAACACACCACCACCTTGCGAGATCAACTCGGTGTTGTAATCTTCCCAACTTGATCTTGGTAGATTAAACAAGCGGTTACGCTCTTCCCAGCTGGTGGCTGAATCTGGGTTCGGATCAATAAAGATGTGCATGTGGTTAAACGCAGCTTGCAGACGAATGTGCTTAGATAGCAGCATACCGTTACCAAACACATCACCAGCCATATCGCCTACGCCGATTGCGGTAAAGTCAGTCGTTTGACAGTTGATGCCCATTTCACGGAAATGACGTTTAACTGATTCCCAACCACCTTTTGCAGTGATACCCATTGCTTTGTGGTCGTAACCGTTTGAACCACCTGAAGCAAACGCATCGCCAAGCCAGAAGTTGTATTCTGCTGAGACTGAGTTCGCCAAGTCAGAGAATGTCGCCGTGCCTTTGTCGGCAGCAACCACTAGGTATGGGTCATCTTCATCGTGACGAATTACGTTTTGTGGTGGAATCACCTCGCCTTCAATGATGTTGTCAGAAACATCAAGCAACGCGCGAATGAACTGTTTATAGCAGCGTTGACCTTCTGCAAAGATTTCATCACGAGTGGTCAGAGACGGCTGACGCTTACAAACGAAACCACCTTTCGCCCCAACTGGAACAATAACGGTGTTCTTAACTTGCTGAGCTTTTACAAGACCAAGAATTTCTGTACGGAAATCTTCTTGACGATCTGACCAACGTAAGCCACCACGTGCAACTTTACCGCCACGAAGGTGAACACCCTCAATGTCTGGCGCGTAGACGAAAATCTCAAAAGCAGGAACTGGCTGAGGAATCTCTGGGATTTCGCTTGGTTTCATCTTCAAAGATAGCCAAGGCTTCGACTGCTTGTTTTCGTCCAACTGGTAGTAGTTAGTACGCAGCGTTGCCATAATCATATCCATGTAACGACGAATAATACGATCATCATCTAGGCTTTCTACACGATCCAGTTGTTCAGTCAGCTTCTTAATCAGATCACTTTGGCCTTTTTCGCTGCCTTTATGTTTTGGATCGAAACGTTTAGCAAATAGGTTAACCAAGCCAGTAGCTAAATCAGGGTAATGGCTTAGTGTATCTTCAATGTATTGTTGGCTGAATGGGAAACCAACTTGACGCATGTAGCGCGCGTAAGCACGTAGAATCGAGATTTCACGACCAGATAACGAAGCACCCAGTACCAAACGGTTGAAACCATCACTTTCTAGATCCCCTGCCCAAATCGCAGCAAATGCTTGTTGGAAACGATCACGAGCTTCGCGAAGATCAACGGTTTTTTCGCTCTTATGCAGCATCGAGAAATCTAGGATCCAGAACGTCTGGCCATTGTTTTTCTCGATCTCGTAAGGAGATTCACCAATCACGCGTAGACCCAAGTTTTCCAACATTGGCATTACGTCTGATAGATGGATTGGCTCGTCACGATGGTAAAGTTTTAAGCGAACCGCTTTCGAATCCGTTGCAACTTCCTGCGGACGGTAGAAAAGCATGCCAAGTTTGTTGTCGTCACTCAGTGCTTCAAGGCGCTCAATGTCTGCCACAGCAGAACCAGGCATCATGTCTTCTTTGTATGAACGAGGGAACGCGCTCATGTACTCTTTCGATAGTGGTAGACCTTTGCTTTCACCAAAGTTAGCAATGATCGACTCTTTTAATCTGTCGTCCCAAGAGGTAGAAACTTCCATTAAATTCTGCTCGATTTTTTTCACGTCTACATCAATGTTGTTATTGTCTACACGAACAATGTAATGCGTTCTTGCCAATGGGCTTTCAGAGAAGAACGTCGTAAATTCAACTTCTTGTTCACAGCCAAAATACTGCTTAAGAATGCGTTGAGTTTGGCGGCGAAGTTCTGTGTTGTAACGGTCTTTCGTTACGTACACCATGCAGCTGAAGAAACGACCGAACGGGTCTTTGCGTACGAACAAACGCAGCAAGTCGCGGTCTTGCATTTGTACTACGCCCATGCCGACTTCAAGCAAATCTTCTTCGTTCGCTTGTAGCAGTTCATCACGTGGGTAGTTTTCAAGAATATTATGCAGCGCTTTGTAGGAGTATGAGCCGCGGCGGTAACCACTTGCTTCTAAGATACGATCTACTTTTTCTCGAATTAGAGGAATGCTGTGAACAGCTTGGTTGTATACCGCAGATGTGTACAAACCAGTGAAGCGGTGCTCGCCAATTACTTTGCCATTTTCATCAAACTTTTTGATGCCGATGTAGTCGGTGTAAGCAGGACGGTGGATACGAGACGCTTGATTGCCTTTCGTAATGATCAAAGCGTAAGGTTTTTTCGCTTCTAGTCTTGCTGAATCAGACAATTCAGACAATTTAACGCTGCGAATGCGCTTTTCATCAGCAAACAGACCTAGGCCATTTTCTTTTGCTGGTCGTAGTTCCGTATCACCATTTATTTCCGCTAAGTCATAATCTTTGTAACCCATAAAGGTAAAGTTATGATCACCAAGCCAACGTAAAAATGCTATGGTTTCGTCCAAACGATCGGTTTTCATCGAAACACGATCTTTGTTTTTTTCAAGATCATCTGTAACGATCTTGAGTTTGTCGACCATTGGCTGCCAGTCATTAACAACTAGGCGTGTATCAGACAGGATGTTCAATAACTCTTCTTTAAGAGCTTGCATCTCTTCTTTACTTGTTAGGCGGTCAACTTCGATGTGGAATAGTGATTGAAGAACACCACCCTCACCGTTCACTTCTGTTACTTGACCTTTTTTATCACGCTCTAGCTGAGTTGGATTATTGAGCATTAAATGGCAAACAAGATCTAAGCGCGCTAGCGCCATCTTGATTGAATCCACTAAGAATGGACTATCTGGGACAACAACTTCTACGATTGTGTGTGTGGATTGCCAGCCTTGACGACTTACGGTCGGGTTAAACACGCGGACCGAGATATCTTCTGGTTTTTTTTCGTTTATGTGGTGCCAGAGGCTGACAACAGCACCATAGAGGTCGGATTCGTTTCGCTGAATCAAGTCATCATCAGCAATGTTACTAAATAAGTGTTGAGCAAGTTTGGTTACAAGCGTTTGGTGAGAAAGCTCGAGTTTGTCTTGAATCAGTTGGTAAACCTTTTCAAGCAGAACCGGCACTACATTTTCACGCGCGGTCATATTCACACTCCACATTAGAATTGTTGTTTTGTAGGGGGACTTAGTAACAGGGTTGTTACCCTAGAAACTAAGCATAGGTAATGCATGCACTCATTGTAAAAGCATAATTACAAATGTTTAACAACTATTCACTGTGGTAGGAGGTGAAATGTCTGATTCTGTGACTAAGATTCCTATTTAACTCTCTGCAAATACAAAGCATCACAGAGTTTCTAACTTTAGAAACTTGTTATTTTGGTCAGTTGTTAGCCTAAATCGCCCTCTCACTCCTAATTGGCTAAGAAATGGTCTAAATTTGGCTGCAGGAAGTTGTAGCCTTAAGCCGTTGTTTGTTATGACTTGAACGGAACTTGCGGCGCCCGAGTAATGGGACAGAAATGTTTGATAAGGAATATTCAGCGTAAAGTAATAGTGCTTCATGAACTAGAAACGTTGTAGTAGATACAATTAGGGTGGTCATTGCGACCACCCTATTATTTTGGCGACTATTCGTCTAGTGCTTTAGTCACTTTTTCAAACAGGTCTTTGGCAAGGTTGTCCATTGCTTTTAGTTTTTCAAGTTCTGCACGAATCATCGCTTGGCGAGCTTCATCGTATTTACGGAACTTCAGCAGAGGATCAATCATGCGAGATGCAACTTGAGGGTTGGAGTCGTTCAACTGACGAAGAATTTCACCGGCAAATTGGTAACCAGAACCCGATTTGTCGTGGAAACGAACTGGGTTTGCAGCCAAGAACGAGCCAACTAAGCTGCGCGTGCGGTTCGGGTTCTTCAAGCTGAACGCTTCGTGATTCATGGTTGCTTTCACTTTTTCAAGTGCATCTTCTGCTGGGTTAGTCCCCTGCAGTGCAAACCATTTATCCATAACTAAACCGTCATGTTTCCACTTATCGCTGTAATCAGCCATCAGCTCTTCACGACATTCCAGTTGAGCACTATTCGCTGCACTCATAGCTGCAATGGTATCGGTCATGTTATTGGCAGCTTCATACTGCGCTTTAACTAACGTGTTACCTTTGTCTGTATGAGCTAAGAACTGAAGACATTGATTACGCAACGCACGTTTGCCGATTGCTGCATGGTCGATGGTGTATTCGGCTTGTTTTAGCGTGTGGTAAGTGGCACTTAGTTCGTCTTCCAATGCGGCAGAAAGTGACACTGTAATGCTATTTAAAACCGTATCAACTGCATCTACATCAATCTGTTTGTACCAGCCTGTGATTTCATTGATAGATGGCAATGAGAAGACTTGAGCGATAAAAGCAGGCTCTAAGTTTTCATCCAATAATACGCCGCGGAATGCATCGATAAGATCTTCTGAAAGTTGAACCTCACTGCCCGTTTGGACATTGTTGACATTTTGTCGAATGTACTTCGCTAATAGCATTTGGCTTGCATCCCAACGAGCAAAATCGTTGGTTGCGTGCTTCATTAGGAAGATCAGTTCTGCGTCGCTGTAATCGTATTCCAATTTAACTGGCGCAGAGAACTCGCGTAACAATGAAGGCACTGGTTGTTCTGCGACATTCTCGAACACAAATGTTTGTTTATCTTGCTTGATGTCCAAAACATTGTGAACGGATTCGCCGTTAATGATCAGTGGGATAATCTGACCTTTCGAATCATACAGCTCGATATCGAATGGAATGTGCAGTGCTTGTTTTTCTGCTTGGTCTTGCGTTGCTTCAGTAAATTGCTCAACTGTTAGCGCGTAAGTTTTTGCTTCAGCGTTGTATTCGCTGTTTACACGAAGTGTTGGTGTACCAGATTGGCTATACCATAGACGGAATTGCTTAAGGTCAACGCCCGTTGCATCTTCCATTGCAGAAACGAAGTCTTCACATGTTGCCGCGGTACCGTCGTGACGCTCAAAGTAAAGCTTCATACCTTTTTGGAAACCTTCCTCGCCAAGCAAAGTGTGGTACATACGAATCACTTCACTGCCCTTTTCATAAACGGTCAGCGTATAAAAGTTATTCATTTCAATAACTTTGTCAGGACGAATTGGATGTGACATTGGGCTTGCATCTTCAGCAAACTGAGGGCCACGAATAATGCGTACGTTGTCGATTCGATTTACCGCACGTGAACCTAAGTCAGAAGAAAACTCCTGATCACGGAACACCGTCAAACCTTCTTTTAGGCTCAGCTGGAACCAATCACGGCAAGTCACGCGGTTGCCTGTCCAGTTATGGAAGTATTCATGGCCAATCACAGCTTCAATACCCAAGTAATCTCGGTCTGTCGCCGTTTGGTCATTCGCCAGAACAAACTTAGAGTTAAAGATATTTAGGCCTTTGTTTTCCATTGCGCCCATGTTGAAGAAATCAACCGCCACGATCATATAAATATCGAGGTCGTATTCTAGACCAAAGCGTTCTTCGTCCCACTTCATTGAGTTGATTAGCGATGTCATCGCGTGACCCGCTCGGTCTAAGTTGCCTTTATCAACAAAGATTTCTAGGTCAACGTTGCGACCAGACATTGTGGTGTATTTGTCGCGAAGCACATCAAAGTCACCAGCGACAAGCGCAAATAGATAAGCTGGTTTTGGATGTGGATCTTGCCATTGCACCCAATGACGACCGTTCTCTGCTTCGCCTTGTGCAATACGGTTACCATTGCTGAGCAAGTATGGATATGTTGCTTTATCTGCAATGACTTTGGTTGTGTATTTTGCCAGTACGTCTGGACGATCTAAGTAATACGTGATGCGGCGGAAGCCTTCTGCTTCACACTGTGTACAGAATGCACCACCAGATTTGTACAGACCTTCAAGTGCGGTGTTGGCTTCAGGATCAATTTTAGTGATGATTTCAAGTTCGAACTCAGCAGGTAAGTCAGACAGTACTAGGGACGCCTCTTTAACTTCATGATGCGCCCAATCTTCGCCGTTCACCTTAACTGAACGAAGCTCTAACCCTTCACCATCCAGTTCTAGAGTCGTTGATTCACCCTTTTGAACTACTTTTGATAGTGCAGTAACGATGGTGTCGTTGTCGTAAAGATCAAACGTAAGATCAATCTCAGTAATTGTGTGGGATGGCGCTTGATAATCTTTACGATATTTCGCCTGGGGAGCTTGAGACATGTCCATAAATCCTTGTATGTCGAACTACAAAAATACCAGTTTACAGGTCTCAAACCCTTTAACTGGTATCACGATATAAGCTATTTGTATGGGTTGTGGTATCAGAATACAAGTCTTTCTATAAAAAAACGGAGCTTTTTGATGGTTAGCTCCGCTTTCTGATTAACATTTACTCAACATTAGAAGTTTACCGTATGAATACTCATTTATAGAATCAACAATATGAATGACTCATTGTGTGACTCGGTTGAGTACGGCATACATATCACCACTACTATCTTGGATGGTGAGTTCATTTTCTTTAAGTTTGTACGTTGTGCCCTGCTCGCCGTTTTCATACAAAAGAACTAAATACTCGTCTTCAGTGTAAAACACGCCTTGTTTAACGGACTCTTCACCTGCTTCGTTTGAGACACGGAACAAGAACACGAAGTCAGGCTGCAAAATCAGATCCATGTGGTTAATGTTATTTGCCATCAATCCATCGCCAGAGACATGAGAGCTTGACCAAATACCGGCTAGAGCGCTCGATAACCCTTTAGTAAAAGTGACACCGTTTAAATCCAAGGTATTGTGATTGTTTCGGTAAGCGTAAATTTGGGGCTCATCGGTATTCAATCCAAGAACAATTGTGTCTTCATTGGCGTTATACATACCTTCCCAATGATCGACAGAATAATCTTTTTTCTGAATATCAATGGAGAATGTGTAATCAGAGCCTAAAGAAAGTTTGATCGCTCGGAAGTTTTCAGCCGATTCGTCAGGCCTCGGATTCATTAAATACCAATCCCCAATCAGAAACGGCGTATCAAAGTGACTAAGATCGTCTTCCTTTGTGTTTTCTCCAGCGAACACGCTTAAGCAGCAAAAGCTAAGCAAAATAAAGAACCATTTCATATCGGCATCCTTATCGTTTTCTTTTAGCTTAGGCATTGGTGCTCTATTTCGCGAAATATTTGATCTATATCACGTAAATTATTGCAGTAAAATAAGCGCACAACCGACTTTGTGCCGTCAACTTTGTAGGTTAAAAGGC
The DNA here is from genome assembly GCF_043102935.1 of Vibrio sp. zbq_1. NCBI lineage: Bacteria > Pseudomonadati > Pseudomonadota > Gammaproteobacteria > Vibrionales > Vibrionaceae > Vibrio > Vibrio sp. zbq_1. The sequence continues at coordinate 231,987 of NZ_JBICJH010000026.1, forward strand.
ATAAAAAAAGAGCGAACCCTTAGGACTCGCCCTTTTTGTACTGAATTGCCAGTGCTTATGACTGTTTTGGTGCTTTAAGCATATCAACCATAATCGCAACAGATTCATCTAAATAAACATCAGGTGCTTCGTAGTCTTTAGGCACATCATCCAAAGATTTGAATGTTTTCTTACCCAAAGCCGTTTGACGTTCATTAATACGTTTCAAACGTAATGCTTCTGCTTTATCTGACTCGTCTTTGCGGACTTTCTCGTTTAGAGACAACATGTTGTCGTCTTTTTCTTTACGATACTTCTCAATGTCTTCGTTAATGAAACGGAATTCCATCTCATCAGCGATTCGCTTATTGTGAAGTTCTGTCAAGTTTGCAATCAACTTGTCGTTATCTGGAAATGTCTGATAAGTCGCCTTATCGATGCTATCCCAAGGCAGAGCATTGTCTTCAACACTTTCACCGGTTTCACTCGGATCAATTGGTGTTGGGTACGCAATGTCTGGCGCTACACCACGGTTCTGAGTACTGCCGCCATCGATGCGGTAGAACTTTTGAATCGTATATTGAACATAGCCAAGCTCTTTATCGAAAAGATCGTAGATATGATTCAATGAACGGTGCTGCTGAACCGTACCTTTACCAAACGAGTTTTCGCCAAGAATGACGGCGCGGTTGTAGTCTTGCATTGCAGCTGCGAAAATTTCAGATGCCGATGCACTGTAGCGGTTGATTAATACCGTCAAAGGACCATCGTAACTTACCAGTCCGTCGGTATCAGCATTAACTTTGATGCGGCCATAGCTGTCGCGCACTTGTACGACTGGGCCTTCTTTAATGAAGAGGCCAGTAAGTGCTGTTGCTTCAGTAAGAGCACCACCACCGTTGTTACGTAAATCAACGATGATACCGTCAACGTTTTTCGCTTTGAGGTCAGTAAGTAACTTGTCTGTGTCTTGTGAAAGACCGACGTAGAAACTTGGTACTTCAAGAACGCCAATCTTCTTGCCGTCTTTCTCAATGATCTCTGACTTAACCGCTCGGTCTTCTAAACGAACTTTGTCGCGCACAATTGTGACTATGTAACTCTTTGCGTCATTACCTTCTGGTAAGATTTGTAGATTAACCTTTGTTCCTTTAGGGCCTTTGATTAATTGAACTACATCATCCAGACGCCAGCCAATCACATCGACAATTTCTTCACCGTCTTGACCAACACCAATGATGCGGTCCCCTTCACCAAGTTGCTTACTCTTAGACGCAGGGCCACCAACTACCAATGAACGAATAACAGTGTAGTCATCTGTCATTTGCAAAACAGCACCAATCCCTTCAAGAGACAGGTTCATTTCTGATTGGAATTGCTCGGCGTTGCGAGGAGAAAGGTAACTAGTATGAGGATCGACCTGTCTTGCGAAGGCGTTCATATAAAGCTGGAACGCGTCTTCATTGTTGGTCTGTGTGATACGCTTCATCGCGTTGTTATAACGCTTCTCTAAAACTTCTTTAATTTCAGGCCATTCTTTGCCCGTCAGTTTTAGATTCAAAGCGTCATATTTCACGCGTTTGCGCCACAACTCATTAAGCTCAGCTTCATTCTTTGGCCATGCGGCTTCTGAACGATCTAGTTCAATCTCGTCTGCGTTATCAAACTTGATCTCTTTGTCGAGCAAAGTCATCGCGTAGGCGAAACGTTCAAAACGTTTTTGCATAGAAAGATTGTAAACATCAAAAGCAATCTTGTTGTTACCAGCTTTAAGCTGATCATCAAGTTCAATTGACCAATCTTTGAAGGAATCGATATCCGCTTGAGTGAAAATATTTCTATTGTAATCAAGCATTTCTACATAGCGTTCAAAGATCGCTTTAGAGAAATCATCGTTTAGATTGAAATGCTTATAATGAGAGCGGGTAAATCGAGAGGTGACTCGTTTGCTGGCTGTTTCGTGCTGAACTTCAGGAGCGAGAACCGGCAAGTCATCTTTATGTAGTTTGGCTTCGAGAGCCTGAGCTGATGCTGCTAGCCATAAGCTAGCAGCAATCAGGGTCACTTTTGAACGGCAATTCATGCGTAGGAGTATCTCCCTTATGCGCGCAAGTGCTCCGCTTTTACAACCATTTGTAGGCCGTTAGCAAGTTGAACACGTACATCATCCTTATTGATTTCAACAATGGTCGCTGCCATGTTTCCTTTGCCCATGTTCACGTTTACTGCATTGCCTACTGTGATTTCATCAGCATTTAGAGCGCGCGTTTCTACAGGCTTAGTTGGTTTTTGTACTTTTGGTTTGTTAGTACGGCGAGGCTGTTGAGGCTTTTTATTAGCCGCTGGTTTTGCTTTCGCCTTACCCTCTTCACGAGCTTTCTGTGCTTGTTCTTTACGACGAGCTTGAACTTTCGCTTTGCTTTCTGCAAGTGTCGCTTTAGCGTGTTCTACGTGTTCTTCTTCTAGTTCACCACAAGGGTTGCCATCTAGGTCAACACGTACCGCACCTGGTTTTACACCGTGTAGGTAACGCCATGATGAAGTGTACTGTCTTAACGCTGCACGAAGCTGAGTTTTGCTTACTTTTTCGTCTTCATTTAGACGTTCCGCAAGATCTTGAAAAATACCAATTTTCAGAGGTTTTGCTTCACCTTCTAAAGTAAAGCACTTAGGGAAACATTCAGCAATATATGCGATAACTTCTTTGCTGTTTTTTAACTTTTCAGTCATGAGGGTTCCTGATTTGAGCGGATTTCCGCGAAGCATTAAGAAAAATATTCTCGTATTATAGTGACATGCCAAGGAAAAACCACACTCGTGGGCTAATTTATGCGTCGTTCGCGTGTGAATTAAGCAGCTTTTCTACTTCTGACATAAAATGAGTGAGACCTTCCTCGTCTGTTTCATTGAATCGACCGATACTTGGGCTATCGATATCCAATACGCCAGCAACTTTTCCATTGATTGAAAACGGAATCACAATTTCAGAATTACTCGCAGCATCACATGCAATATGACCTTCAAATTCGTGAACGTCGTATACTCTTTGAGTAGTATTTGTTTTTGCAGCTGTTCCACAAACGCCTCGTCCCATTGGGATACGAACGCAAGCTGGTTTACCTTGGAATGGGCCTAATACAAGCTCATCCCCTTTTGTTAGGTAGAAGCCTGCCCAGTTGAGGTCTTCAAGCTCCATAAATAGTAAAGAGCTCAGGTTCGCCAAGTTAGCGATAAAGTCTGGCTCAGATTCAATTAGGGCTACTGCTTGTTTGGTGAGTCGTTGGTATTGTTCTATGTTCATATTAACTTCCTACTTATTATTAAAGCTTCCATTCTCTTCGTATGGCGCTAAAATGCTGACCTACTTTAAAATAGGACTTATTCTCAATTACAATGATTCCGAAAAATGACACTATTAGCCGTTCTTGGTTGATAACACAAGTTAAAAAGCACAAGTCCAAGCTGATTTTAGCGAACTTGATTGCTATTGTGGCGACCTTGATTAGTGTTCCAATCCCTCTTCTTATGCCATTAATGGTTGATGAAGTGCTATTGGACAAACCTGCCTCTGGTCTTTCTGCCATGAACGCTGTGCTTCCTGAAGCGTGGCATACCCCAACTGGATATATCTTTTTCACGCTTTTTTTAGTTGTGCTCATGCGCGCAGCCAGCCAAGCGTTGAACATTGTTCAAAGTCGTCAATTCACACTGGTATCGAAAACCATTACGTTTGAGATGCGCAGTAAAATGATCGACAAGTTGGGTCGAATCAGTATTCGTCAGTACGAAACCAAAGGCAGTGGAGGAATTAACGCCCACCTTATTACTGATATAGAAACCATCGATCAATTTGTTGGTTCGACACTCGCAAAGTTTGTTATCAGCTTTTTGACCGTAATAGGCACCGCTATCGTTCTGCTTTGGCTAGATTGGCGTCTGGGCTTATTTATTCTACTCGTAAACCCTATTGTCATTTATTTCTCTCGCAAACTTGGCAGTATGGTCAAGCATCTCAAGCGTAAAGAAAACCACTCGTTCGAAATTTTCCAAAACCGACTGGTAGAAACGTTGGATGGTATTTACCAGCTGCGCGCTGCCAATAAAGAGCGCGAATTTCTTCAGCAGCTAAAAGAGAGCGCCAATCAAGTCCGCGTCGATGCTGACAAATACGCCTGGCAATCAGAAGCGGCTGGTCGAGTTTCTTTCTTGCTCTTCTTAATCGGTTTTGAATTATTCCGTGCGGTTGCCATGTTAATGGTGATGTTTAGTGACCTAACAATTGGCCAAATTTTCGCTGTATTTGGTTATCTATGGTTTATGTTGTCCCCTGTTCAAGAGCTTCTTGGAATACAATTCTCTTGGTATAGCGCAAAAGCTGCATTGAAACGTATTAACGACCTTCTAGAGTTGGAAGAAGAAGATAGACCTGTCTCGAAGGTGAATCCTTTCAACGAAACACGCGAAGTCGATGTAAAAATCGAGCATGTGGATTTCTCATATAATAATGAGAACAAAGTGTTGGATGACCTGTCGTTACATATTCCAGCGGGCAAAAAAGTTGCGTTAGTGGGCGCGAGCGGCGGTGGAAAATCAACACTGATTCAACTGCTAATTGGTGTTTACCGACAGAACGCAGGTAGCATTCGTTTTAATGATGAGTTAACAGAAGATATTGGCTTTGAAGTGATCCGCGACAAAATTGCCGTGGTATTACAGCAACCTATACTATTTAACGACACCTTGAGGCATAATCTGACGCTCGGTGGTCACTTTGATGAAATGTCTTTGTGGAGAGCGCTCGAAGTTGCTCAATTACAAGATGTGATTTCTCAACTTAACCACGGTTTGGATACGCAAATTGGACGCAACGGGATTCGTTTATCCGGCGGACAACGCCAACGCCTAGCGATTGCACGTATGGTGTTAAGCAATCCTCAATTTGTTATTTTAGATGAAGCCACGTCTGCGCTCGATACTGCAACAGAAGCTGCACTACATAAAGCGCTAACAGAATTCCTACGTGGTCGAACAACCTTAATCGTCGCGCACCGTCTATCGGCAGTAAAACAAGCAGATTTGATCTATGTGCTTGAAGATGGGAAAGTGACACAAACAGGAACCCATGGTGAGCTCGTTGAGCAAGAAGGCTTATATCAAACCTTGTACGGGGGCATTCAGTCCCAAGCTTAAACCCTTCTTATTAGAGAGGTCTTTATGACCTCTCTGTCTAAGCATGCCATGCAACCTAATAGTGTGCGTTTATGCCAAGGTTGCGAACTCCCTGTCGATATTGTCGATTTACCTAACGGTAAAAATGCACATTGCCCACGCTGTGGTACGCAATTATATCGCGGAGGCAGCCCTAGCCTTTCTGGTAATTTAGCGGTTGCGATAACCTGTATCCTGCTATTTATTCCGTCGCACTTCTTTAACTTCATTAGCATCAGGCTTTTTGGTGTGATGATTCCGGCAACCTTACCCTCTGGGATGATAACCTTGATGGAAGAAGGCTTTGTTCTTCTTTCATTGTTAATTCTATTTTGTAGCTCACTTGCCCCATTGACCGTATGTGTCTCGGTCGTGACTGCACATATCTCATTGCATCAAAGATGGTTTAAGGGGCTGCGCGTCTCACTGTGGTTGATTCAACATTTGAAACATTGGGTAATGCTGGATGTGTTTTTGGTCAGCATTGCGATCTCTTGTTTTAAGCTTCAAGACTATTCAGATATTTTTGTTGGCCCCGGATTGATTGGCTTGGTCTTGCTGCAAATATTTACTGTTCTTCTGGTATCACGCATCAGCGTTCGTCGTTATTGGGAAGCTTGGAAACCAGAAAACACGTACTCTTTCGAACACAAAGATGTGCATTGTCACGAGTGTCATCTCTCTCAACCTGAAGGTGAGCGTTGCCAACGTTGTCATCATGAGCTCTATCATCGTAAGCCAAACTCGATTCAAAAAACGTGGGCTTACCTAGTCGCGGCTACTATCGCGATTTTTCCTGCTAACCTTATTCCTATTTCGATTTTGATAACCAACGGTCAACGCCTTGAAGATACGATTTTCTCTGGTGTTGCGTCTTTGGTCAGAAGCGGAATGTATGGTATCGCCATTATTATTTTTGTTGCCAGTATCGTTGTGCCAGTCGTTAAGATCCTCGGCCTTGCCTATATTATGCTGTGCATCAAATTCAAGCGTTCGGTGTTTCGAAGACAACGAATGATGGTTTACTTTGCAGTAAAGTGGATCGGTAAATGGTCTGTCATGGACTTGTTTGTTATTTCTATCATGATGACCTTGGTCGATCGCGGTCAAATACTCGACTTTACGCCAGGTTACGGCGCGGTCGCGTTTGGTTTAGTCGTTGTGCTGACAATGTTAGCCGCAGAGAGTATTGACCCAAGGCTAATCTGGGATGAAGCCCCAAAACAATCAGAAAAAGAGTCAATTAATGAGTGATCAGAACAATTCTCAAACATCGTATGTGCCTGATGTTAAGAGGAGCAAAGGCATATCTCCACTTTGGCTACTGCCAATTTTGACGATGGTGCTCGCCGGCTGGCTTGTGGTGAAGTCCATCCATGATGCGGGGCAACGAGTACAGATTTACTTCTCCGACGCTGCTGGTTTGGTGGCGGGACGTACAACTATCCGTTACCAAGGTTTGGAAGTCGGTATGGTGCGTGACATTAATTTGTCCGAAGATCTCGGCAGCATTTACGTGGATGCAGACATCTACCCTGAAGCAACGAAGTTACTAAACGATAAAACGCGTTTTTGGCTTGTTAAACCAACCGCGAGTTTAACTGGTGTGTCGGGCTTGGATGCGCTTGTTTCTGGTAACTACATCTCTATCCAACCGGGGGACGGTCAAGAATTTGAGACCACATTCCACGCTCTCGATTCGGCGCCAACGGACCTACGTGTTTCACAGGGTTTGAACATCAAGCTTAAAAGCCGAGACTTAGGCGGCGTGTCGATTGGCTCTCAGATTGTCTATAAGAAAATTCCTATCGGTGCGGTCTACAGCTACCAACTGGATGAAGATGCAAAATCCATTACTATTCAAGCTAATATCCAAGAGCAATATCGACACATCATCAATGACCGCAGCCGCTTTTGGAACGTCAGCGGCATTGGCGCAAGTATAGGTTTTGAAGGCGTTGACGTACGCTTAGAAAGCATGAGTGCCCTACTTGGTGGCGCTATCGCCGTTGACTCTCCGGACGATGGCGAACCAGTGGAAGAAAATACCGAGTTCCGCTTATACAAAGACTTAAAAACAGCAGGTCGAGGCATTGCGATCAAAATTGCTCTACCTGACGACAACAAAGTCAGCAGCGAAGGCGCACCAATCATGTACCGTGGCATTGAAATTGGTCAGGTCACCGACTTAAGCCTTTCTGAAGGACGAGAAGTCATTTTGGCGTCAGCAGCAATTCAGCCTGCTTTCAGTGACATGCTTACCACTGGCACTCGCTTTGTTTTGGAAGAAGCGAAAGTGTCGTTGTCTGGTGTCGAAAACATTGCAAACCTAGTTAGAGGAAACTTCCTCACTATCGTTCCTGGTGACGGCGAACGCTCTCGCCGCTTCACTGCAATTCGCAAAAACGTATTTAATCAACAGCAAGAAAAGTCTATCGCGATTCGCCTAATTTCTGACAACTCATTTGGGTTAGATAGCGGTGCGAACGTGCTCTATAAAGGCATTGTGGTCGGTTCCATCATCAACGTTGGTTTGGTTGATGAGAAAAAACAAGCGAAGCACGAAGTCTTTATGGATGTGCTGATTGATCACGAATACAAGCATCTTATTAAGTCAAATAACCGTTTTTACGTGACTGGTAGCGCTTCTGCAGAGCTTACTGAGTCTGGGTTGAGCGTCACTGTTCCGCCAGCAAAACAACTACTGACCGGTTCTATCAGTTTCGTCAGTGAAGGTTCTGAGTCGATTCAGAAAGAATACCAACTGTTCCAGAACGAATCGTTAGCAGAACTCGCGCAATACAACAAAACTGGCTCGAAAACATTAATGCTGTTTGCTTCAGAGCTACCCCCAATTTCGAAAGGCAGCCCTCTACTCTATAGAAATCTGCCGGTCGGTAACGTCTCGGACTTTCATCTTGTCGATGGTGGCGTATTGATTAAAGCAACGATTGAAAATCGCTTTGCTTATCTGGTCACCCCACAAACCGTTTTTTGGAACCGTTCAGGTATCGAAATTGATGCCTCACTTTCTGGCGTTAGCGTTAAAGCACATCCACTAAAATCTCTAATTGAAGGTGGAATTGCCTTTGATTCCGTGCCTGGCGTGGAAAACAAAGTTGGAGAACGTTGGAAACTTTACGCTGATCAGCAAAAAGCGCGCAAATTTGGTCGAGTCATTTCGCTAGAAACCGACGGCACGCAAGAAGTGCTTAAAGGTATGCCGATTGAATACCAAGGCGTGAAGGTAGGTGAAGTAACGCTTGTCGTACCGAATTTCCGTCGCAATCTGGTTGAAGTCACCGCCCGAATTTTGCCGGAATACGTGGAAAATATCGCGGTAGAAGGCACGCATTTTTGGCTAACTGAACCTGAAATTGGCCTTGGCGGCGTGAAGAACTTAGGTGCGCTGGTTTCAAAATCTATCAGCGTTGAACCGGGTAATGGTAAGGTGAAGTTCGATTTCCAATTAGAAAAAGGGTTTGACCGTGTAGAAGGCGTCATGTTTACCCTGCAAAGTGAGCAACGCGGTTCGGTTCAAGTCGGCACTCCTGTTCTCTACCGTCAAATGGAAGTTGGTCAAGTTACCGATGTTCGCTTGGGCGAGTTCGCTGATCGCGTGGTTTCCACCATCAAAATCAAGCCTGAATACGCGTATTTAGTGCGTCAAAACAGCGTGTTCTGGAATGTGTCGGGTGTGGATGTGTCTATCGGTATTACTGGTGCGAACATCAAAGCAGGTACGATTGATAGCCTGGTGCGTGGTGGCATTGCGTTTTCAACGCCAGAGCAATCACAAATTCCACCAGCTGCAAAACGTGGTCACTCTTTCTATCTTTACCCACGTGCCGATGAAAGTTGGGTTCAATGGAGAACGCCAATTCCTAAGCCCTAAGGCGGGATATTGATTCGATGTAAAGAGCAGTAATCGCTGCTCTTTTTTATGGTCGTTAACCTTGTCACTATTCGTTTCTGCGTCGCTTTCGTATATTATTTGCGGCAAATTCTGCAAACGAGATTCCACATTGCATCCTAATGTTTACATCCCAGACGCGTTTCTGGAAAAAATCCAAACTATCCTTCCTGCGAACCTCAACATGGAAGATTTCATCTCTGCATGTCAAAGGCCTCTTCGCAAAAGTATCCGTGTAAACACGCTCAAAATGAGTGTGGAAGACTTTGTTAAGCGCGCGGAAGACAAAGGATGGACATTGTCACCCGTCCCTTGGTGTGAGACTGGTTTTTGGATTGAAGCCGACGAGTCGGTTGTACCATTAGGCAACACAGCAGAACACATGTCTGGCTTATTCTACATTCAAGAAGCCAGCTCGATGATGCCAGTATCTGCCCTATTCATGAATGACGAATCTTACGATGCGGTACTAGACACCGCTGCTGCACCAGGTTCAAAAACCACGCAGATCGCCGCATTAATGAAAAATGAAGGTGTACTTGTCGCGAACGAGTACGCGGCAAGCCGCGTAAAAGTTCTGCATGCCAACATCGAACGCTGTGGTGTACGCAATGCCGCTTTGAGCAACTTTGATGGCCGCGTTTTTGGTGGTTGGTTACCTGAACAATTTGATGCGGTATTGCTTGATGCCCCTTGTTCTGGCGAAGGCACAGTTCGTAAAGATGAAGATGCCATGAAGAATTGGACACAAGCGTCCGTTCTAGAAATCGCAGATACGCAAAAAGATCTCATTGAAAGCGCATTCCACGCACTTAAGCCAGGTGGCGTGCTAGTTTACTCAACGTGTACGTTAAGTACCGAGGAAAACCAGCAAGTTTGCCATCACTTAAATGAAACCTTTGGTGACGCGGTTGAGTTTGAGAGTCTGGATGGATTATTTGAAAATGCCAACGCCGCATTAACAGAAGAAGGCTTCTTACACATCTTCCCTCAGGTTTATGACTGTGAAGGCTTCTTTGTTGCGCGTATTCGCAAACACCATTCTGTAGAGGCGCCACAAGTGAAAAAGCGCATGGGCAAATTCCCGTTCGTAAAAGCGTCGAAGAAAGAATCAGAAGAGATTTCAAAGCAACTACACAACGCATTAGATATTGAGTTGCCTTCCGAAAGTACGGTTTGGCTCCGAGATAAAGACGTTTGGCTATTCCCAGATGCGCTTGAGCCAATGATTGGCGAATTACGTTTTTCTCGCATGGGCATTAAAATCGCTGAAGCACATAAAAATGGCTACCGTTGGCAACACCAAGTCGCTACCGCACTAGCGACGGGTGCTGAAAGCAACGCTATTGAGCTAACGATTGAAGAAGCACGTGAATGGTACATGGGCCGTGATGTTCGTCCTCAAATCATTCCAGAAGGATTGAAAACGGGTAAAGGCGAAGTGCTAGTTAAGTACCAAGGTGCGATTATCGGTTTAGGTAAGTGGGTCAGTAACCGCATTAAAAATGGCCTTCCTCGTGAGTTAGTACGAGATAAGAACTTATTTTAAAGAAATGACGAACCATAAATAAATGAAAAGCCATCGTATTTGCGATGGCTTTTTAGTTCGTAAGTATGAAAGCTCGTAGGGCTGCTAGCGATTCAAGCTCGCTGTACTAAACTGAAGATATCAAAGTAACGCTTTGATACGGCATTTCTCTCTAAGTTAACCACCCAATAATTGGTTGACGAAAGTTTAGCGCAGGCTCTGTAGAGCCGTTTCCCCTAGGCCCAAAAAATGGAAGAGTTTGGGCCGTTTTTTTGGCTGCTTTCTAGCGTTTAAGCAGATAAGTCAAGCGAGACGGATACCGTCTTTCTCAATCACAATCTTACCTTGCTTGTACAAACCGCCGATGGTCTTTTTGTACGTGCCTTTACTTGTACGGAAAGCATCAAAAATCGCTTCTGGCGAAGACTTATCGTTCAGAGGAAGGAAACCGCCCTTCTTCTCCAAGAGATCAATAATCTTGCTTGAAAGATCATCCATCTTCGCCACGCCGACTTTTTGTAGAGATAAGTCAATTTTGCCATCTTCACGGACTTGCTTGATGTAACCTTTTAGTTTTTTACCGATAAACAGCTTACCAAACACATCAGAAGGGAAAATCATGCCCCAGTGTTTGCCGTTTACAATCGCTTTGTAACCAAGTTGGCTGCGTTCTGCGATAATCAGATCAACTTCTTCGTTTACTTCGTAGTTTGCTGGCGTTTTATCAAGCCACTTGTTGAACTTCGTCGTACCAACAATACGTCCCGACGCTTTATCGGTGTAAACATAAACCAGAATGTTTTGACCCGCAGTAAAGCGAGCTCGTTGCTCACTAAATGGGATAAGAAGGTCTTTCTCTTTAATGCCCCAGTTTACGAATGCACCCGTTTGATTGATGCCTTCGATTTTCATCAAGCCCCACTCGCCTACTTGAGCGATTGGCTTGTCAATGGTCGCAGCAAGTTGGCTTTCTGAGTCAAAGTACAAAAATACTTCGATGTGATCGCCAAGTTCAGTGCCTTCAGGTACATGTTTGTTAGGCAGCAGAACAGAGCCGTAATCGTCACCATCCAGAAATACGCCAAAATCAGCCTTTTTAATGACTTCTAAGCTGTTAATTTGACCAATTTTAATCATTGATATTGTCTCTCTTAAAATTTACACGGAATTATACCTAAACTAACAAGAAAATCAGAGAGAAAAGCAAACCTCTCTGTTATGCTGTCTGCTCGGCTATTTGCCCCAGTCACTCTCTTAGCAATCTCGACCTTACACGCTCAACTACATTACGTAAGGCAAGAGTGCTTTAGCAAAGTCAGGAGCTTTCTTTGGTCACCGTCGATAAACAAGACTCAGTAACATTAAAAATTAGCCACGCGCTCGCAGAAAGCAAAAGTGTCGACCTAGATATTTACTTCTTTGTGCCTGGTGAGCTTGGTTTAAACGCCGACATCATCAGTGAATCCGAATTTTATTACACTTCTATCACTCAGCAACGTGCTTATTACAGTACAGAAATTCTATTGCCGCTTGTTCACAGCCGATTAGCGAAGCGCGGACGTCTTTCTAATCAGCAATACCGCGTAAGTTTGAGTTTATTCGCCTACCAGTACGTTATCGCATTAGATAAAGCAGTGGCGAGTTTGAATAAGCACGAGAGCAACTCCGTTACAGAAGATGAAGTGGACGAAGTCATTGAGTTGACGCTTGAGATCTTAAAACGCTTGAGACGCTCTATCCCTTATGAAGAAAACTTAAAGCGGTACTACGTTAATATTGATAACTATTTGTCGTGGTATACCGAGCAGAAGTTTTTGTCTCTCGTCGCTCATCTTCCTCGAGAAGGCGATTACAGCACCATTAAACAGCGTTTGATTACTCTGTGTGAGAAAGAACAAGCGCATCGCAAGCTAAACAAATACAACTCTCCTCGCGTGGTTGAAGACGTGACGCGTCTTTCAAACAAAATGCGTTTGTTAAGACGTCTGATTGAACACCCTATTGTTTTGCGTGAGCAAACTATCTCCATGGGTAACAACATCAAGCGAGCGATTAAAGGGATTGCGACGGGCTTAGTTATGGTCGTAGTGACATCGACCGTTATTCTAGCCCGAGACTACCTTGGCGAGATTTCTGCATCTTTCATTATAGCGATGTCTTTTATCTATGCTTTACGCGAGATTTTTAAAGATGATCTGCGTGATGCGATGTGGCGTTGGATTCGTAAAGGCAAACCTAAGTGGCGTAAAAAGTACATCGACCCGACGACGAAGAAAGTCGTCGGTAAAAAATTAGAATGGCTTGATTATAAAACGCTATCGAGCTTGCCAGACAAGATTCAACAGATTCGTAAAAAACGCGTCGTTCAAAGAGAAGAACAAATTCTTCACTACCATGAAAAAACAGAAATGGCGACGTCGCTCTTTTTAAGTGGTTATGAACAGACTCGAGAAACGTTGAACATCAGTTTGCGCCCGATCATCCGCCTAATGGATAAGAGCTCAAACCGCGTTTATCGTCTAAATGAAGGGCAAGTGACCAAAGAGTCTGTAGAGAAACGTCATTTACTCAATGTGATCGTCAAAGAAGACAACCACACTGATGCGCCCGTTTACTACCGTTGGAAAGTCGTGCTAAACCGCTCGAAAATAGTCTCTATCGAGAAAATCGAGCTCAATTAAAAAACGGATTCAAACTATTAAGCAGCCTTCTTTGTATGTTGAGCTGCTTTTTTTATGGATAGAGTAAGCGCAAACTCTGCCATCGGCTCCTGCCCATGTAGGCTCGGACACAGTGCAATGATCTTCACATCACGATTAACACGTTCACCAGTGGCAATGGTATGGTCTAGCATCTCATCAATGACATGGCCGTCATTACAAACGAAATGAACATCCGCTTCTGGACGTTTTAAAAACTCCGCTTTCACTCCTTTAAATGCTAAAGAAATCGCCTCACCTTTTTCCTGAGCTTTGCTCATCGCAAGAAAACCACCAGCCACATCAGCACCAACGGCTAATGCACCAAAATACATACTGTTTAGGTGATTCTTTGTTCGTCGTCGAAGTGGAATGCGTACTTCAACGTGCTTACTATCAATGGCGATAATTTTTGGGTGACACAGCCAAATCAGAGGCACTTTCGAAAAGCCAAAGAGATTGAGATACAAATTTGCGCGACGTACTGCTGATAACATTTTGGTCTCCTTACCAAACTACTCTGACCAGTTAATCAACGAACGAAATAGATGTCAAAGAAATGTTAACAAAAGCTAGATCTAGACAGTTATTGAGCATACTTTCAGTGACAGCGTCACCTCGCTCGAATAGAGAAGCATGAGGTTCGTCGCACTAAACTCGCTTGACCGAAGGTGAGATAGAAGAAAAGGTTATAAATTCAAATGTATATATATTGATTTAATGATCAAGTTTTGTCATTTATACATAAGTCATTTAAATGAATACCAACACCTTTGTATACAATTCGGTATTTCCTGGGGAAGATTCCCGTGAAACGGTTTATTCCTGCCTGTAATTCCGTTATCTTTACCCCTTCGCAATAGAGAATAAAGCTATAACATGCCTATAAAAACAGATGAATTGAGAACCCAACCTTTGGGTCCAATGCCTACCCCAGCGGAGCTAGGTAGTGTACATCCGATCACGGATGACGTTGCAGATCGCATCGCTCAATCTCGTCGTCAGATTGAAAACATTTTAACAGGTGAAGACGATCGCCTTCTTGCTATCGTTGGTCCATGTTCTGTTCACGATACTGAAGCCGCAATTGATTACGCGAAACGCCTGAGTGAAATCCAAGATAAGTACAAAGACGAGCTATTTATCGTTATGCGTACTTACTTTGAAAAGCCTCGTACAGTAGTTGGTTGGAAAGGTCTTATCACCGACCCTAACCTAGACGGTTCTTACGCGCTTGAAGCTGGCCTTCACAAAGCTCGTAAACTGCTACTGGATATCAACAAGCTTGGTCTTGCGACTGCTACTGAGTTTCTTGATATGATCACTGGCCAATACATTGCGGATTTGATCACTTGGGGCGCAATTGGCGCACGTACGACAGAATCTCAAATTCACCGTGAAATGGCATCAGCGCTATCTTGCCCTGTTGGCTTTAAAAATGGCACAAACGGTAATGTGAAAATCGCGATTGACGCGATTCGTGCCTCTCAAGCTTCACACTACTTCTACTCGCCAGATAAGAATGGTCGTATGACGGTGTACCGCACAAGTGGCAACCCATTCGGTCATATTATTTTGCGTGGCGGCGAAAAAGGTCCAAACTTTGACGAAGTGTCTGTGAAGCAAGCGTGTGATTCACTTGCTGAGTTTGGTTTACCTGAGCGTCTTATTGTAGACTTCAGCCATGCAAACTGTCAGAAGCAGCACCGAAAACAGCTTGATGTTGCAAGCGACATTTGTACTCAAATTAAGTCAGGCAGCACTCGCATTGCGGGTATCATGGCGGAAAGCTTCATTATGGAAGGCAACCAGCCAATGACTGACATTAACAACCTAACTTACGGTCAATCAATTACTGACCCTTGTTTAGGTTGGGACGATACAGTAACTATGCTAGATATGCTGGCAGAAGCTGTAAAATCCACTAAGTAATTCATCCATATAACAAGATAATCAAGGAATCTTCATGCCATCGTTTGATATTGTTTCAGAAATCGATACCGTTGAACTACGTAACGCCGTTGATAACGCTAACCGTGAACTGTCTACTCGTTTCGATTTCCGCAACGTAAATGCGAGCTTTGAGCTAGTAGAAGAAAACGTAAAAGTGTCTGCGGAAGGTGACTTCCAGCTTAAGCAAATGCGCGACATCCTACGTGGCCACTTGGCAAAACGTAATGTTGATGCAAATGCAATGGACGCTCAAAACCCAGAAGTAACGGGTAAAAACTGGCATCAAAATATCCTGTTCCGCCAAGGTATCGATACACCGACAGCGAAAAAACTGGTTAAGCTAATCAAAGATGCGAAGCTAAAAGTACAAGCGTCTATCCAGGGCGACAAAGTACGTGTAACTGGTAAGAAACGTGATGACCTGCAAGCAACTATCGCTGCAATCCGTGAAGCAGAGCTAGGCCAACCGTTCCAGTTTAACAACTTCCGTGATTAATATGTTTTGCTAATTGGTATTCGATACCAGTTAGAAGAAGCAAAATAAAAGCGCCGACGTATTTTTCGTCGGCGCTTTTTTATTGTCAGTATTTTGTAGAGCGTTGTTTTTGCTAAAGCGCCACAAACTAAATCACAAGATCTTGCCCTTGCAGCAACATGAATTCGCTTGTGCCTTGAGGAATGAACACGCACACACGTAAGTTGTCTTTTTTCGCTTTGGCTAACTTATCAGACAGTTCTGCCGCATTTGAAAAGGCCTCACGTTCGGCATCTCTTCTTACCAACTCCATTGCATCGGACTCACACTTAGTCGAGTACAGCGCGAGTTCAGCTTGCTGCATGTAGCGAACAGCTTTGATTGGCAGCATTTCGACGTCTTTTCCGAGATGAATCCAAGTACAGCTGCCCTTCTCATCCAATGGGTTTGCCATCGTTGCCTGATAGATGGTTTCAAGCTCGCGGTTATTACGCGCGTTTTCAACATCAGGGTTAGAGAAAAATTGCTCCCAGAACTTACGGCGTAAATCGACACTTGGTAACGCTTCTTTGATCGAATTACGTTTCGAGTTGGCAAACTCGGCCATCAAGCCCATGTTCTGAGGAAGAATCGCTTCAAGCTTTTCACGAATATTGCGAATCAGTACCGGAGACGCTCCACCACTTGAAATTGCAATCTGGATTCTGCCACGGTTGATCATTGAAGGTGTGATGAAGTCACAGTACGGTTTGTCGTCTACGACGTTGACCAAAATGCCAAGTTCTTTGGCATTTTTATACACCTGGTGATTCAGCTCTGGGTTATCAGTGGTGGCCCATACTTGAACAAAACGTTTTGTGACAAGGTCACTTGAATAAAAGCGTTGCACCCAATGGATTTGGTGCTCATCGGCAAGCCTTGATAAGAACTCAACCAAAGTTGGAGAAACAATGGTGACATTCGCCCCAGCCTTTAGTAGCGCTTCCACTTTACGGCTCGCCACTTCTCCACCACCAACAACAAGTACTGGTTTATTCACTAAATCTAAGAACAGAGGAAAATATCGCATTTCAATCCATGATTACTCTTATTTGCTATTGCTACTCATGCTACCAAAAATGGGGCAAACACATCACCCTGTTTCGACATCACAAATAATTTTTGTTCAAATTTTTGCGTAACTCAGTCGAGCTAGGCTAATGATAGATTTAATAACAACTTTTTATTCTCTCATTTTATTCACTCTTCTATTGATTGTTCTGATGCACCAAATTGACCGAGTTTTGCACTATTTACAAACAATTAACATTTCGTCATTCTAATTCTCAAGGAGCTTTGGAAGTTCTCTCAAAACTCTATTTAAATTATATATTTGAGAATTAACAGATCCTTTCCTACGCTTATAACTGGTTGATTTATCGATTGCCGTTTCTTCGAAAATCAACCACGTAGGACAATAAATACTAATAAATTGGACAAGTTATTTCAGGTCACTCCTGATTAAACATGGATCATACAGGAAGGATACAAATGGCAAACAAACTAACAATTCTTGCTTCCGTCGTAGCGGCTTCTACTGCCATGATGGCGACATCAGCACAAGCAGCAGACACGACTCTGGACAAAGTCACAAAACAAGGTTTTCTTACTTGTGGCGTAAGTACCGGTCTACCTGGTTTCTCAAACCCTAACTCAAAAGGTGAATGGGAAGGTATCGACGTAGAATATTGCCAAGCACTGGCTGCAGCCGTTCTTGGGGATAAAACGAAAGTTAAATATGTACCCCTAACCGCGAAAGAACGTTTCACTGCACTTCAATCGGGTGAAATCGATGTGCTTTCTCGTAACACTACCTGGACACTACACCGAGATACTGCGCTTGGTCTAAACTTTGTAGGCGTGAACTACTATGACGGTCAAGGTTTCATGGTCAAGAAAGATCTTGGCATTTCTAGCGCTAAAGAGCTTGATGGTGCGTCAGTTTGCGTACAGTCAGGTACAACAACCGAACTCAACTTAGCGGATTACTTCCGCAACAGTGGCATGTCGTACAAACCTGTGGTGTTTGATACGGCGGCGCAAACCTCAAAAGGTTTCGATGCCGGACGCTGTGACGTGCTAACGACTGACCAATCTGGTCTGTACGCACTTCGTTTGAATCTGAAAGATCCTTCTTCTGCGGTGGTTCTTCCTGAAATCATTTCTAAAGAGCCACTTGGCCCTGTGGTTCGTCAAGGCGACGATCAGTGGTTCAACATTGCTAAGTGGACGTTAGCAGCAATGGTGAATGCGGAAGAATATGGCATTACCTCTAAGAATGCGGATGAGATGTTGAAATCTCAAGATCCAAACATCAAACGTATTTTGGGTGTTGATGGTCCGAAAGGTAAAGGCCTAGGTATTCGTGATGATTGGGGTTACCAAGTCGTCAAACAAGTGGGTAACTACGGCGAAAGCTTTGAGCGCACAGTCGGTAAAGGTTCGCCTTTAGAGATCGCTCGTGGTGTTAACGCACTTTGGAATGCCGGCGGCTTCATGTACGCGCCACCAATCCGTTAGAAACGAGTTAATCAGGGCGGTTCATGCCGCCCTTTTTCTTGAATATATCAATCTGGATGAGTAAGGATCGCTCATTGGCTGGAATAAGCCTTGGTCAGTATGATATGGGTTTGGGCGAGTAACTCGCGCTACAAATCTATTGCAAGCTAACACTAGGTTAAGCCTTTAGGGACAACCACTTATTTATACAGAGTGATATCTATAACTAAGGTTTGAGGTTATCGCTGTATGAAACCGACTAAAGATACATCGCCAAGTACGATGTCCAAACCGAGCGGAAGCAAGAGCTTGATTTATAATCCTGCCTTTCGTTCTGCTATTTTCCAGATCATTGCTATAGCTGCACTGGTATTTTTCTTTTATACCATCATAAACAATGCGTTAAATAACCTCGATGCTCGGGGCATCGCAACAGGCTTTGGTTTCCTGAATCAAGAAGCTGGTTTTGGTATCGGGTTAACTCTCATTGAGTATAACGAAACGTATTCTTACGGCAGAACGTTTATCGTGGGTCTTTTGAATACAGCATTAGTCTCTGTGCTGGGTATTATTCTCGCCACCGCGATTGGTTTTACGATGGGTGTAGCGCGTCTCTCAACAAACTGGTTGGTTAGCCGTTTAGCCGCGGTTTACATTGAGACGTTTCGAAATATCCCCCTTCTTCTGCAAATCTTTTTCTGGTATTTCGCAGTACTGCAAGCATTACCATCGGCAAGACAGAGTTTGAGCCTTGGCGAAGCTATTTTCTTAAACGTGCGTGGGCTTTATTTTCCTGCGCCTGTGTTTAATGAAGGCAGTGGGGTTGTAATTGCTGCGTTTGTTATCGGGCTTATCGCTACGATCTCTATCTCTATTTGGGCTAGAAACAAACAACGCCTAACAGGCCAACAAACCCCGATGGGACGAATTGGTTTAGGGCTTCTTGTTGGCTTGCCTCTATTGGTTTACTTCGTTTCTGGTATGCCAATCTCTTTGGAATACCCAGAGCTGAAAGGTTTCAACTTCAAAGGTGGGATCAGCATTATTCCTGAGCTAGCAGCTTTGCTATTGGCGTTAAGTGTTTACACCGCCGCCTTTATTGCGGAAATCGTACGCTCCGGTATCAACGCGGTGAGTCATGGTCAAACAGAGGCCGCGATGTCACTTGGTTTACCTCGTGCTAAAACGCTCAAGCTGGTTGTTATCCCCCAAGCTTTGAGAATCATCATTCCTCCACTCACAAGCCAATACTTGAACTTAACGAAGAACTCTTCGTTGGCAATGGCTATTGGTTATCCGGATCTGGTTTCTGTGTTTGCTGGTACAACCTTGAACCAGACAGGACAAGCCATTGAGATCATCGCGATGACAATGGGCGTTTATCTAACGCTGAGCTTGCTCACGTCTGCGTTAATGAACTTGTACAACCGCAAAGTTGCGCTGGTGGAGAGATAATATGAGTACACATCAATTTCAGCCCGATCTCCCGCCACCATCAAATACCGTTGGCGTGGTTGGGTGGTTACGCAAGAATTTGTTTAATGGCCCAGTCAACTCCATTGTCACGCTTATTCTTGCTTATATCGTTTTTAATGCGCTTTGGCACATTGTCGATTGGGCATTCATTAATGCTGACTGGATAGGCTCAACGCGTGATGACTGTAGCCGAGAAGGTGCATGCTGGGTGTTCATCAGTGTTCGCTGGGAGCAGTTCATGTACGGCTTCTACCCAGAAGCAGAACTTTGGCGCCCTCGCCTGTTTTACATCACGCTCGCGATTTTCACTGTGCTTCTTGCCTATGAAAAAACACCAAAACGTTTATGGATTTGGCTGTTCTTTGTCAACATCTATCCGTTTATCGTTGCTGCGCTTCTCTACGGTGGGGTGTTTGGCTTGGAAGTGGTTGAAACGCACAAATGGGGCGGATTGTTGGTCACATTGATCATCGCGCTTGTTGGTATAGTGGTTTCATTACCGATCGGTGTCGCACTGGCTCTAGGTCGACGCTCTGATATGCCCATCATACGCAGCATCTGTACGATTTACATTGAAGTATGGCGTGGCGTTCCACTGATTACCGTACTATTCATGGCGTCCGTTATGTTACCGCTGTTCTTAGCTGAAGGTTCCGAAACGGATAAACTTATTCGTGCCTTAATTGGTGTGGTCATGTTCAGCGCGGCTTACATGGCAGAAGTGGTACGTGGTGGTTTGCAAGCCATTCCAAAAGGACAATATGAAGCTGCCGATGCGTTAGGTTTGAGTTACTGGAAGAAAACAGGCCTGATCATTTTGCCACAGGCACTCAAGATCACCATTCCTTCCATCGTAAACACATTCATTGGCCTATTTAAAGACACCAGTCTGGTACTGATCATCGGTATGTTCGATGTGCTCGGTATTGGACAAGCAGCAAACACCGACCCCGAATGGCTCGGCTTTGCTACCGAAAGTTATGTATTTGTCGCGTTAGTGTTCTGGGTATTTTGTTTTGGTATGTCACGTTACTCAATATGGCTCGAAAACAAACTTCATACCGGTCACAAACGATAACTCATCAAGATCAAGGACGTATTATGACGCAACAACAAGACTATATGATCCAGTTGAAGGACATGAACAAATGGTATGGTGAGTTTCACGTACTAAAAAACATCAACTTAAATGTAAAGAAAGGCGAAAAAATCGTTATCTGTGGCCCTTCAGGTTCAGGGAAATCGACCATGATTCGCTGTATCAATCGCCTTGAAGAGCATCAAGCAGGCAGCATTTTTGTTTCTGGGACAGAGCTTACGGAAGACTTGAAAAACATCGAAGCCGTGCGACGTGAAGTTGGAATGTGCTTCCAACACTTTAACCTCTTTCCACACTTAACGGTCTTGGAAAACTGCACACTTGCGCCTATTTGGGTGAAAAAGATGCCGAAAGAGGAAGCGGAAGCGGTTGCGATGAAATATCTCAAACGCGTTAAAATCCCAGACCAAGCCGATAAATACCCAGGTCAGTTATCTGGTGGTCAGCAACAGCGTGTAGCGATTGCCCGCTCATTGTGTATGAGCCCTAAAGTCATGCTGTTTGATGAGCCAACCTCTGCGCTCGACCCTGAAATGGTGCGTGAAGTGTTGGACGTTATGGTCGAATTGGCGGAAGAAGGCATGACCATGCTGTGTGTAACCCATGAAATGGGCTTTGCTAAAGAAGTCGCCGATCGCGTGATATTTATGGACGCAGGAGAAATCATAGAAGAGAACAACCCGGTCGACTTCTTTGAGAATCCTCAATCGGATCGCACGCAAAACTTCTTAGCGCAAATCCTGCATCATTAATCATCAACGCAGATAACGCTTTAAAAGCACTGATTTCGAATGAAGCCAGTGCTTTTTGTCATTTACATCACCAATCGTTGTGAGCACCAACGCAAAAACTCTTGGTGGTAATATTGTGTTACAAGTTGCCACATACATAACATCTTATTTCCATTATCATTTTATCTAGGATATGCATGGAAAGGGCTTGATTTTTTGAACTTTCAGCCCCATAAATGTACCAATAGTAAACTCCCTTATTGAGGATAATTATGAACAGTCCAATGTTTACTCGTTCAACAAGTGTTCCTAATACACTAGAAACTAACAAAGTACTGAAAAACACTTACTTCCTACTGTCGATGACACTGATGACCAGTGCTATCGCAGCAATCGCGACTATGGCAATGCAAATTTCACCAATCATGGCGATTGTAATGCAGCTTGCAGCGATTGGTATTTTGTTCTTTGTTATGCCAAAGGCAATCAACTCATCATCTGGTATCGTTTGGACATTCGTTTTCACGACTCTAATGGGTGGTGCTTTAGGTCCAATGCTTAACTACTACGCATCAATTCCAAACGGTCCTACTATCATTGCTCAAGCTCTAGGTTTGACTGGTATGGTGTTCCTTGGCCTATCGGCTTACACCATTTCAAGCAAGAAAGATTTCTCTTTCATGCGCAACTTCCTGATGGCAGGTTTGATCATTGTGATCGTTGCAGCGCTGATTAACATCTTCGTTGGTTCAACAATGGCTCACCTAGTAATCAGCAGTGTTTCTGCACTCGTGTTCTCTGGTTTCATCCTATTCGATACAAGTCGTATCGTTCGTGGCGAAGAAACAAACTACATCAGTGCAACAATTTCGATGTACCTAAACATCCTTAACTTGTTCACTAGCCTACTAAGCATTCTAGGCATCATGAACGACGATTAATCGGTTCTCGTTAAGTAAAATCAAAAAGCCCGAAGGTAATTCCTTCGGGCTTTTTCTTTGTGTGCAATTCAGTGTATTACGCCTGCTCTACAGACAACTCGATAACTTCGTCTGCTTCTGGATTTTCTCTAAAGCGTCTCACTTTGATCGTTTCCTCTCCTAACATGATTTGCTTGGCGATTCGGTGCATACCATCAAAGACTCGGTAGTCACTAGTTAAGATCACGGGATACGATATATCGGCATTGTTGATGCGTTGGCAATGTTTCGCTATTTCACGGCAGGTCGGCTGCGGCCCTTCATCACTAAACCAGGTCACCTCATTCGGACCTTTAATGTCATCAATGGAAATTTCTTCTACGGGTAAGGATTCTGCAAGCTTCCAAATACGCTCAATAGACCAAGTGGATTTTACGTTGTCATTAATCTCAATGTAACGTTGTGTCGACATGACTGACTCCTTGTCATGAGTGTTGTTTCTAACCTGAGCACAGGTCGGTTATCAAACCCAGAGAATATCGACCCAAAGGAATAAACACAACGTCGTAACCGATTCATCCTTAAACAAAATTTCATTAATTAGACAGCTGACTATCAAAAAACGATAATAAAAATGAATAAGCCTGAATATAAATGCAAATATCTTGGTATTACCCCCGTTAAATTTTTAACAAGCTGAATAATTTATTATTTTTCTGCATAGTAGTGAGTTTTGGACACATCATCAGTATTCATTAAAGCCCTGCTACTTTGTATGCTTTTGCTTCGCTCAGTACGACTTCAGGATTCTTTTGTTGAGAACTTCCTAACGTGTGCGCTAATCTATAAACATCCATGTTCACTTAACGGATAAGACGTTATGTTCGTTTACAACGGCAAAGAAATTGAAACTGATGCTCAAGGCTATCTACTGGATCATACTCAGTGGGAAGAAGGCATGATTGAGCTTTTAGCAAAAGAAGAAGACATCGAACTTACTGATGCTCATTTAGAAGTTGTGCATTTTGTGCGCGACTTTTATGAAGAGTTTAATACCTCTCCAGCAGTGCGAATGCTTGTCAAAGCAATGGAAAAGGCGCACGGCCCAGAAAAAGGCAACAGCAAATATTTGTTCAAGCTGTTCAAAAAAGGCCCAGCAAAACAAGCAACAAAGCTAGCAGGTTTACCTAAACCAGCTAAGTGCCTGTAATATTATAGAATTTTAAATCCGCGGAATGGTTTGTACGATACGCTCTCTCGCGTAACGCTTTCTACTGTCGCCGTCCGCGGACCTTCTTGTAACCATTCACAAAACTGGTCAATTTTCTCTTTAGGCCCACAAGCCATCACTTCTACATCGCCATTGTTCAAGTTCTTCGCGTAGCCCGTTAAACCAAACTTTAAACCTTGGTGCGAAGTATGGTAACGAAAGCCAACCCCTTGAACGTGACCTTTAACTATAAATCTCTCACACTTTACGTTCATCTTTGTACCGCATCTGATTATTGAGTGATATATTCGTTTTGTCTTATTCACCCCACTAAGGATAGTGGGTTTTCGTATGGTTATAATAATTATGAAAGAAATTCCTTTCCGCTGGATTGATAAGTATCTCATTCACTTAAAGATTCAAGAAAAGTTCTACTTGCTCTTCATTCTCCCTCTTCTTGCTCTAGTCATTCTTACTCTCGTCCTCAATAGCGCGGCTAATGCTCTGATCTCAGGTATGTATCAGGAAGAGTTGATGCTCATGAAAGGGCTGATAGAGGCTGGCAATCTTTCTCAAGCTCAAGTAGCAAATCTTATTGCGGGTTCAGAGACAGTCTCTATTGGCACAGGACCGCAATCTGTATCGGTATTGAATGGCGCATTCAGTTTGGTTGCGAATCATGAGCTTTCTCTGTGGACTGCCCTATCAATGACCCAAGTGAGCATCATCTGCGTGAGCTTGTTTGTTCTCGCGCTGGGTGTTTACTACATCATGACGTTCATCGGTGGCGCAATGTTCACCATGAACAAGGCGCTAAACACGCTTGCTGATGGCGACCTAACCGCGCGGATGAATTTCTTCCCTGTTCGTGATGAGTTCAGTGAAATCGCCATCACGATTGATAAAGTCGCGGAGCGTGAACAAAAAATGGTTCAATCTATCCAAGAGTCTGTCGCTCTTATGCAGCAAATCAGCTCGGACTTGAATCAATCGATTCACCACAGTTCTGAAATTTCTGCGACACAACAAGAACACCTCAACTCTCTTGCAAGTGCAACGGAGCAGATGGCGTCAACGATTCGTGAAGTTGCGACACTGGCTCACGACTCAAGCACACAGACGGATGATGCACGTAGTGTGGCTCAATCAGGCCAAGTGAAAGTCGAAAATACGCTTCATTCGATTTCAAATCTGTCGAATGAGATTCAATCTGCTTCTCAAGCGGTTGAAGAGCTAGATGCAAATGCAGCGCAAATTGATGAAGTGGTAACAACAATCAACGGCATCTCTGAGCAAACTAACCTACTCGCCTTGAACGCTGCAATTGAAGCGGCTCGTGCAGGTGAACAAGGTCGAGGCTTTGCGGTTGTTGCGGATGAAGTCCGTGCTCTTGCAGGCCGTACTCAACAAGCAACCGTTGAGATTCAAGCGATGATTGAATCATTACAGCGTAACAGTCAATCCCTTACCAAACTTATGGAAGTTACGGTAAACAATGCCAACGAAGGTCAAAACCTGATGGCAGAAGTAAACCAAGAGATTGGCTCGCTTGCCGATAAAAACCAAACCATCTCAGACAGCAGTATTCAAATTGCGACTGCGGCTGAGGAACAAGGTGTCGTTGCAGATAACATCGCCGCAAGTGTCGAAGAAATCCGAGTTCAAGCAGATAATGTGTGCAATATGATCAGCACGACCTCGCAAAACGTCGAACAGTTGCGTAAGCAAAGCGATACGATGGAATCTCTCCTCACAGGTTTGAGAGCATAACCAAATATCAGTTAATCAGGGTCACGCAAGTGGCCCTTTTTTATGCCTGCTAACAGCTGTGCCAACGATAATGACTAACGATACCGACCGTTTAGCAAATGACTGGATTGTTGAGGGATATTGCTTTTGCCCTCAACATCCCGGACAATACGCCCCTTTCAAAATTCAACAAGAGCAAATGAAATGACAGCTGCTATCTATTTGGTTAAAGGTCGTGAGAAATCGGTTAAGCGCAAGCACCCTTGGATCTTCTCTCGAGGCATCGGTAAAGTTGAGGGCGAACCCGCTCTTGGCGAAACAGTTGATGTGTTCACTCACGACGGTAAATGGCTAGCAAAAGCGGCATATTCTCCAGAATCTCAAATCCGCGCTCGTATTTGGAGTTTTGAAAAAGAAGAAATCAACAAAGCGTTTTTCGTGAAGCGTTTTCAAAATGCTCAACTTCTTCGTGAAGACGTGATTGAACGTGATGGTTTAACGGGTTACCGACTCATCGCCGCTGAATCTGACGGCTTGCCGGGCGTGACGATTGACCGCTACCAAAACTTCTTCGTATGTCAATTGCTCAGCGCAGGCGCAGAATACAACAAGCAAGCGATTGTAGATGCATTGGTTGAATGCTTCCCTGATTGCAATGTCTACGAACGCTCTGACGTAGCAGTACGTAAGAAAGAAGGTTTGAAAGAGACCACTGGCGTATTGCACGGTGAAGAGCCTCCAAAATCTGTCGTCATCGAAGAAAACGGCGTGAAAATCAGTGTCGACATTGTAGGTGGACATAAAACAGGCTTCTACCTAGACCAGCGTGACAGTCGTCAACAAGCGATGAAGTACGTTAAAGATAAAGAAGTACTGAACTGCTTCTCTTACACGGGTGGCTTTGGTCTTTACGCACTGAAAGGCGGCGCAAAACGCGTAATTAATGCGGATGTATCTCAGCCAGCATTGGACACAGCAAAATACAATGCAGAACTGAACGAGTTTGATATCTCGAAAAAGCGCGCTGTTTTCTTAAACGCAGATGTATTTAAACTGCTTCGTGAATACCGTGACCAAGGTACTCAGTTTGATGTGGTTATCATGGATCCACCTAAGTTTGCAGAAAGCAAAGCGCAACTAAATGGCGCATGTCGTGGTTACAAAGACATCAATATGTTGGCGATGCAAATTTTAAAACCTGGTGGCACGCTACTGACCTACTCTTGCTCTGGCTTAATGGACCAAGTTTTGTTCCAAAAAATCATTGCTGACGCAGCGGTAGACGCAAACCGCCAAGTGAAATTTGTTGAGCGCTTTGAACAAGCCGCAGATCACCCAACCGATACGGCATACCCAGAAGGTTTCTACCTAAAAGGCTTTGCTTGTAAAGTGCTTTAGGCTAAGAATAAGTAAGACAAAGCAGAAGAAAAGGGCCTATTGGCCCTTTTCATTATGGCTCTAAGTTAACCTTAGTTAGCGCGGATAACACATCTCTCTCAAAGTCCGCATTCCCCACGATTAAGTCACTAAACTCTGTCGCCCCGTTTTCTATTACGATAGTTTGAATTGAGTTTCCATCGTTATGGGTTATTTCTAGAGACAAGTCATCACCATCAATGTTCAAGTCAATACTATTAAGAAGTTCTTCTATTGTATTGTGCCCTGCATCTTCGACGACTTCACTCAGATCTAAGGTGTCCAAATCTCTCTCAAAGCCTCTAATTAGATCTGTTCCTGTATCCAAGGAGTCGTTGACCCATTTAAAGATATCTGCCTCGTTATCATTGCCGATCAAGATGTCATGACTTACGTCTACTTCAGCTTCAATAATATTTGCAGAGCCATTACTTGCAGCATTTACTCCTCCGTTTTCATCAATAACGAATTGCAGGGTATTCTCACTTTGATCGCCATCGTTATCCGTCAATACATAATCGAAGTCTAACGTTTCAACTGTATCACCCACCGCACCATAAAATGCATACGCACCATCGTTTAGGTCGATTTCCAGAGTATGTTTGCTGTCGATATAGATAGTAAGCTGCATCGTTGTGTCGTCAAATGCATGCGAAATACCATCGTTATTGTCAGTTACTATTAGGTCTGTACCATCAAACGAATAAGTGACACCGTCATGTTCTATTTCGCTAATATAACCACCATCTGCACCAATACCTGTATCTGGAGAAGTGGTATACATCAAGTTCCCCCCAACAGGTTGAATCACTGACTGCAACATAACCGGAGGTAATTGAGTTACGTCAGGAACCACAACACCATCAAGATCTTGATTCAAGAAGCCATCATATGCTACGCGATCTAATTGCTCCGGCATAAGATTAACGCCCATACCATACGCAAGGGCTGTTATCTGATTATCAGGATCGGTTAGGTGATCGATCCAACTCTGCTCACGAGCGTCGTTTATAAATGATGACGCAGGGTTTGGCTGGCCATCTGACAAGAAGTAACTAACATTCGACGCACTGGTTAACTTACCTACATCATCCCATGACTGTTTTGCTTCATTTAGCGCGTTATTATAGTTAGTCGCGCCACCTGCAGTTAGCGTCTCAATATACGCTTTGGCCTCGTCGACCGTCAGCCACGTCGCAGCACCTATAGCGTAAGTGGATGCTGTACTGCTATAAGTAATAATTTGAACTCGCGTTTGACCGATAGACTCATATTGATTCAATAACTGAGTTGCCGAATCTTTCATTATCTGCAAGCGATTATCCGTTCGCATAGAACCCGAGACATCCATTATGAGCTGAACGTTGGCACTTTCTTTAGTTTCTGCAACTACATCGTGAATAATGGATGCAGAATCTGGTGAGTCATCTTCCACAATAACGTTGACCGTTGTGGAGTTAGTAAGACCACGAGCATTCGAGACAAGCACAGGCACCTCAATATTTAAGGCGTCTTCTCCAGATGCGTTGGAGTGATCAATTGGGCCAAGAAGCTCCGTAGATACCATTCCAGTATCATTGACTGATATTTTGATAACCTCTTTACCGTTTGCTGAACCGATAAGCATTTGGTCGTTATTTGATAACGCCCACGTTACAGAGATCCCGTTACTAGTAAGAGCTGTAGATGGTTCACTGAGCGTAACAGAATCAACGGTTTGACCCAGCGTCAATTGTTCTACATCAGAACTCGAGTCAGTTGTGTCATCAAAGCCGTTTAGAGCAGAGTCATCAGCAATGGCGTTGCTTAATCCTTCCTCAGAAACGTTTAGTGTTACACCTTCTACGATTGGTGGGGCGTAAGGGTTGACAGAAAAGTACCCCGTTTTACTGTCTCCATCATTATCAGTAATCGTGTAGTTAAAATCGATATCCCCATCGCCATAAGGTGAGGTCAAAGGCAAGTATTGGAAGAACTCCCATTTTCCAGTGCTAGGTGTAAGTTGAACTTCGAATGCAAGCTCTCCATCAGCCTCTGCAATCAGTCTATTAGAGTTTTGTGGGTCGACATATATCAACACGTCTTGACCATCTAGAGTCTCTAAACCAGCCTCGCCTCCATTTAAGACTATAGAACCAGGGCCATCAGCTCCATATACAGCACCGAGGTTCCCATCCGCACTAGCAATTGGCACGCCGGAGTACGCACCTGTAAAGGTTATTGATTTAACGGTAAAGTCACTGTTGTCTTCAGTATCCGGGCCATTGCCATTACTGGCCGCTTCGAGGATGATTTTATCAAAGCCCCCCTGTTGAACATTGAAATTCGCCGCGTAATCACCACTGCTTGCGTCAGAGCTGAACGATTGCTGAGCAATTAATACACCATCTCTATAAAAAGATGCGATTCCTTTCTCAAGTTCACCACCAAACATTTTCTCAAATTCTATTTCTGCTCCATAAGCAACTTTATTGCCTAAGTCTATGATTAACTGCTCTGATACACCCTCATTACCCGCGAATCGATAATCGACTTCGTTTTCTAATTGGAAGCCGTTGTTACCAGAACTTTTAACGCCAATCCCTTCTGATGATTGATTGATTTCAGCTGTTCCCAGCATCGCAGATTCGTCAGACACAAAACCGTTTGCAGTCACAACAACGTCCCCAAATGTTCGACTGGTTGCATCTGCCTCACTTCCTGCAAAATCTATACGCCCTGTCAGAACGATTGGTGCATCAGTAAGCGACACATCAACGGGTTGAACAACCACAGGCACGTATGGGCAATCGTCTTCAACGACCACATTTAAGCTTTGAGATGTCGTTGTTTGTCCATCACTTACAGAAATCTGTAAATCAAAGTTGATGATGTCTTCCACATCATTAACAGGATGATCAAGTGGCTCAAACAGAGTAATAGTATAGTCCCAAGAGCCTTGACCTGAGGCTGAAGGCTCGCTCAGCACAACAGTAGCAACAACGCTCAGGTGAGCGGTTTTCGCAGTCAGCGTTTGAGTACTGTTGTCCCACGTCCACGATATAGGCTCCCCTCCTGATGTTAGGTTGTTAGGGCCGGCCAATACCACTGAAACATTCGCCGTGTCTGGATCGGCAACTGTGAATGTTCCTGAGAAACTTGCGGAGTTAGTGGTGTCTGAAGGTGATCCGGTATTATCAGGGATACCATTAGCTAAACCTTCTTCCGAAACAACTGCATTCACAACATTTGAAATAGAAGGAGGAGCGTCGTTATCAGTAATACTTGTGTTCACAAACGCATTGTCTAGATTCAGAGCTTCAAAGATTGGGTTGCTGTCGCTATCGACGATGCCCGACACGCTGACGCGGAACACTTCATCGCCTTCGGCGTACACATCGTCCACCGTATCAATGGTAAACGTAGCGGTCACACCGTCGGCACCGATAATCGCTTGAGCGGTTTCAGTGATGTCATCACCCGACGCGGTGGTGTAGCTGTAAGCTAACGTGACGACGCTACCGACTGGCGCCGGATCGCTCAGTGTCACTGTGTAGTCTGTGGTGGTGTCACCTTCCACGACATTCGCTGGACCAGTCATGGTCACCGTAACCGTATCTTCTGGACCAGGATCGGTTTCATCACTGATGGTGGTATCGACAAACGCATTGTCTAAATTCAGTGCTTCAAAGATTGGGTTGCTGTCGCTATCGACAATGCCCGACACGCTGACACGGAACACTTCATCGCCTTCCGCGTACACATCGTCCACCGTATCGATGGTAAACGTAGCCGTCACACCATCGGCGCCAATAATGGCTTGAGTGGTTTCAGTGATGTCATCACCTGACGCGGTGGTGTAGCTATAAGCGAGCGTGACGATGCTACCCACAGGTGCCGGATCGCTCAGTGTCACGGTGTACTCTGTGGTGGTGTCACCTTCCACGACATTCGCTGGACCGGTCATAGTTACCGTAACCATATCTTCTGGACCAGGATCGGTTTCATCGCTGATGGTGGTGTCAACAAAGGCATTTGAAACATCTAATGCCTCAAAAATCGGATTGCTATCGCTATCTACAATACCCGACACGCTGACGCGGAACACTTCATCGCCTTCGGCATACACATCGTCCACGGTGTCGATGGTAAATGTGGCGGTCACACCATCGGCCCCAATAATCGCTTGGGTGGTTTCAGTGATGTCATCACCGGACGCAGTGGTGTAGCTGTAAGCTAAGGTCACGACGCTACCCACAGGTGCTGGATCGCTCAGTGTCACGGTGTACTCTGTGGTGGTGTCACCTTCTACGACATTCGCTGGACCGGTCATGGTGACGGTGACCGTATCTTCCGGACCCGGATCGGTTTCATCACTGATGGTGGTGTCGACGAACGCATTGTCTAAATTCAGTGCTTCAAAGATTGGATTACTGTCGCTGTCGACAATACCCGATACGCGAACACGGAACACTTCATCGCCTTCGGCGTAAACATCGTCCACCGTATCGATAGTAAACGTGGCGGTCACACCGTCGGCACCAATAATCGCTTGGGTGGTTTCGGTGATGTCATCACCTGACGCAGTGGTGTAGCTATAAGCAAGCGTGACGATACTGCCCACAGGAGCCGGATCGCTCAGTGTCACGGTGTACTCTGTGGTGGTATCACCTTCTACGACATTCGCTGGACCGGTCATGGTCACCGTAACCGTATCTTCCGGACCCGGATCGGTTTCATCACTGATGGTGGTGTCGACGAACGCATTGTCTAAATTCAGTGCTTCAAATATAGGATTGCTGTCGCTGTCGACAATGCCTGATACGCTGACGCGGAAGACTTCATCGCCTTCGGCGTAAACGTCATCCACCGTATCGATGGTAAACGTCGCTGTTACGCCATCGGCACCAATAATCGCTTGAGTGGTTTCAGTGATGTCATCACCGGATGCAGTGGTGTAGCTGTAAGCTAAGGTCACGATGCTACCCACAGGTGCCGGATCGCTCAGTGTCACGGTGTACTCTGTGGTGGTGTCGCCTTCTACGACATTCGCTGGACCTGTCATGGTCACGGTAACCGTATCTTCTGGACCTGGGTCGGTTTCATCGCTGATGGTGGTGTCGACGAACGCATTATCTAGGTTCAGTGCTTCGAAGATAGGATTGCTGTCGCTATCGACGATACCCGATACGCTGACGCGGAACACTTCATCGCCTTCGGTATAAACATCGTCCACGGTATCGATGGTAAACGTAGCCGTCACACCATCGGCACCAATCACTGCTTGAGTGGTTTCAGTGATGTCGTCACCGGATGCAGTGGTGTAGCTATAAGCAAGCGTGACGATACTGCCCACTGGCGCCGGATCGCTCAGCGTCACGGTGTAGTCCGTGGTGGTGTCACCTTCCACGACATTCGCTGGACCTGTCATGGTGACGGTGACCGTATCTTCCGGGCCAGGATCCGTCTCATCACTGATGGTGGTGTCAACAAAGGCATTTGAAACATCTAGTGCCTCAAAAATCGGATTGCTGTCGCTGTCCACAATACCCGATACGCTGACACGGAACACTTCATCGCCTTCAGCGTAAACGTCATCCACGGTATCAATGGTAAATGTGGCCGTCACACCATCGGCACCGATAATCGCTTGACTGGTTTCAGTGATGTCATCACCGGATGCCGTGGTGTAGCTGTAAGCTAAGGTCACGATGCTACCGACTGGCGCCGGATCGCTTAGTGTCACGGTGTAGTCCGTGGTGGTATCACCTTCTACGACATTCGCTGGACCGGTCATGGTCACGGTAACCGTATCTTCTGGACCTGGATCAGTTTCATCGCTGATGGTGGTGTCGACAAAGGCATTATCGAGGTTCAGTGCTTCGAAGACAGGATTGCTGTCGCTGTCCACAATACCCGATACGCTGACACGGAACACTTCATCGCCTTCAGCATACACATCGTCCACGGTATCGATGGTAAACGTGGCGGTTACGCCATCCGCCCCAATAATCGCTTGGGTGGTTTCGGTGATGTCGTCACCGGATGCAGTGGTGTAGCTGTAAGCTAAGGTCACGATGCTACCGACTGTCGCCGGATCGCTCAGTGTTACGGTGTATTCGGAAGTAGTTTCACCTTCCGAAACGCTATTCGGGCCGGTCATATTAACGGTTACAGTATCTTCTGGCCCTTGCTCTGCCTCATCTGTAATCGTTGCAACACCGGTAACTGGAGTAGGCTGATCTGGCGTTGAACCGGACAAACTGAATGTTTCCGATCCTTCCGCTAAATTATCATCAATGGTATCCAAGCTAACCGTAAAAGACTCTTCCCCGATCGGAAGAGAAACAGTGAACGATCCATCATCATTCACCTGAATTTCTTGGGTGGTTCCGTCGGATAATGTAATTAAAACCGTTGTATTTACATAATCTGCACCAACATCGCTCGCCGCCCCGCCTACAGCAGAACCATCATTAAGGGTAAACTCTATGGTAGTTTCTTCTTCCGTTGGTTGGTTAAGGGTAACGTCGAAAGAGACTTGCTGCCCTTCATCTACTGCAGGGCTAGAAATATCTTGCACCGTAATTGTTACTGGAATCGGAGTTCCTGTCGGAGCTGGTGCCTGCGTTGGAGGGAGAATGTCCAATAAAGTTAGAATCTGAGTGGTTGAAAACCCCGCTCCTTCAGTGCCAACTGTCTCAAAGTTGGTACTGGCGAGCAATTCTGCCCCTGTTCGCGCAACATTCCCTGTTGTCTGAGGACTA
Source organism: Vibrio sp. zbq_1 (assembly GCF_043102935.1). Lineage (NCBI taxonomy): Bacteria > Pseudomonadati > Pseudomonadota > Gammaproteobacteria > Vibrionales > Vibrionaceae > Vibrio > Vibrio sp. zbq_1. The sequence continues at coordinate 265,627 of NZ_JBICJH010000026.1, forward strand.
GACCCATTTGCTTCGCCCGCTGCGGTTTCAAACTCTTGACCTAGTTGGGTCGGGTCTTGTCCCGCTGCAATAGCTTCTATCAACGCTGTAATATCACCAGTTACATTGATGGAACTGCCTTGCGGTGTCACTTGCTCAATGACCAGTTCTGAAGTGTCTGAAACTTCGTTAATGATTAGTTCCCCTGGTTTAGGCAACTGTCCTTGTTCGAGGGTTCTAATTTCCCCATCGAGACCGATAACTACAATATTACTCATCAATGAGCCAAAAGTTACTCGTTCCATATCTACCTCGCCCCACTTTGAACTAAGTCAAAAGTTTGTCACCCCAATATTTACGTCTATAGTTTAGTCAAAATCTTCATATTTTCGTTGTATGTGCAAGGGGCGATGTGCTGATTAACTCAAGGGGCGGGGTTACAGGTGCAGCAGGGAATTGCACAGGTCGTGGAATGCTATGATATTAAGAAATCAAGCTTTTCTCTTGCTTAAACACAAACGGTTGCCAAGCAACATTTTGCACATGTGCTAAGGTTTAATCAGGCGAACTTCTGGATATTCTAAACAAAAGCCTAGGTTTAACAGTAGGTTGATAATTTACTTACTCAAACACTGTTATTTGTGATGTTTTATCTCAAATGTGAGATGAAACAGCAAAAAGCAACACGATTTTTTAGGAGAAACACCGTGAAATGGAACCGACTAAGTATTGCTTGCTGCTGTAGCTTAATAGTGTCTATACCCGTTTTCGGTCAAACTTTAGAGCAAGCCGTGGCATTAACGTTAAAAAATAACCCAGATATCAAAAGCGCATTTAATGAATTTGAGAGCCGAAGGTACATCAATGAGGCGTCAACAGGCGCCTATTTGCCTTCTCTCGATCTTGATGCGGGCATTGGTTACGAAGGCCTCGACCCATCTGATGAAGTCGGACGAGGCAACACTGACTATACGAGAAAAGAAGCGTCTATCACCCTAACCCAATTAATTTGGGATGGCAGCGCGACATTAAACGATATTGACCGTACCGCTGCGGATGCAGAATCGGTGCGATTCCAACTGTTAGCTGATGCTTCAGACAAGGCATTAGAAGTCACTAAAGTCTACTTAGATGCGGTAAAGGCTTATGAAGTCTTAAAGCTGTCTGAGAACAATCTTGCCGTTCACAAAGACATCTATACGGACATCAAAAAACGCGTCACTTCCGGCATCGGCTCTACTGCGGACTTAACACAGGTTGAAGCACGTTTAGCGAAAGCGCATGGTAATCTGGCAGCTGCACAAAACAACCTTTACGACTCCCACACAATGTTTACCCGCTTGGTGGGGCAAACGCCACAAGGGTTAATTTTTCCAAGAGCTGATCAGAACTTTATCCCCTACACCGTCGATGAAGCGGTTGGCTTGGCATTTGAATTACACCCAGTGATTCAAATCGCATTGGCGGATGTGGATTCTGCCAAGTTCCAATACAAACAATCGAAAGGCGTTAACTACCCGACGATCTCGATTGAAGCTTCTCAAACTTGGAAAGACGATGCGGATGGCTTAAAAGGTCGAAGCGATGAAACTCTCGCCATGTTGCGTTTACGCTATAACTTGTTCAACGGCGGTAGCGATGCGGCAAATTCAGAAAACTTCGCATACCAACTCAACAAAGCGAAAGACTTGCGTGAAGGCGCGTACCGTAATGTTGAGGAAGGACTTCGCTTATCTTGGAGTGCTCTGGACTTAACGTTGCAACAAAAAGAATTTTTAGCAGACCACGTTGATTCGGCAGCTGAGACGGTCATCGCGTATGAAAAGCAATATCGAATCGGTAAACGAACCTTACTAGACGTTCTAAACACTGAAAACGAGTTGTTTGAAGCGCGTAAAGATTACCTTGATTCAAAATATGCAGAGCAATATGCCAAATATCGTGTGATGAACGCAACTGGCCAATTGTTGAGTGCGTTAAGAGTCGAAATGCCGAAAGAATGGCTAGAAAAAGTGGAGTATTAATTATGAAAAACATAACTATTATTGCACTGTCATTAGTTGTTGCTGCATGTAGCTCTTCGAGTGATCGAGGCGACGAATACGATTACATCGACACTCCTATTGCAGATCAATGGGCCGACCACCAAGATGACGACAGCGACGGCGTCATTAACCAGCGCGATTTATGCCCGGGCACACCATTAGGTGCGGAAATTGATAATGATGGCTGCGGATCTTACGCAAACTCATCACAACAAATGCAAATTCGAGTGTTATTTGCAAATGATTCAGATGAAATTAACCCGGTTTTCGCGAAGCAGATTCGAGAACTCTCAGATTTCTTGAAAGAATACCCAAGCACATCCATTGAGTTGCAAGGTTACGCGAGCCGCACAGGTGGATCTGAGCACAATTTAGATCTCTCCAAACGCCGAGCAGAGAACGTAAGAAAGGCACTGCTACAGAACGGTATTACTCCTGATCGAGTTACTATTGTTGGCTACGGCGATACGGTTTTAGCAACAACCGGAACAGACGAAGTAAGCCATGCTTTGAACCGACGTGTGACCGCAACAGTAGTAGGACACAAAGGTGAAGTGAAAAAAGAATGGACCATTTTCACCACACTTCCAAAAAGCTAACTATTCAAGAACATCAAAAAAGGTCTAGCAATTGCTAGACCTTTTTATTAGAGGCTGATTTGTCACTACATGTCTTTGTATTGAGAATCGAGACTCGCAATCAAATGCTGTGTGATATCATCCACGCTTGCGCTATTGAAGTGGATATCTAATGTTGAGCTACCTTTAGTAATACTCAAATTCGTATCTGCGCTGCCATCTTGACTTACTTCAACATGATAGCCGCCAGCGTCTCCTGTATGACTACCTGATTGTAAATCACTTAACAGATCGCCTACTTCATCTTTCGATAAATCATCAAACAGATCGGAGAAGTCTAGAGAGTCTTCACTGCTAGAAAAATCTGTGACAGTGTCGCGTTCGTTGGCCACATCGATCCATTTGAAGATGTCCTCACCATCACCGCCAGTCAGAATGTCGCTGCCTAAACCACCAATCAAAATGTCATTATCTGCGCCACCGAACAGCTTGTCGTTTCCACCTTGCCCAAACAAGATGTCATTTCCTGCACCACCATAAATGGTGTCCGCTTGGTCATAATAACGAGATTGCTCAAACTCAGCTTGGTTTTCAGTAATGTAGTGATGAACTTCCTCCTTCGTTACCAGAGCAACATCTTTCCCCAGTTGAGAAGCTACATAGTTTTGTAGCGCAGAAACACCTTGCTCTCCATTGATATCAAAACGAATCGCATCACCAAAAATGATGTCGTTTCCATCAAGGCTACTAATCTCATCCTTGCCTTGCATTAATGACACTTCTTTGCCAAGAATCACTTCTGCAAGTTGATTAACATCGATGTTAGTTCTTACAACACCATCAGAGTCAAAGTGTTTCAACGAATCTTCATTCAGATGACCGCCAATACCTATTGAGCGTACTTCGCTAAATTCTGCCAATGCGCTATATGCGTTATTTGCTTGCTCAAGAACGTTGTTCCCAAAGTCGTCATATTCGTAAGAATTCAGCATCCTACCCATCTTTTCACCAGTAGAAAGGGAATATACTGTTCCACGGAAATCTATGACTGTTTTATTGTTGTATGTAACTGTATCGCCAAATCTATAATCACTTGGCAAGACATCAGCCAAGGTCACTAACTGCTGCTCTGATACGCCAAGTACAACACTCTCTTTACTGCTATACCAATTCACATTGTTGTCTGTAGCTTGGTTTGGACGACCATCAGAAATGAAATAGCTTAAATTCGTTGCGCCACTATCAGCATTCTCAAACCAGTTCAATGCTGATTGGAAGCCTGCTTCATAGTTTGTGTTACCGTCACCGAGCTTCACAATTGCGTCCAATATTGATTCTACTTGAGACTTAGCATTGTCAGAGCTCAAATCCAATTCGAGCACCTGTTTGCTCTCAGTGGAAAAAGTGGTTAATAAAACGTTCACTTTGCCCGAATGAGGTCCACTTGCACTTTCGATCAGAGTATTCAGCACTGTTTTTAGTTCAGTTACCGCACGGCCTACGTCGTAACCCATACTGCCAGACGTATCGAGCATAAAGGCAATGTTGTAATCCTGACCTTCGACAATTTGTAACCCTTGAACATCACCAACGATCACGTCGTTATCATCGGACCCAACTATGTTGTTATCGCCATGCGTACCAGAAACAAACTCATAATCACGGACTGAAACAGAAGCCGTGTCCGCTCCCATTTGAGTATTGTTATTAACTTCAACACTTCCTGCCGTCGCTGTTACATCAAAATCTAACGAGCCATTGTAATCTGCTGGTACAGTAATCGTACCGCTTAGTTGATGGCTGGTTTGATTTGGTTCACTTGAAAGGTCAACCGTGTAAGAACCATCACTGTTTTCAGTAACCGTTTTGCCATTCACCTCTAATGTTAGCCCTGAAGGGATTCCCGTTAAGGTGACGCTATCGTTAATGAATGACTCACTGCCATCCACATCGATAAGATCAAGGTTCAGCTCAAAAGAGACTTGTTGCTCTGTAAGAACAACATACTCTCCTGTGTTGTTATCTAGCTTGATAATGGCATCTTGGAAGATAAGCTGTTCAATTTCATAAAGGTGGTCACCCGACTCTTTATGAGTGCTCGAAACAACATCTTTTGTATCAATAAATCGACTATCTTCGACAATCCAATACGGGACTTCTGAGTGGTCAGATGCTGGGTAATAGCTGAAGTCGTAATCAGACAACTTACCAGAGTAAACAACTGTGTCAGTCTCAGCTTGATCATCTAATGAACCAATACCGCCATAGATAGAATCATTACCTCCTCCAGTCACAAAGATATCACTGCCTTGAGCATCAACGTTGGCACCTGCTTGTTGATCACCTACAAAACTCAGTGGTGATTCAGTGTCTCCGCTTAGCATTAAGTCATTACCAGCATGACCATTATTAAACGCTTGTGTCACCACATGTTCAAAGTCAAGCCCTGGTAAATTACTTGCCTCAAGCAGATCTTTAAGTTCTTCGTCTGTAGACCAGCTTCCGCCTAATGTCACAGGTACAGACGTTACTGGACCGAAAGTAAGGTCAATCTTAATTGGGTCCGCTACAGGCTCTATGTCGATACTCAACGTACCTGAAGCAGAAGAATTGCCATCACTAACAGTGAAATGAATCTGCTCGTAAGTATCCAAGCCGTTCCCAACACCATCTTTATCGAAAACATTTGCACCAGATTCATGTTCAGCCGGAACATAGCGAACAAGACCATTTTCGATATCAGAAGCGAGTACACTGCCAGAAACCGCTTCCCAACCATCAGAGCCCTTCACTTGTAGTGAGCCATTTAGAGCAGAAGTGTCAAACTCAACACTTACCTCACTGTCAACGACGCCTAAATGTTCTAGTGTGATAACAATCGCTTCGTCTTCTAATCCGGAAATTTCGTTACTTTGAACCGTTGGAGGGACATCATTATCATCAATATAGCCAACGCCAGATACATCTCCGACTTTAATCACAAGGCTTTCTGTTGATTCAACCAACTGATCATCAATGCTTGGAATGGTAATATCAAAGCCATTCACACCGGCTGGAACAATAAGGTATCCGCCCAAATACTTCACGCCATTAGTAAAAGTTGCGTTCGACAAATCAATGTCTTGAGAGCTCGTACTAGAACCCTCTGCAGAGAAATCCACTTGATACTTAACGGTCTGATCTGTTGCATTATTTAGAGAAACAGAAAATATGACATTGTCACCTTCAACAACAGTAACACCTGTAATGCTCTGCACCGCAGGTCCATTTTCCGCAACATTACCATCTAGCATTTCGTTAACGATATTGACTGTAGATGGATCGCTAACGCCACTTTCAGAGTCGACTGCCACATATCCAAAGCTGTCTTCGGCAGGAACACCTTCTACATAACGTAACTCCCAGTTACCTTCATTTTTCGTAGAAAAATCTAACTGAGTAATGACCGAACCTTCAGGAAGAGCTAGATCTTTCCCATAACCAACGCTTGTTTCTTGGAATAGCATGAAGTTGCCTTCAGGCTTCAAAAACTCGAACGTTTGAGTCTGTTGGACATTATTTGAATCTAAGTATGTAACCGTAATAAGCGCTGCGTTGTCATCACCGTAATCAAACAATCCACCTAATCCATCTAGACCAAGGTTTACGGAGCCCACAGGATTATTAGACAAATCGACCGTAATCGTTTCACCCTTCTCAATACCCTGCCCGTCATTGTCAGCGATACCATTGCCGATATGTGACACCTGACGGTTGTATTGCGCAAGTTCACCGCTATCAGAGGAAATCGTGATAGAGGCTCCATTTGCTAAATGCTCAATACGGGAATGTGATGGTCCACCATCCTCACTTAATCCCCAGTTATTGAAATCTGATGTAGATTCTGAGCCATTAGGCGTATTTGGACGATCTTTGATACCTAATAAGAAGCCAACATTATCAGCTTCATAGTAAAGACTGTCTTTGTCATAAAGCGTATCGCTTACTTCTTTAATTTCGTGCAACTCACCGTCACTATCTTTAAAGAACAACGTACCTGATGTTGGCAGTTCAGTAATCCGGACATGTAGATCGTTGCCTTTTAAGTCGTCTTCAACATCCGCGATATGATCCTTAGAGTCACCGCTACCCAGAGGTTTCGTATCTGTATCAAACACAACGTGCGTAAGCTGATCATCGGCGACATGCGTAAAGTCTTCACTTTCAGGCTTGTCGTTTACTGGTGTCACATTGACCGTGACGGTGGTAGATTCAGACACTCCACCTGATGTCACGACATAAGTGAAAGTATCTTTACCGACGTAGTTATCATCTGGTGTGTAGGTCACCGTACCATCGTTGTTTACGATGACGGTACCATTTTTAGGACCATTCTCAGCGTCCAGAGACACCACTTTATCTTTGCCTTCAAACGTGTCGTTACCTAAGACCTTGATGATGGTTGGCGTGTCTTCAACGACCGTCGCTTTGTCTGCCACAATGTCCGCCACAGGTGTTACCGTGAAGTTCACCGTTTGGCTAACGCTCTCGCCGCTTGGGTCGGTAGCAGTAAACGTTAAGGTTTCTGAGCCGTTCCAGTCTGCCGTTGGAGTGATCGTGGCAATGCCATTGACGATCGCCACTTGGATGTTGCTGTTGCCAGAGACGCTAAACGTTAACTCTCCATCAACGTTATCCACATCGCTGAAAGCGGTATTTAGATCGATGGTGTATGGCGTGAAGTCTTCTGCCAAGGCTTGATCTGCGATGTTGCTTTCAACCACAGGCGTGTCGTTTACAGCATTCACAGTGACTTTGACCGTTGCTTGGTCAGTCAGTGCGCCGTCGGTGACGGTGTAAGTGATCTCAGCGTGGCCATTGAAGTTTTCGGCCGGTGTGAACACCAGTTTGCCATCCACCACTTCAACCGTACCCTGCTCTTTAGGTACAGAGGCTGATTCAATACTCAGCTTGTCGCCATCTGCGTCGGTGTCGTTTGGTAGAACATCAATAGTAACTGCAGTGTCTTCTTGTGTCGTAGCGATGTCATCTTTCGCCACTGGCGCATCGTTGACCGGTGTTACATTGACTTCAACGGAGGTGGATTCAGACACACCGCCTGATGTCACGACATAAGTGAAAGTATCTTTACCGACGTAGTTATCATCTGGTGTGTAGGTCACCGTACCATCGTTGTTTACGATGACGGTGCCATTTTTAGGACCATTCTCAGCGTCCAGAGACACCACTTTATTTTTGCCTTCAAACGTGTCGTTACCTAAGACGTTAATGATGGTTGGTGTGTCTTCGACTACATCCGCGCTATCAGCCTCGATGTCGACTACTGGTGCTACTGTAAAGTCCACCGTTTGGTTAACGCTTTCACCGCTTGGGTCTTTAGCTGTAAGCGTAATTGTCTCTTTGCCATTCCAATCCGCTGTCGGAGTGATTGTGGCGACGCCATTCACAATAGAAATTTGGATGCTGTTATTGCCAGAAACTGAGAATTCTAGCGAGGAATCAGTATCTTTGAATACTTCATTCAAGTCGATCGTGTAGGTCGCGAAATCTTCCGATAACACTTGGTCTGCAATGGCATTTTCTACAGTCGGTGCATCATTAACACGATTCACAATCAAACTATCACTGTCGCTAGCTGTTGGATTAACACCATCCGACACTGACGCGCTAATAGTCAGGTCTTTAAGGTTAAGTTCATCATTGTTAACTGCATCAAC
>NZ_JBICJH010000027.1:0-1147 GCF_043102935.1 Vibrio sp. zbq_1
GCTGCAACTGTTTATTAAAAACACAGCACTGTGCAAAATCGTAAGATGACGTATACGGTGTGACGCCTGCCCGGTGCCGGAAGGTTAATTGATGGGGTTAGACTTCGGTCGAAGCTCTTGATCGAAGCCCCGGTAAACGGCGGCCGTAACTATAACGGTCCTAAGGTAGCGAAATTCCTTGTCGGGTAAGTTCCGACCTGCACGAATGGCGTAATGATGGCCACGCTGTCTCCACCCGAGACTCAGTGAAATTGAAATCGCTGTGAAGATGCAGTGTACCCGCGGCTAGACGGAAAGACCCCGTGAACCTTTACTACAGCTTGGCACTGAACATTGACCCTACATGTGTAGGATAGGTGGGAGGCTTTGAAGCACGTACGCCAGTATGTGTGGAGCCGTCCTTGAAATACCACCCTTGTAGTGTTGATGTTCTAACGTCGACCCCTAATCGGGGTTGCGGACAGTGCCTGGTGGGTAGTTTGACTGGGGCGGTCTCCTCCCAAAGAGTAACGGAGGAGCACGAAGGTGGGCTAATCACGGTTGGACATCGTGAGGTTAGTGCAATGGCATAAGCCCGCTTGACTGCGAGAATGACAATTCGAGCAGGTGCGAAAGCAGGTCATAGTGATCCGGTGGTTCTGAATGGAAGGGCCATCGCTCAACGGATAAAAGGTACTCCGGGGATAACAGGCTGATACCGCCCAAGAGTTCATATCGACGGCGGTGTTTGGCACCTCGATGTCGGCTCATCACATCCTGGGGCTGAAGTCGGTCCCAAGGGTATGGCTGTTCGCCATTTAAAGTGGTACGCGAGCTGGGTTTAGAACGTCGTGAGACAGTTCGGTCCCTATCTGCCGTGGGCGTTGGAAGATTGAAGGGGGCTGCTCCTAGTACGAGAGGACCGGAGTGGACGAACCTCTGGTGTTCGGGTTGTGTCGCCAGACGCATTGCCCGGTAGCTAAGTTCGGAATCGATAACCGCTGAAAGCATCTAAGCGGGAAGCGAGCCCTGAGATGAGTCTTCCCTGATACTTTAAGTATCCTAAAGGGTTGTCGGAGACTACGACGTTGATAGGTCAGGTGTGTAAGTGCTGTGAGGCATTGAGCTAACTGATACTAATTGCCCGTGAGGCTTAACCATACAACAC
>NZ_JBICJH010000028.1:0-899 GCF_043102935.1 Vibrio sp. zbq_1
GCTGCACAGATGGACGGTGGTATCCTAGTTGTTGCTGCGACAGATGGCCCAATGCCACAAACTCGTGAGCACATCCTACTAGGCCGTCAGGTTGGTATCCCATACATCATCGTATTCATGAACAAATGTGACATGGTTGACGATGAAGAGCTACTAGAACTAGTAGAAATGGAAGTTCGTGAACTTCTATCTGAGTACGATTTCCCAGGTGATGACCTACCAGTTATCCAAGGTTCTGCACTAGGCGCACTAAACGGCGAAGAGCAGTGGGAAGCGAAAATCGTTGAACTAGCTGAAGCTCTAGATACTTACATCCCTGAGCCAGAGCGTGCGGTAGATCAGCCATTCCTAATGCCTATCGAAGACGTATTCTCAATCCAAGGTCGTGGTACAGTAGTAACTGGCCGTATCGAGCGTGGTATCCTAACAGTTGGTGACGAAGTTGCTATCGTAGGTATCAAGGATACAACTACTACAACATGTACTGGTGTAGAGATGTTCCGTAAGCTTCTAGACGAAGGCCGTGCAGGTGAGAACGTTGGTGCACTTCTACGTGGTACTAAGCGTGACGAAGTTGAACGTGGTCAAGTACTAGCTAAGCCTGGTTCAATCACTCCACACACTAAGTTCGAATCAGAAGTATACGTACTATCTAAAGAAGAAGGCGGTCGTCACACTCCTTTCTTCAAAGGTTACCGTCCACAGTTCTACTTCCGTACAACTGACGTAACTGGCGATATCTCTCTACCAGAAGGCGTAGAAATGGTAATGCCAGGCGACAACATCCAAATGGTTGTTGAGCTAATCGCACCAATCGCAATGGACGAAGGTCTACGTTTCGCTATCCGTGAAGGTGGCCGTACAGTAGGTGCTGGTGTTGTTGCTAAGATCTTCGAATA
>NZ_JBICJH010000029.1:0-27056 GCF_043102935.1 Vibrio sp. zbq_1
GCTTTCGGAAAATCTTGAATTAGATTTGACGAACCAGTAGCAAAAAGGGCATCATTTGATGCCCTTTTTCTGCGCTCAACATTATTTTTGCTGTTTTCTTGTTCAGAAGTGGGTTGGGTGCAGAGTAAGATTAGGCAAAGAGGCTTAATCTTAAGAAGAGTTCGCTGTTTTTCAGCGATATGGAGTTTGCCCTGCAACAGCGGGGTTGTTGTCGTCTATATTAAGACTTGTAACAGGTTGGTTTTATGAAAGCAAATAATGCTGAAACTCCTGATAGCTCAAATGCAGCAGATACGTTTAAGTGGGTTGCCGCTTTCGTATTGGCAGCTGCCGCTGTTGTGGGTAATTACCTGTATGGTGAAATGTCTGTAGTGGTTCGCGCTGCAGGCGTTGTTGTTCTAATTGCAGCTGCCCTTGGCGTTGCAGCAACAACGACTAAAGGTAAAGCAGCGATCAGTTTTGCAAAAGAATCGCGTATGGAAGTACGTAAAGTTGTTTGGCCTACTCGCCAAGAAACCATGCAAACAACACTGATTGTTTTAGCTGTAAGTATTGTAATGGCTCTAGTGCTATGGGGTATTGACGGAATTATGGTTCGTCTAGTAGCTCTAGCAACTGGGGTATAGAGGGTTTTAATTCATGAGTGAAGCTCCAAAAAAACGCTGGTATGTGGTTCAAGCCTTCTCTGGATTTGAAGGTCGTGTAGCTCAATCTCTGCGCGAGCATATCAAAATGCACGGCATGGAAGAGCTATTCGGTGAAGTACTAGTTCCTACTGAAGAAGTAGTGGAAATGCGCGCGGGTCAACGTCGCAAATCTGAGCGTAAGTTCTTCCCAGGTTACGTCCTTGTTCAGATGATTATGAACGATGAATCATGGCACCTAGTACGTAGTGTGCCGCGTGTCATGGGCTTCATTGGTGGTACCTCAGACCGTCCAGCACCTATCACTGATAAAGAAGCTGACGCTATTCTTAACCGTCTTGAGAAAGCGAGTGAAGCTCCTCGTCCACGTACTATGTACGAAGCGGGTGAAGTGGTTCGTGTTAATGAAGGTCCATTTGCTGATTTCAACGGTACCGTTGAAGAAGTAGATTACGAGAAGAGCCGCCTGAAAGTGTCTGTGTCGATCTTTGGTCGTGCAACACCAGTTGAGCTTGAATTTGGTCAGGTTGAAAAACTGGACTAATACTCTGATTTAAAGAGTATAAAAAATCACCTTTTTAGGGTTGTATAAGGCGCGAATTATGACTATAATTTCGCGCCTTTTTACTTCTTGTGAAGTAAAAAGTTTCTTACACAAACGGGGAGCTGATCTGTGATTAGCGTTTGTACCCAAACTTAGGAATTATCATGGCTAAGAAAGTTGAAGCTTACATCAAGCTACAAGTTGCTGCTGGCGCTGCGAACCCAAGTCCACCAGTTGGTCCTGCTCTAGGTCAACACGGTGTTAACATCATGGAATTCTGTAAAGCGTTCAACGCGAAAACAGAATCTCTAGAGAAGGGTCTACCAACTCCAGTAGTTATCACAGTATACAGCGACCGTTCTTTCACGTTCGTAACTAAGACTCCACCTGCTGCTGTTCTTCTTAAGAAAGCTGCTGGCGTTAAGTCTGGTTCAGGCCGTCCAAACACTGAAAAAGTGGGCACTGTAACTGACGCTCAAATCCAAGAAATCGCAGAAACTAAAGCTGCAGATATGACTGGTGCTGACATCGAAGCGATGAAGCGTTCTATCGCTGGTACTGCTCGTTCAATGGGCCTAGTGGTAGAGGGTTAATAAGATGGCAAAACTAACTAAGCGCATGCGCGTAATCCGCGAAAAAGTTGACGTAACTAAAGAATACGAAATCAACGAAGCTGTTGCTCTTCTTCAAGAACTAGCTACTGCTAAATTCGTTGAGTCTGTAGACGTTGCTGTTAACCTAGGCATTGATGCTCGTAAATCTGACCAGAACGTACGTGGTGCTACTGTACTACCTCACGGTACTGGCCGCGACATCCGCGTAGCAGTGTTCACTCAAGGTGCAAACGCTGAAGCAGCTAAAGAAGCTGGCGCAGACATCGTTGGTATGGAAGATCTTGCTGAGCAAGTTAAGAAAGGCGAAATGAACTTTGACGTAGTTGTTGCTTCTCCAGATGCAATGCGCGTTGTAGGTCAGCTAGGTACTATCCTAGGTCCTCGCGGTCTTATGCCAAACCCTAAAGTTGGTACTGTAACTCCTAACGTTGCTGAAGCAGTTAAAAACGCTAAAGCTGGTCAGGTTCGTTACCGTAACGACAAAAACGGCATCATCCACACTACTATCGGTAAAGCAAACTTCTCTGCTGAGCAGATCAAAGAGAACCTAGAAGCACTTCTAGTTGCTCTGAAGAAAGCTAAACCATCTTCAGCGAAAGGTACTTTCCTGAAGAAAGTAAGCATCTCTACTACTATGGGTGCTGGTGTTGCTGTTGATCAGGCTAGCCTGAACACTCAAGCATAATTTATTTGCTTAGGCGCAAAATTTGTGTATAATTTTGCGCCTAATATTTGTGGTTGGGGCTGAACTTTGGTTCTTTGAACTGTCTCCTAGTTCGAAATGAATTAAGACCCAGTCTCCGTCCAAGACCGTAGGTGTCTGCCTAACCGTTGACTTAATTATCCTACGTAGATGGTGCCCGAACTGACAGAAAGCTCTATGTAAATAGTTAACTTTCTTCTGGGAATGCACCTCAATAGCTCTCACTGTCGTGATGATAGTGAGTGGTGTAACGACAACCAGGAGTAAATCCAAGATGGCTTTAAACCTTCAAGACAAAAAAGCAATTGTTGCTGAAGTCAACGAAGCTGCCAGTGGTGCACTTTCTGCAGTTGTAGCTGATTCTCGTGGCGTTGAAGTTGGCGCAATGACTTCTCTACGTAAACAAGCTCGTGAAGCTGGCGTTTACATGAAAGTCGTGCGTAACACTCTAGCACGTCGTGCGGTTCAGGGTACAGATTACGAGTGTCTAACTGACACTTTCACTGGTCCTACTCTAATCGCGTTCTCTAACGAGCACCCAGGTGCTGCAGCGCGTCTTTTCAAAGACTTCGCTAAAGAGAACAAAGACTTCGAGATCAAAGCTGCTGCATTTGAAGGCGCGCTAACTGACGCTGAAGTACTAGCGACACTACCAACTTACGACGAAGCAATCGCACGCCTAATGATGTGCATGAAAGAAGCTTCTGCTGGCAAGCTGGTTCGTACAATCGCTGCTATCCGCGATCAAAAAGAAGCTGCTTAATAAGCCTTGCTTTTTACTGGTTGCTTAATAAACTTATTGTTGACTTAAAAGAGAATTGTTATGTCTATTACTAACGAGCAAATCCTAGACGCAGTTGCAGAAATGTCTGTAATGCAAGTTGTTGAACTAATCGAAGCAATGGAAGAGAAATTCGGTGTTTCTGCTGCTGCTGCTGTTGTAGCTGGCGGCGCTGCTGCTGGTGCAGCTGTTGAAGAGCAAACTGAATTCGACGTAATCCTAGAATCTGCTGGCGGTAACAAAGTTGCTGTAATCAAAGCAGTACGTGGCGCAACTGGCCTAGGTCTTAAAGAAGCTAAAGCTCTTGTAGACGGCGCTCCAGCACCTCTTAAAGAAGGTGTTGACAAAGCAGAAGCTGACGCTCTTAAAGCTCAGCTAGAAGAAGCTGGTGCAACTGTTGCTGTTAAGTAATTATTGCATAGTTTCTTAGCCTAACGGCTAATTGGCTGGTGGTTTTTTAACCACCGGCCTTTTTGCGCTGTAGGGTATAGGCGAATTTTCCCGCTGTTTAAGCGCCTGATATCCATGCAAAAAACATTTCATTCTTTCGAAATGAAATGTCACTACAGTAAACAGCTATATTAGTCACTGTCCCTTACCCCCCTTAAGTAACTAGGAGTGGGCGGACAGTTTGGGTCACTTATCAGCGAGCTGAGGAACCCCATGGTTTACTCTTATACCGAGAAAAAGCGCATCCGTAAGGACTTTGGTACTCGTCCACAAGTTTTGGACATTCCATACCTGCTATCGATCCAGCTCGATTCGTTCGACAAATTTATCGAACAGGATCCTGAAGGTCAATACGGTCTTGAAGCTGCTTTCCGTTCTGTATTCCCGATTCAGAGCTACAACGGCAATTCTGAGCTGCAATACGTTAGCTACCGTCTTGGTGAGCCAGTTTTTGACGTTAAAGAATGTCAAATCCGCGGTGTAACTTACTCAAAGCCACTACGTGTAAAACTACGCCTAGTTATCTTTGATAAAGACGCGCCAGCAGGTACTGTAAAAGACATTAAAGAACAAGAAGTCTACATGGGTGAAATTCCACTCATGACAGACAATGGTACCTTCGTAATTAACGGTACCGAGAGGGTTATCGTATCCCAGCTGCACCGAAGCCCAGGCGTGTTCTTCGACAGCGATAAGGGTAAGACCCACTCTTCAGGTAAAGTTTTATACAACGCGCGCGTTATTCCTTACCGTGGTTCATGGCTTGATTTCGAGTTTGATCCTAAGGATAACTTGTACGTTCGTATCGACCGTCGTCGTAAGCTACCAGCATCGATCATCCTTCGTGCACTAGGTAAATCGACTGAAGAAATCCTAGATATCTTCTTCGAGAAAGTGAACTTCGAAGTGAAAGACCAAACTCTACTGATGGAGTTGGTTCCAGATCGTCTACGTGGTGAAACTGCGTCATTTGACATCGAATCGAATGGTAAAGTTTACGTAGAGCAAGGTCGTCGCGTAACAGCTCGTCATATCCGCCAACTAGAGAAAGATGGCGTTGATCACATCGAAGTACCAGTAGAGTACATCGTTGGTAAAGTTGCATCGAAAGATTACATCAACGAAGCAACAGGCGAGATCATTGTTAATGCTAACCAGGAAATCAGCCTGGAAGCACTAGCGAATCTATCTCAGGCTGGCCATAAAGCACTAGAAGTTCTGTTTACGAACGATCTAGACCACGGTCCATTCATGTCAGAAACACTACGCATCGACAGCACAGTTGATCGTATTTCTGCATTGGTAGAAATCTACCGCATGATGCGCCCTGGTGAGCCACCAACAAAAGAAGCTGCAGAAGCACTATTCGAAAGCCTATTCTTCTCTGAAGAGCGTTACGATCTATCGACTGTTGGTCGTATGAAGTTTAACAGCTCTATCGGTCGTGAAGATGCTCAAGAGCAAGGCACACTTGATGAAACAGATATCATCGAAGTGATGAAGAAGCTTATCGCGATCCGTAACGGCAAAGGCGAAGTGGACGATATCGACCACCTAGGCAACCGTCGTATCCGTTCTGTCGGCGAAATGGCTGAGAACCAGTTCCGTGTAGGTCTAGTTCGTGTTGAGCGAGCGGTTAAAGAACGTCTAAGCCTAGGCGACCTTGACGCTGTTATGCCTCAAGACTTGATCAACGCGAAACCAATTTCTGCGGCAGTTAAAGAATTCTTTGGCTCTTCACAGCTTTCACAGTTCATGGACCAAAACAACCCGTTATCAGAAGTAACGCACAAGCGTCGTATTTCTGCATTGGGTCCTGGCGGTCTAACTCGTGAACGTGCTGGCTTCGAAGTTCGAGACGTACACGTAACTCACTACGGCCGTCTATGTCCTATCGAAACGCCGGAAGGTCCAAACATCGGTCTGATCAACTCTCTATCTGCGTTTGCGCGTTGTAACGAGTACGGTTTCCTTGAGACGCCATACCGTCGCGTTGTAGATGGTGTTGTAACAGACGAAGTAGATTACCTATCTGCAATCGAAGAAGGCCAATTCGTTATCGCTCAGGCGAACGCTAAGCTAAACGAAGATGGTACTTTTGCAGATGAGCTGATCACAGCTCGTCAGAAAGGTGAATCTGGTCTACACCCTCGTGAGCACGCTCAGTACATGGACGTTGCGACAAACCAGGTTGTATCTATCGCTGCATCGCTTATCCCGTTCCTAGAACACGATGATGCGAACCGTGCATTGATGGGTGCGAACATGCAACGTCAGGCAGTTCCAACACTGAAAGCTGACAAACCGCTTGTTGGTACTGGTATCGAACGTAACGTAGCCGTTGACTCAGGTGTAACTGCAGTTGCGAAACGTGGTGGTGTAATTCAGTCAGTAGATGCTTCTCGTATCGTTGTTAAAGTGAACGAAGAAGAGCTAGTACCAGGTGAAGCTGGTATCGACATCTACAACCTGACTAAATACACACGTTCTAACCAGAACACATGTATTAACCAGCGCCCATGTGTGATGCCAGGTGAACCTGTAGCACGCGGTGACGTTCTTGCTGATGGTCCTTCAACAGACCTTGGTGAGCTAGCGCTTGGCCAAAACATGCGTATCGCGTTCATGCCTTGGAATGGTTACAACTTCGAAGACTCGATCTTAGTATCTGAGCGCGTAGTTCAAGAAGACCGCTTCACGACAATCCACATTCAAGAACTGACTTGTGTGGCGCGTGACACTAAGCTGGGCTCTGAAGAGATCACAGCGGATATTCCAAACGTAGGTGAATCTGCTCTGTCTAAACTAGACGAGTCAGGTATCGTTTACATTGGTGCTGAAGTTAAGGGTGGTGACATCCTAGTTGGTAAAGTAACACCTAAAGGTGAAACTCAGCTAACTCCTGAAGAGAAGCTACTACGTGCTATCTTCGGTGAAAAAGCATCGGATGTTAAAGATACTTCACTACGTGTACCGAACTCTGTATCAGGTACGATCATCGACGTTCAAGTCTTCACTCGCGATGGCGTAGAGAAAGACAAGCGTGCGCTTGAAATCGAACAGATGCAGCTTAAAGAAGCGAAGAAAGACCTAACTGAAGAATTCCAGATTCTTGAGGGTGGCCTTCTAAACCGTGTTAAAGCTGTATTGATTGAAGGCGGTTACTCTGAAGCGAAACTAGACGCGACTGATCGTAAGAAGTGGCTAGAACTAACGCTAGAAGATGACGCACTACAAACTCAGCTTGAGCAACTTGCTGAGCAGTGGGATGAGCTAAAAGCTGACTTCGATAAGAAGTTCGAAACTAAGCGTCGCAAGATCACTCAAGGTGATGATCTAGCACCTGGCGTACTGAAGATCGTTAAGGTTTACCTAGCGGTTAAACGTCGCATTCAGCCGGGTGATAAGATGGCGGGTCGTCACGGTAACAAGGGTGTAATCTCTAAGATCAACCCTGTTGAAGACATGCCATACGATGAGAAAGGTCAGCCTGTAGACATCGTACTTAACCCACTGGGTGTACCTTCGCGTATGAACATCGGTCAGATCCTGGAAGTTCACTTAGGTCTGGCAGCGAAAGGTATCGGTGACAAGATCAACCAGATGGTTAAAGAGCAGCAAGAACTAGCGAAATTCCGCGAGTTCCTACAAAAAGTTTACGATCTAGGCGACACTCGCCAGAAAGTAGACATTGCTTCTCTATCTGATGATGAAGTACGTACTCTGATCAAGAACTTGCGTGGCGGTCTACCAATCGCGACACCTGTATTTGATGGTGCTCCAGAAGCATCAATCAAAGCACTTCTTGAGCTAGCAGACCTGCCAACATCTGGTCAGCTAACGCTGTTTGATGGTCGCACAGGTGATGCGTTTGAGCGTCCTGTAACTGTTGGTTACATGTACATGCTGAAACTGAACCACCTTGTTGATGACAAGATGCACGCACGTTCAACTGGTTCGTACAGCCTAGTAACTCAGCAACCACTAGGTGGTAAAGCTCAGTTCGGTGGTCAGCGTTTCGGTGAGATGGAAGTATGGGCACTAGAAGCATACGGTGCGGCTTACACTCTACAAGAAATGCTAACCGTTAAGTCAGATGACGTTAACGGCCGTACTAAGATGTACAAAAACATCGTAGACGGTAACCACAGCATGGAACCTGGCATGCCTGAATCGTTCAACGTATTGTTGAAAGAGATCCGCTCGCTAGGTATCAACATCGAGCTAGAAGACGAAGAGTAATCCCCACGGGATTATCGGTAGAAAGGTGCTCACTTTTGCGGGTGAGCTCCTTTTAACTCCTTACAGGAGCTGATTGTGAAAGACTTATTAAACTTTCTAAAAGCACAGCATAAGACCGAAGAATTTGATGCAATCAAAATCGGTCTATCTTCACCAGACATGATCCGTTCATGGTCTTTCGGTGAAGTTAAAAAACCTGAAACGATCAACTATCGTACGTTCAAACCTGAACGCGATGGTTTGTTCTGTGCGCGTATCTTTGGCCCAGTTAAAGACTACGAATGTCTTTGTGGCAAATACAAGCGCCTGAAGCACCGTGGCGTTATCTGTGAGAAGTGTGGTGTAGAAGTTACACAAACTAAAGTTCGTCGTGACCGTATGGGCCACATCGAGCTTGCTTCACCAGTAGCTCACATCTGGTTCCTAAAATCGCTACCGTCTCGTATCGGTCTACTAATGGATATCCCTCTACGTGATATCGAACGTGTTCTTTACTTCGAAATGTACGTAGTAACTGAACCGGGTATGACTGATCTAGAAAAAGGTCAGATGCTAACTGAAGAAGAGTATCTAGACCGTCTAGAAGAGTGGGGTGACGAGTTCACAGCTAAGATGGGTGCAGAAGCTATCAAGGACCTACTAGGTTCTATGGATATGCACGCTGAAGCTGAACAAATGCGCGAAGAGCTTGAGACTACAAACTCAGAAACTAAGCGTAAGAAAGTCACTAAGCGTCTTAAACTGGTAGAAGCGTTCATCGCATCGGGTAACAACCCAGAGTGGATGATCCTGACTGTACTTCCAGTACTTCCGCCAGATCTACGTCCTCTAGTACCACTAGATGGCGGTCGCTTTGCGACTTCTGATCTGAACGACCTATACCGTCGTGTGATCAACCGTAACAACCGTTTGAAGCGTCTTCTAGAGCTAGCGGCTCCGGACATCATCGTACGTAACGAAAAACGTATGCTGCAAGAGTCTGTTGATGCGCTACTAGATAACGGTCGTCGTGGTCGTGCGATCACAGGTTCTAACAAGCGTCCTCTGAAATCTCTTGCTGATATGATCAAGGGTAAACAAGGTCGTTTCCGTCAGAACCTTCTAGGTAAACGTGTAGACTACTCTGGCCGTTCTGTAATCACAGTAGGTCCATACCTTCGTCTGCACCAGTGTGGTCTTCCTAAGAAGATGGCACTTGAGCTATTCAAACCATTTATCTACAGCAAGCTAGAGACTCGTGGTCTTGCGACTACAATCAAAGCTGCGAAGAAAATGGTAGAGCGTGAAGAAGCGGTTGTTTGGGATATCCTAGACGAAGTAATCCGCGAACACCCAGTACTATTGAACCGTGCACCTACACTTCACCGTCTAGGTATCCAGGCGTTCGAACCAGTACTAATCGAAGGTAAAGCGATCCAGCTACACCCACTTGTTTGTGCGGCGTACAACGCGGACTTCGATGGTGACCAAATGGCGGTTCACGTACCTCTAACTCTAGAGGCACAGCTTGAAGCTCGTACTCTGATGATGTCGACAAACAACATTCTGTCGCCAGCGTCAGGTGATCCGATCATCGTACCTTCTCAGGACGTTGTATTGGGTCTTTACTACATGACTCGTGAAAAGATCAACGTGAAAGGTGAAGGCATGTACCTTTCTGGCCCAGCAGAGGCTGAGAAAGCATACCGCACTAAACAAGCTGAGCTTCACGCGCGCGTTAAAGTACGTATTACAGAGACAGTTGTAGACGAAGACGGCAACAGCACAACTGAGACCAAGATGGTAGATACCACTGTTGGTCGTGCAATGCTATGGCAAATCGTGCCAGCTGGTCTACCGTACAGCATCGTTAACCAAAAACTAGGTAAGAAGCAAATCTCTAACCTACTAAACGAGGCGTACCGTAAGCTAGGTCTGAAAGACACTGTAATCTTCGCTGACCAAATCATGTACACAGGTTTCGCTTACGCGGCACTTTCTGGTGTATCTGTTGGTATCGACGATATGGTTGTACCGCCAGCTAAGTACACTGAAATCGCAGAAGCGGAAGAAGAAGTACGTGAAATCCAGGAACAGTACCAATCAGGTCTTGTTACTGCAGGCGAACGCTACAACAAAGTGATCGATATCTGGGCATCGACCAACGACCGCGTTGCGAAAGCAATGATGGAAAACCTTTCATCTGAAACGGTAGTTAACCGTGAAGGTGAAGAGGAACAGCAAGAGTCATTCAACAGCATCTACATGATGGCGGACTCGGGCGCTCGTGGTTCTGCAGCACAGATTCGTCAGCTTGCCGGTATGCGTGGTCTGATGGCGCGTCCAGATGGTTCAATCATCGAAACGCCGATCACAGCGAACTTTAAAGAAGGTCTAAACGTACTTCAGTACTTTATCTCAACGCACGGTGCTCGTAAGGGTCTTGCGGATACGGCACTGAAAACAGCGAACTCGGGTTACCTAACTCGTCGTCTAGTAGACGTTGCTCAAGACGTTGTTGTAACTGAACATGACTGTGGCACTCACGAGGGTGTTGACATGATGCCTCACATCGAGGGTGGTGATGTTAAAGTTGCACTGTCTGAGCTAGCTCTAGGTCGTGTAGTTGCTGAAGACGTTCTAAAACCTGGTACTGAAGATGTTCTTATTCCACGTAACACCCTGATCGATGAGAAGTGGTGTCAAATCATGGAAGAGAACTCAGTAGACAGCATGAAAGTGCGCTCTGTAGTAACGTGTGATTCTGACTTCGGTTGTTGTGCACAGTGTTACGGTCGTGACCTAGCACGTGGTCACCTAGTAAACCAAGGTGAGGCAGTAGGTGTTATCGCTGCTCAGTCTATCGGTGAACCGGGTACACAGCTTACGATGCGTACGTTCCACATCGGTGGTGCGGCATCGACAGCAGCAGCAGAGAACAGCATCCAAGCGAAGAACAACGGTTCTGTTAAGCTTCACAACGCTAAGTTCGTAACAAACAAAGATGGCAAGCTAGTTATCACTTCTCGTGCATCTGAACTAACCATCATCGATGAGTTCGGCCGTACGAAAGAGAAACACAAACTGCCATACGGCTCGCTACTAAGCAAGGGCGACAACGACGCAGTTGAAGCT
This sequence comes from Vibrio sp. zbq_1, assembly GCF_043102935.1. Taxonomy (NCBI): domain Bacteria; kingdom Pseudomonadati; phylum Pseudomonadota; class Gammaproteobacteria; order Vibrionales; family Vibrionaceae; genus Vibrio; species Vibrio sp. zbq_1. The sequence goes on from NZ_JBICJH010000029.1 coordinate 11,093, forward strand.
GGTGAAACAGTAGCGAACTGGGAAGCGCACACACTGCCAATCATCACTGAAGTAGCTGGTCGTATCCAGTTCGTAGATATGATTGATGGCGTAACAGTTTCTCGTCAAACAGATGACCTAACTGGTCTATCTTCAAGCGAAGTAACGGACGCAGCAGCTCGTCCAGCAGCAGGTAAAGATATGCGTCCAGCTATCAAACTTGTTGACGAGCAAGGTAACGACGTAATGATCCCTGGTACTGAAATGCCAGCTCACTACTTCCTACCTGGTAAAGCGATCGTGAACATTGAAGACGGCGCAGAAGTAGGTGTGGGTGATACGCTAGCACGTATTCCTCAGAAATCTGGCGGTAACAAAGATATCACCGGTGGTCTTCCACGCGTTGCTGACTTGTTCGAAGCTCGTAAGCCTAAAGAGCCTGCGATTCTTGCTGAACACACAGGTACAGTTAGCTTCGGTAAAGAGACCAAAGGTAAGCGTCGTCTAGTTATCACGCGTGATAGCGGTGAAGTTTACGAAGAGATGATTCCTAAGCATCGTCAGCTTAACGTGTTCGAAGGTGAGCGCGTTGAACGTGGTGATGTAATCGCTGATGGTCCAGAGTCTCCACATGACATTCTACGTCTACGTGGCGTACACGCAGTAACTCAGTACATCGCTAACGAAGTACAAGAAGTTTACCGTCTACAAGGCGTTAAGATTAACGATAAGCACATCGAGACTATCGTTCGTCAAATGCTACGTAAGTGTACAATTACTCACGCTGGTGACTCTGAGTTCCTACCTGGCGAGCAAGTTGAATACTCACAAGTTAAGATTGCTAACCGTAATCTAGAAGCTGAAGGCAAAGAGCCTGCACGTTTTGAACGTGAACTTCTAGGTATCACTAAAGCGTCTCTAGCAACTGAGTCGTTCATCTCTGCGGCATCGTTCCAGGAGACAACTCGCGTACTAACAGAAGCTGCGGTTTCTGGTAAGCGTGATGACCTACGTGGTCTGAAAGAGAACGTAATTGTTGGTCGTCTGATCCCAGCTGGTACTGGTTTCGCATACCACCAAGAGCGTCAAGCTAAACGTGCTGAAGCGCAAGAAGGTCCATCTGCTGAACAAGCAACAGATAACCTAGCAGCACTTCTAAACGCTGGCTTCTCTTCTGACGAGTAATCGTTAAGAGCTTAAAAGAAAAGGCACCTTCGGGTGCCTTTTTTGTATCTATTCACTTCACTCGGTTGTGAGGTACAAAAAAGGGCTGATATATAGTCATCAACCCTTTCACTCCTTTCTATTATCATTTATGCACCAGGAGGCATCGCAAGGCTATCCGCGATAAGCTGGATCAAATGGTCTTCTACTTCAAAGCGCGTTTCAATGATCTCTCCGATCAAAGACATATCAGAGTCGAAATCCTCTAACTCATCATCTTCTGTCACGTCTGAATACTTATCGGTGAAGTTTAACAACGGTTCCGTGGTTAGCACGATTTTGCCGTAAGTTTGGTTGATTTCGTTTGTTGCGACAAAGCCAGTGGCTTTCCACTTATCCATCACCATATCGTAGATTTTGAAGTGGCCTTCGGAAATATAATCGACTAGGTGTTGGCAGAAGTTTTGTAGCTCGGAGGGAGAAGGAAGTTCTAGAACGTTGGATTTCGAACAAGGTTGCAGTGCTGCAAGCTTACAATATTCGACAATTAAGGATTGTCTCGTCTCTAACCAGTGATCAATGACATCACTTGAGCCACCCCACTGGTCTTGTGTTTGTTTGAATTTTTTTAGCATGACCATGCCCTCATGATCTGATCGCCGTCTGGCGAACGTATCCTTTGCAAAGCAAAGTTAGTAAAGTTATTACAAACTCTTGTCCTTACTAGAATTTATAGTTGCAAATATCGTTAAGAACAAACTCTAGTATGAAATTAGATTGCCAGTAAAATGAACGAACTTCAAGCAAAGGGATGGTGTAATGTTAAGAAAAGGTGATGTTAACCGTGTGGCAAATGCACATTGGTGTGTTGTTGCAGGAAGTGAAATTTGGCTGGTGGATGGTGCTGTGCCTTTTGGTAGTGCGGAGCAGTTCTCACTGCCAGAAGAGAATGCGAGGCAAATTGGTGACTATCTTGGTTCGCCAGTGATGTGGATTAATTTTGCAGATTTGGAGCAAGATCTCCCACTCGTTTCATTGCGCGACTGTCTACATTTCCCTGAACCGCTATTTATGCTGTTGAGCAAGGCTATCCAATATGGGCACATGACCCAAAGCTTACGCTTTTGTCCGCAATGTGGTGGGCGCAACTTTCTTAATAATAATCAATTTGCCATGCAATGCGGAGAGTGTCGTACTTTGCACTACCCGCGCATTTTCCCATGCATCATCGTTGCTGTGCGTAAAGAAAATCAGATTTTACTAGCGCAACACCCAAGGCATCGAAATGGCATGTACACCGTGATTGCGGGCTTTTTAGAGGCGGGAGAAACCTTAGAAGACTGTGTCGTGCGCGAAGTGCATGAAGAGACGGGCATTCACGTGAAAAACATTCGTTATTTTGGCAGTCAGCCTTGGGCCTTTCCATCCAGTATGATGATGGCGTTCCTCGCCGATTATGATTCTGGTGAGCTCAATCCGGATTATACGGAGTTATCCGATGCGCAATGGTTCGGTGTGAAAGAGATGCCACCAGTGGCACCAACAGGCACTATTGCAAGAGCGCTAATTGAGCAGACCGTTAGTGATATTCTTTCAGACTGAGATGCTGATCGTAAAGGAAGTAAAGGTTAAAAATTAATCATTTTTGAGACATCACTGTTGCTAGACTAGCTTGGTATGACGTTCTGTATTGATGGGTTTATAAATAATGGAGTATACCGAATGAAGTTGAAATCAGCGTTATGGCTAGGATTAGTATCGTGCACAATGGTAAGCATGTCGGCAAATGCAAGTATCGAAGTAAAAGCGAAGCGCATGTTGACAGAAAATACCATGACAGAAAATGTAACCAAGGTGCAGCAGGCTTGTGGTAATGAAGTACTAGAAACCACTATCGATTGGGCTCAGTGGGATAATTATGATTTTTCTGAAGCTCGACTTGATAAAGTAAAAACCACCGGTTGGTTAGGTGGCCTTATTAACTACATCTATGATGATATGGTGAAGTTGTGCACGACAACTGAGCACGCAGCTTTGTATAAAGAAGAGTTTCAAAAAGTTCAAAAAATCCAATTCGTAGGTCAAGATTCAGTGAATGCGAAAAAAGCAGGTTTCGCGTTAGATGAAGGTGGTAGCGTACTCAAAGTTGCTCTGAATCCAAATGCGGCTTACGACTCTTCAACGTTGAAGTACCTTAAGCAGGCATGGAACTAAAACGATGAAGAAAACGTTATTGTCGTTATTCATGGTGTCCGTCAGCTTTGCCGTGGTCGGTGAAGAAGCTCGTTACACCATGGACGACTTAAAGGCATTGAACAGCTCTAAAAATTGGAACGAGCTATTAGCGCATGCGGAAGATATTCGTCCATCTCAACGTAATAGCGAGTGGGAAAGCCTAGTTCAAAATGCGGCGTTGGGAGGGTTTGAACACTATGTCGCATCTGGAGCAAAAGATGATGCGATTGGTCTGGGTCAGCAGTTAATCCTATCTTACCCATTTCTCTCTCAATCTAAGAGTTTTACTCAGCAGTTCTCGAAAGAGCTGGTGCCTGCAGCACAACCATGTATTCAATATGCGATAGAGGGATGTGTGGAAAATTATGGTCAGCTTCTTAGTACCTTGGCACCAAGCGCTGAGGTGAGTTACGAAGAAGGAACCAAAGTTTTCCAGAATGTCTCGAAGTCACTGTCGGTTCCTTTTTTTGCAGCAGCAGTGCAGCAAGCTGAGAACTACTGTGCGGATGAAAACGTCGCAAATGCGTTGCTCTACACCTTGGATAGACCAAATAATACCAACTTCGCTTTGGCGAAAGAGGTTGCTACACAAAGGTGTGCTAACACCGCACTAACAAACTTTGAAAATTACATTATTGAGTCGCAAACCGTAAGAGAAGCTCTTTGCCCGACATATTTGTCTAAAGGACATGTAAAAGGGTTAATGAAAAAAGTTTGCCAGTCATAACTGCTCGTTCTTAAAGCCACCGCAAGGTGGCTTTTTAATTTATTGAAATTTAGGCAAAAAAAACCCTCCGAGAGGGAGGGGGTAAGTAAGATGTCGTTATGAGATGCTGAGTACCGAGTACTCAGTTTATAATTGTAGTTTTCGCTAGCGAACAAATTTTTAACACTGATGCGGATTGTGTGCAAATTAAGCATTGATTTAAAAGTTAATAACTTGATCCAGGTTGCAAAGCACACAGCTATTGGCCTTAAATCAGTGATAGAATACCCCCTTTCAAAGAAAGCCTAACAATTGGAACTACGGAATGACTGAATTAAAAAATGATCGTTATCTGCGTGCGCTTCTTAAAGAGCCGGTAGATTACACGCCAGTATGGATGATGCGTCAGGCAGGTCGTTACTTACCAGAATACAAAGCTACGCGTGCTCAAGCGGGCGATTTCATGTCTTTGTGTAAGAATGCGGAGCTGGCGTCTGAAGTAACTCTTCAACCACTACGCCGTTTTCCTCTTGATGCAGCGATCTTGTTCTCTGACATCCTAACTATCCCAGATGCAATGGGTCTGGGTCTGCGTTTTGCTGCTGGTGAAGGTCCGGTCTTCGATAACCCAATTACTTGCAAAGCCGACGTAGAGAAAATCGGTCTGCCAGATCCAGAAGGTGAACTGCAGTACGTAATGAATGCCGTGCGTCAAATCCGCAAAGATTTGAATGGTGATGTACCTCTAATTGGTTTCTCTGGTAGCCCATGGACGCTTGCGACTTACATGGTTGAAGGTGGTAGCTCTAAGGCCTTCACGAAGATCAAGAAGATGATGTACGCAGAACCTCAAACTCTGCATCTTCTACTGGATAAGCTAGCAGATAGCGTGATTGACTACCTAAATGCACAAATCAAAGCCGGCGCGCAGTCAGTTATGGTATTTGATACATGGGGTGGCGTTCTGACTCCTCGTGATTACAACCTGTTCTCATTGCAATACATGCACAAGATAGTGGATGGCCTGATTCGCGAAAATGACGGTCGTCGCGTACCTGTTACGCTATTTACTAAGAATGGCGGTATGTGGCTAGAGCAAATCGCAGCAACGGGTTGTGATGCGGTTGGTCTAGACTGGACGATCAATATTGCAGATGCGAAAGCGCGTATCGGCGATAAAGTGGCACTGCAAGGCAACATGGATCCATCTATGCTTTACGCTTCACCTGAGCGTATCCGTGAAGAAGTAGCGGGTATCCTAGAAGGTTTTGGTGATGCTGGTACAGGTCACGTATTCAACCTAGGTCATGGCATCCACCTAGATGTGCCGCCAGAAAACGCGGGTGTGTTTGTTGAAGCGGTACATGAGCTATCTAAGCCTTACCACAAATAATCTCGATTTATTGAAATCCAATACCGGCCATCAGTGCCGGTATTTTTTTACCTGAAATTTGAATTGTACAGCTTAGTAAGCATTTGGCCTGTCATGATCTAATTACTATCTAAGCTGTACAATAAGAATTAAAGTCAATTATAAACAATGACTTAAGTTTATGTTGTTTGTGTTTCAATTTTCTTATTCAGATTAACTAGCAATTAGATCATCGGTAACTCAAAGCATCGAGTGAACGCGGTGTTGGATATAGGGAACGACTTCCGACTCAAACCATGGATTCTTCTTTAACCACAGCGTATTGCGTGGGGAAGGGTGAGGTAGAGGAATAAACTCAGGTTCCCAATCTTGCCATTGCTGAACGGTTTGCGTGAGAGTTTTGGGCTTGTTGGTGAGGTAGTACTGCTGAGAGTACTGACCAATAAGCAGAGTCAACTCTATATTGGGGAGCTGTTCGAGAATCTTTTTGTGCCATGTAGGAGCGCACTCTTTTCTCGGTGGCAGATCTCCCGAGTTACCTTTACCCGGATAGCAGAATCCCATTGGTACAATGGCAATTTTATTCGGGTCGTAGAACACGTCTTTGTCGATATCAAGCCATTGGCGCAGTCGGTCACCACTTGGATCATTCCAAGGTATCGAAGTGCTGTGGACTTTTGTTCCTGGCGCTTGGCCAATAATCAGAATGCGTGCGTTTTTACCGGCTTGAACCACAGGGTTGGCTCCGAGAGGTAAACTCTCAGCGCAGATTTGGCACGCGCGCACTTGTTGGAGTAGATTCTCTAGAGACATCAATCTTTAATACCCTTTCTCGAAATCCACTTGATTGTTTAATGAGAAACCATCGCGCCAAAGTCGGTAATTGTCGGCAAAAATGTCGACCACCTGTTCAGGAAAGCTCAATGCGGCGATGTGTGGCGTGATGGTCACTTGCGGTAACTTCCAAAACGGATGCGCTGGTGGCAATGGTTCTTGCTCAAACACGTCCAAGAAAGCGTGTTCTACCCAGCGATTCTTGATGGCGAGCAACAAGCTGGCTTCATCCAACACATCTCCTCTACCTACATTGAATAATAAAGCTTGGTTGAGATGTTGAAGTGTTTCACGGTTGAGCAAGGCACGAGTATTAGGTGTGCTCGGCAACGTATTAACGACAATATCTGCCTTTCTTAAAGCATTTGCTAGTTCATTGATGTGGAAGGTTTGTGCAAATTCATCATTGGCTGTTGGAATTCCTGTGCGATTAATACCAATCGTGTTAATCCCCATCGCCTGGGCCGTTTGTGCTAGGCATTTCCCAATGCTACCCGTACCGAGAATCACCATGGTTTTGCTTTGCAGTGATGTGTAGAGATGCGGTTGCCACTGTTTGTTTTGTTGTTGCTGGTGGTAGTGCATAAAATGACGATAGTGGCTGATGCAATATCCGAGGACGTACTCTGCGATTAGCGGACCAAACACGCCACGCACATTCGTCAGCGTATAGTCTTGGCGAAATTCTGGGGTAATGAGCGCATTTACGCCCGCATAGGTAGATTGTACCCACTCAAGTTGTGAAAATTCGTCTAATCTTTGTGAGAGTAAAGGAGGATCGGCAAGAACAATGTGTGCCTCTTGCGGCTTGTCCGTAATGTTCAGGTCGGGCAGATTTTTCTCCGCCAATAACGTTTCGTAGGTGTCGCGATGCTCTGAGAGCAGGAAAATCTGATTTGGATGCTGCATTAACTTTTTTCCCTGTGATGAATCAAGTACACTTTCGCTGTTTTTTTCTTCAATGATTGAGTGACTATGCTTAAGAATCCTCTTCAGGTTCGTTTAGAAAAACTAGAACCTTGGCAACAAATTACCTTTATGGCGTGTCTGTGTGAACGCATGTATCCAAACTATGCGATGTTTTGTGAGAACACAGAATTTGCTGAACCGCGTGCTTACCGAGCGATTCTTGATAGTGTATGGGAAATTCTGACCGTTAAGAACGCGAAAGTGAATTTCGAGCGTCAACTAGAGAAGCTCGAAGAATTGTTCCCAAGTGCCGACGAGTATGATTTTTACGGTGTATACCCAGCGATGGATGCGTGTCAGGCATTGTCTACTCTATTGCATGGTCTGTTGGATCGCGACTACCTTTTCGATTCAATGCTTAAAGTGAGCCAACAGTCGGTACAAACCGTTGCTGATTTAGAGCAAGCACAGGGCAGTGAGCCAATCACAAACGACAATCAAAAAGAAAATGAAGCCGTATGTGAAGAGTGGGATGTCCAGTGGGCAATCTTCCGTCCGCTGCGTGAAGCAACGGAACGTGATATCAACTTGATCAAAGACTTGCGTGAAGAACTACGCGAAGAAGCCGTGAGCAACATCGGCATCGCACTGTAATGTGAAAGCGAATATGAAAAAGGCATCCCGGGGGATGCCTTTTTTGTTGGAAACGTGGTTACGATTCTTTTGAGTCTGGTTTTGTTGGCTCTTGTGTTTCTGGCTCAACGTTTTGTTTTTCTAACTCTTCGTCGTCGTCATCGCGGCTTTCGATTACACCGTGCATTTCTTTCCAGCTTTCCCAGCGTTGGTAGGCCAGTTCTTGCATGTCGGTGCTCTTGTCGGCTTCGTCGATGATTTCTTCACCAACTAAGTGCTCAAAGATGTCTTCAAGTGTGACAAGGCCAAGAACGGTGCCGTATTCGTCGACCACAAGTGCCAGTTGTAGGCGGTGCGTCATCATTTGATCGAATACTTTTGGTAGCGCTGTATTGTTCAGAACCACTTGGATTGGACGCATGACCGCACCGAGTTGTTTCTGACCACTGCCTGATTGCTGCATCTTAAACAGTTCTAGACGATGCACAAAGCCGATGATGTTGTCTTTCTGCTCGCTGTATACCAGCGGACGTGAGAACGGTGTGTCTTTGTGTTTGTCCAGAAACTCATTAATGGTCATCGTTGCGTCAACGCGGAAGACAACAGGGCGAGGTGTCATGACTTGTGTGACAGGCACATCTTGAATCCCTAGCAGGTTGCTTAAGATTTTAGATTCGCCTTCTGCAAATTCACCACTTTCGCGTGCCAAAATCGCCATCGCAGAAAGTTCATCACGCATTTTTGGTGCTTCGTGGTTACGAGCCAAACGCTTGGTGATTTGCTCTGAAAACCATACAAATGGCGTTAGCGCCCACACCATCCAACGTAGCGATACCGCCGCTGCTGGTGCAAGCTGACGCCAGTACGTTGCACCGATGGTCTTCGGTACGATTTCAGAGAGAACCAAGATCGCCAGTGTGAGCACAGCAGAGAAGATGCCAAGTGCTTCGCTGCCGAATACGACGGCCGCCTGTGCACCTGCTGTTGCTGCACCGATAGTGTGAGCAATAGTGTTTAGAGTCAGAATCGACGCTAATGGGCGGTCGATGTCGGACTTGAGTTTAGATAGCTGCTCAGCAGCAGGATGCCCCTGTTGATTGAGCTGCGCAATGTAGCTCGGACTGATACTCAGTAGTACCGCCTCCAGTACCGAACAGATAAACGAAATGCCGATAGCAATAGAGATATAAATGGATAACAGCAGCATAGTTGCCCTTGAAAGTAGTCTGATAGTTGTTATTTGCAGTGATTATAACCGCAAAAGTGCCTTATTAATTGGTCCAAATACGTAGGAAAGCAAGGGCTTTCAGACCGCATGTGGTAACAAATTGTGAGTTATTACTCATATTATGGCTAAAAGTACGTCAGAAAATCGAAAGATCGCTTACAAACCTTTGCCAGATGGGGCATTTATGCTTTAGAGTGAGACGAATTCGATAACATATGAGAAGGGAAACCTAATGAACAAGACCCAATTAATCGACTTTATCGCAGAGAAAGCAGACCTATCAAAAGCACAAGCTAAAGCTGCTCTTGAAGCGACTCTTGAAGGTGTAACTGGTGCACTTAAAGAGGGTGACCAAGTTCAACTAATTGGTTTTGGTACATTCAAAGTAAACCACCGCGCTGCACGTACTGGTCGCAACCCTAAGACTGGTGACGAGATTCAAATCGCAGCAGCTAACGTACCTGCATTCGTAGCAGGTAAAGCGCTGAAAGAATCAGTAAACTAAGTTAGAATGCACCGAGGTATCCTGCCTCGGTGCAATTTCATGAAAAAACATCTACTCACTTCACTCCTCCTATCTAGCCTTTCTCTTATTGGCTGTTCTTCTGTTGAAACGCCTAATCTAGAACAATTTACCCACTTTTCTGGCGGAAAAACCGCAGGTGACACCAGTAGTTTGTATTGGATGACTGAGCGATTAACTCGAGTCAGTACCGCGGCAGATTACGTCACGATGGGTGATCATGGCTGGTATAAAAGTGATTACCGTTGGGATGAAGGCGAGTTGCGTGAGTTGATTCGAAAAGGTGAGCAAATCGATGCCAAGCAAAGACTGGTGCCTTTTCAAATCCACATCCGCTTTAATAAAGATGGTGAAGCGATTTATCAGCAATATCGCGTAAATCGCAAAGTCTTGCCGTTGCAGCGCGAGCAACTTGATCGATACAAAGCCGAAGCTAATGATGTCGTTGTTGCCATCAAAGAGCAGTCTCGCAACGGGCAGAACCTCGTACAAGGCTATTGGAATGGTCAAGCATTTGAAACCTGCAAAGGGAAAGAATTCTCGACGCTAGAGTTCAACCAAACCCTGCCGAAATTTGTCATCGACCGTTTATCATCGGTCGATAGCTACATTGCCTTTGTTGGTAAAGAATCTCGTAATGAAGTGGTGGTAGACAGCCTCTTGATGCTCAATGATGGCAACTTTGATTGTGTATCACGACCAAAGTTTATCTCTGAGTAAGGCTTCTACGTTTTTACGCTGGATGTGAAAGAACAATAAAAAAGGCGCTGAATGCGCCTTTTGCCTTTTTAGCCAACTGAAGTTGTTATTATTTTTCTTGCTCGCGAGCGATAGCACGGTAGCCGATGTCATTACGATGGAACATGCCATCCCAACTGATCTGTTTTGCTAGCTCGTATGCGCGTTGTTGTGCTTCTGATACGCTGTTGCCCAATGCAGTTGCACACAATACGCGACCACCATTTGTCACGATGTCGCCATCTTGATTGTCTGTACCCGCGTGGAAGACTTTCTCGCCTTCAATTTCAACTTGAGGCAGGCCAGAGATCACATCACCTTTGTTGTACGCTGCTGGGTAGCCACCGGCTGCTAGCACGATACCGATAGATGCGCGTGGATCCCATTTAGATTCCACTTGATCAAGCTTCTCGTCGATTGCTGCTAAGCATAGATCTACAAGATCCGATTCCATACGCATCATGATTGGTTGTGTCTCTGGATCACCGAAGCGGCAGTTGTACTCGATCACTTTCGGAGTGCCATCTTTGTCGATCATCAAACCCGCGTATAGGAAACCTGTGTATGGGTTCCCTTCAGATGCCATGCCACGTACCGTTGGGTAAATGACTTCTTCCATGATGCGATTGTGAATTTCGGGTGTGACCACAGGAGCTGGAGAGTAAGCGCCCATGCCCCCGGTGTTCGGGCCCGTGTCTTTATCACCGACACGTTTGTGGTCTTGGCTGGTGGCCATTGGCAGAACGTTCTCACCATCGACCATTACGATGAAGCTTGCTTCTTCACCATCTAAGAACTCTTCGATAACCACGCGGCTGCCTGCATCGCCAAATGCGTTGCCCGCTAGCATGTCTTTGATTGCGTCTTCTGCTTCTTCTAGCGTCATCGCAACGATTACGCCTTTACCAGCAGCAAGACCGTCTGCTTTCACCACGATTGGTGCACCTTGCTCACGCACGTAAGCAAGCGCTGGTTCAATTTCTGTGAAGTTTGCGTAAGCACCGGTTGGGATTTGGTGACGAGCAAGGAAGTCTTTAGTAAACGCTTTGGAGCCTTCAAGCTGCGATGCGGCTTGGGTAGGGCCAAAGATTGGTAAGCCCGCTTCGCGGAACGCATCAACCACACCAATAACCAATGGTGCTTCTGGGCCAACGATAGTCAGTTCAATCGCCTTCTCTTTGGCGAAAGCAACAAGGCCAGCGATGTCTTCTACATCGATGTTTACGTTCTCTAGTTTTGGCTCTAGTGCCGTACCTGCGTTGCCTGGAGCAATGAAAATAGTCTCAACATTTGGGTTTTGCGCTGCTTTCCAGCCTAGCGCATGTTCACGACCGCCTGAACCAATGATTAAAACTCGCATATGAAAATCCTTAATCTTATAAATACTGTTTACTCAAAGTAGTTGATGATGCGGCTAGGCAACAATTGAGCCCATCCCGGAAACATAGCCAGCTACGTAACTGGGGTGGGCAAAAGCAGTTAACGACGCCACAGTGCCAAATACGATGAGGAAATTAGTGGCGGAAGTGGCGCATACCCGTGAAGATCATCGCCATGCCGTGCTCATCTGCTGCTGCGATAACTTCGTCGTCACGCATAGAGCCACCTGGCTGAATTACGCACTTAATGCCGGCTTCTGCTGCGGCATCGATACCGTCGCGGAATGGGAAGAAAGCGTCAGATGCCATTACGCTGCCGGCAACTTCTAAGCCTTCATCTGCGGCTTTGATGCCGGCAATTTTCGCTGAGTAAACGCGGCTCATTTGGCCTGCGCCCACACCGATAGTCATGTCGCCTTTCGCGTAAACGATCGCGTTAGATTTCACGTATTTCGCTACCTTCCAGCAGAATAGCGCATCTTTAAGCTCTTCTTCTGTCGGTTGACGCTTAGAAACCACTTTAAGGTCGTCTAGTCTTACCATGCTTTGGTCGCGATCTTGAACCAGTAGACCACCGTTGACGCGTTTCACGTCAAAGCCCGTGGTCTTAGTTGTCCATTCACCACACTCTAGTAGACGTACGTTCTTCTTCGCCGCAACGACTTCAATCGCTTCAGCAGAAACAGAAGGAGCAATGATTACTTCAACGAATTGACGTTCAACGATAGCGCTAGCCGTTTCTGCATCTAGCTCTTGGTTGAATGCGATGATGCCGCCGAACGCTGATGTTGGGTCTGTTTGGTAAGCGCGGTTGTACGCTTCTAGGATGTCTTTACCTAGCGCGACGCCACATGGGTTGGCGTGTTTTACGATTACACATGCTGGCTCATTAAACTCTTTCACGCATTCAAGTGCGGCGTCCGTGTCTGCGATGTTGTTGTAAGAAAGGGCTTTACCTTGGATTTGGCGAGCAGTAGAAACAGACGCTTCTTGTGGGTTGGCTTCAACGTAGAACGCGGCAGCTTGGTGGCTGTTCTCACCGTAGCGCATGTCTTGTTTCTTCTCGAATTGTTGGTTGAAGGTGCGAGGGAATTTACTCTCTTGATCACCTTCCTTGTTCTCACCGTAAGATGGAACCATGGTACCGAAGTAGTTTGCGATCATGCCATCGTAAGCGGCGGTGTGTTCAAATGCAGCGATTGCAAGGTCGAAGCGGGTTTCCAGAGTCAGAGACTTGTCGTTGGCGTCCATTTCTGCGATTACGCGGTCGTAGTCTGAAGCGTTTACAACGATAGTTACGTCTTTGTGGTTCTTCGCTGCTGAGCGAACCATGGTAGGACCGCCAATATCGATGTTTTCTACTGCGTCAGCCAGCGTACAGCCATCTTTGGCAACGGTTTCTGCAAATGGGTATAGGTTAACAACGACCATGTCGATTGGATTGATGCCATGTTTTGCCATCACGTCGTCATCTTGACCACGACGACCAAGCACACCACCGTGAACTTTCGGGTGAAGCGTTTTAACGCGGCCGTCCATCATTTCTGGGAAACCTGTGTAGTCAGAGACTTCTGTTACGGCGATGCCTTGTTCGGCAAGTAGGCGTGCTGTACCACCAGTAGATAGGATATCGACACCGCGCTCAGCAAGAGCTTGTGCAAACTCAACAATACCTGTTTTGTCTGATACGCTGATAAGCGCACGGCGAATAGGACGAGCGTTATTCATGCTTCCATTTTCCTCAAATTCACGGAGTTAAAGATGTTTGCCAAAAATGAACTTGTTTTTACCTCTTGGGGTAAAATATTGGCCAGTTTTGGTAAAGACCTTTGCAGGTGTTTTCATGTTTAGAAAACAGTCTCCACATTTGATGGCGCGTATTCTAACCAATTTATTACAAAAAAGCTCGCGCAATCGTTTGGCATCTCAAAAATAATTGCAAAAAAGTCGTTCTTTAGCTTTAAAAGTAACGAGATAGTTAATAAGGAAAGTTATGTTTCAGATAGGTGAGTTGGCAAAACGCTGTGGTGTGACTTCAGATACACTGCGTTTTTATGAGAAAAATGCGTTGATAAAACCCGCAGGGCGAAGCGAATCAGGCTACCGACTTTATAATGGAGAGAATCAAAAGCAGGTGCGCTTCATCTTAAAAGCGAAAGAGCTAGGGTTGAGCTTGGATGAAATAAAAGATCTATTAGAAATTAAGTTAGAGGCGACAGAACACAGTTGTGCAGAGGTAAAAGCCATTACTTCTGCCAAGTTAGAGCTGATCGACGAGAAGATTAATGAACTGACGAAAATTCGCCGTGCTTTGAAGAAGATTAATGATGCGTGCTGTGGCCATACAAACGATGATGCCAGTCATTGTTCTATTCTTGCAGCACTTGAGTAGTCTCATTTTTGCATCACTTAACTTAAGTTTGCATTTTTGGCGGCTTGCTTTTCTAGGTGCACGCCGTTTTCCCACCTATAATCTCGCTTTTGGTCGACTGTGCGAATGTGAAGTTCCATCATTCCTACAGCGATAGCTGTCTGGTAGATACGAGAGTTTTCATACATGGTTGGAGTCTATTTTCAAATCAATGACTGGGTTTTAAGCGTTGATGAAAATAAGCTGTATCGACAAGATAGGGAAGTTACTGTTGAGCCGCGCTTAATTAATCTTTTGCACTTCTTAGCTGAGCATGCAAATGAGGTGTTCAATCGCGAGGAATTGATCCAGTACGTTTGGGCTGGGGCGATTGTGACCGATCAAGTGGTGACTCAGTCCATTTTTGAGTTGCGTAAATTGCTGCGTGACGGTCGGGAAGAAAATACCAGTTACGTCATTACAGTACCGAAACGTGGCTACAAGCTGGTGGCGAACGTGACTCCGATGACGCATGAAGAGTTTGTCGCAAGTCGCCAAAGTGAAGAGGAAGAGAACGCCCCTTTGGTTGAAGAACCAGAAGAAGAGACTCTGCCTATCGCACCTGCCGTTACTTTTCCTGCCGGCCCTCTGACTCGTGCGGTCTGCGAGATGTCGAAAGAGAAAAAGCCCCCTCAGAAAAAAAATAAAATCAGCCCGTGGCGCTTGGGACTGATGAACTTCATCTGGATCAGTGTTTTGGTCGTGGTGATGGGTGTGTTTACCTACAAGCAATCGGAAGTGCGTATTACCCAAGCCATCGATACTCACCTTATCGAATTCAAGTTTCAAGATAACTTCACGAGCGAAGGGTTAAGCTATGACTTGGCAGACGGGTTTGCCCAAAAGTTGATGTCTGACATTGCTCAAGTCAGTGATTACCGAGTCATGCTAAAGAAGGCGTCGTTTACTTCTGGCATTGTGCCTGGTAAATCCGTTGTGGTACGAGTTCGTGAAAATGACGGTGGCAGCTTTTTAGAGGTGGAATATCGCAATAACTCATCTGAAAAGGTGTTGTTTAGTCGTCAATACGCGTTAACCAGTAGCCATTTAAAGACCGTGCTTCAACAAGCATCGTTGGATTTGATGCAAGTGCTGAAAGTGCCGGATGCCAAATTAAAATCTACGATGCTGGTGGCGGGAATGCCCATGAATCCCGATGCCTTGGAATTGTTTGTTCAAGCTAACCATTATCTTAATGTCTCTGATGCCAAGCAGTTTCGCCAAGGCATCGATTTGATGGAAAATATTTTAGAAATCGAGCCAGATAATGCTTATGTTCAAGCTGAATTACTGATTGCTTACCACGTGCAGAAAGTGCTTGATTCGTCTCTCGAACTAAAGAAAGGGCGAGTGCAACAACTCAGCGATGCGCTGGAAACCAACGTGAAAATGATGGTTGGGCCAATTCAACCTCGAATTTATGAAGCTTTGGCCCTACACGAAACCATCGCTGGTGACATGGCTTCAGCCAAGCAGCATCTTGGGCAAGCATTGAGGTTACGAGATTCGGTGCTGTCTTATGTGATTCGTGGTAAGCATGCTGAATTGGATGGTGATCTGGATTTGGCCAGTGAGTCTTACAGCGAAGCTTTTTATATTGATACGTCGGTTGAGACGTACCTGCTGTGCGAAAACTTGGTCTTCCCAAGTAACATGAAGGCGATTGATTACGCCATGTATCGCGCTGTTCACCCTTCTGTCGTTCGAATGCTTTAATTCTCTCGGACTCAAATACTAGCCCCTCATTTCGGTGAGGGGCTTTTTTGTCGCTGTCGAAAAGTGAAAAGGGTGGGGCAATGACGTACGAAGGAGCTAACAACGCAAGCTTGCAACGGGAAAACATATCCGGTTTGC
>NZ_JBICJH010000002.1:0-337 GCF_043102935.1 Vibrio sp. zbq_1
AAGACCTGACTATCAGCGCGTCAGTGTCGGATGGTGTAAATCCAACGGCTAGCGACAGTGATAGTTTGATTGTGAATCGTGTTAACGATGCGCCAACCATCAAGGTTGATGCAGTAGAGAGCATCACTGAAGATGCAGTGAGCACCGATACGGTAGTCGCAACCTTAACGGTTCGCGATACTGACACGCCAGAAGACCAACTAACCGTTTCTTTAGAAAATAACTCAAACGGCTACTTCGTGTTGGTTGGCAATGAGGTCAAGCTGACTCAAGCGGGCGTCGATGCAGTTAACAACGATGAGCTCAACCTTAAAGACCTAACTATTAGCGCGTCAGT
>NZ_JBICJH010000030.1:0-327 GCF_043102935.1 Vibrio sp. zbq_1
GGACGGGTGAGTAATGCCTAGGAAATTGCCCTGATGTGGGGGATAACCATTGGAAACGATGGCTAATACCGCATGATGCCTACGGGCCAAAGAGGGGGACCTTCGGGCCTCTCGCGTCAGGATATGCCTAGGTGGGATTAGCTAGTTGGTGAGGTAAGGGCTCACCAAGGCGACGATCCCTAGCTGGTCTGAGAGGATGATCAGCCACACTGGAACTGAGACACGGTCCAGACTCCTACGGGAGGCAGCAGTGGGGAATATTGCACAATGGGCGCAAGCCTGATGCAGCCATGCCGCGTGTGTGAAGAAGGCCTTCGGGTTGTAAAG
>NZ_JBICJH010000031.1:0-56414 GCF_043102935.1 Vibrio sp. zbq_1
GGAGAGGCGAAGATGCGCTTTACTCTGACGAAGATGATGAAGACGAGTAATTTAATGTTTTCGAAAAACCAGCGTTTATCGCTGGTTTTTTTATGCCTAGAAAATGACAACGCTGGGTAACGATAAACAATTCACGTTGAGTTTATGGGGGATTTCTCCCTATAATGCGTTAAAATTGATCTAGCTCAAGGTAAATATGCAACTCTCACTCGCCGGATTATGGCAAGTCTCTCCACTGACGGACCTTTCTATCCCACAGGATGACATCACTTTCCCTGCTCCTCTGAGTCAGGTGCTGCCCGCTGAATTGACGGAAGCGGCCATTCGCCAACAAGAATGGCACTTGATGCACGACATTGAGGTGGATGAATCCATGATGGCGTTCCCGGCGGTTGAAATGGTGCTGGGTGGTGTGGACTACCATGCTGAGGTGCGTTTGAATGGCGTTGCACTGTTTGACTGCGATGGCTCTCAGAATGTCTACAAGAAAGGCATTCGCCCTTACATGCAAATGGGGCGTAACCGCTTTGAAATCTTGTTCTTAGAGGAAGACGAAGATCTTCTGTTTGATGAAGATAAGCCTGAGCTGTGTTCGCTGTCCGATCATGAATATAGAAAAAGCGATGACCGCTTAGGCGTGTGGCAAGTGCCTTACCTGCAGTTTATTCGCAACGTACGTTTAGAGCGTGTCGCGACCGAACAAATCTGGCACCACGGTGGTGGTTGTGAGTTTAAAGTGGATCTTTACTATCAGACTTTTGTGCCGGGTTTGGTCTCGGCATCAGTGAAGTTTGATGGTATGACTTACCATATTCCAATTGATGTGCGCGCCGATCATGCCAGTGCGTTATTTCAGATCGAAGCGCCTAAATACGCTGATTTGAATGACCCCGATCCGAAAGATCTCTACCAACTTGCGGTGGAGTTAGATGGGCAGCGCCAAGCATTTTCTGTTGCGCTTAGCCAAGAGCTTTGCGTTACCCATGTTGTGCTTTAACTCTTAGTAATGCTCTTTATTACAGTGTTTTAAGCATCACTACTTCACATGCATCATGCCCTGTTTGTCCAAGCGGGGCATGTAAATGCTCAAAGCCTAACTTCTCATACAAACCTATCGCTTCTTTTAAGCACTCTGTCGTTTCCAAATAACACTTTTGATAGCCAAGTTGCTTCGCCAGTTGCAAACTCATCGCGACGATACGTTTTGCCAAGCCGTGTCCACGAGTTTGGGGTAAAAAGTACATTTTCTGTAGTTCGCACACGTTAGGTTCGCCTGCTAGTGGAGCAAAACCACCACCACCGACGATGACGCCATTGTGCTCAATCACCCAATAAGCGGCACCTTGTTGGTTATACACCGAATACATGTCATCAAGTGTTGGGTCTGCGACGCCGTACCCTTTGTCTGCGGTTAGACCATATTCCGCGGAAACCTGACGAATCACGTCGGCGACTTGTGGGTTATCGGCCTTGCTGAGTGGGCGAAGAACAAATTGGTTTGCTTGGCATACTTTGGTTAAGCCTTTTAGATACACTTCAAGCCCTTGTTTGAGCTGTTGCTGCTCGTTTTCGTCCAGATGGGATAGCAATGATTCGAAGAAAGTATTTTGTTGTTGGTCGAGTTGAGATAGCGCGTGTTGGCCTTGCTCGGTCAAAGCTATGAACTGGCTGCGCTTGTCTTTTGGATTTTCGATGCTCTCAACTAGGCTCTGCTTGATGAGAGCTGTTACGGTGCGGCTGGCATTGGATTTATCTACGTTAAGCTGCTGCGCCAGTTGATTGATAGTCAGTGGCTGTAATTGGATCTCGCCCAAGGCATGAGCTTGTACTGGGGTGAGGGTAACCTCGCCACATTGTTTATCAAGCATACCTAACAAGCGGACGGTCTGTCGGGAGTAATGTCTGAGCTGACGAGGATTCATCTTAAGTTACCTATAATAAGTTGCGCACCGCAATTAATTTAATTGCGGTGCGCAACGTTGTCAATGATGAATCGGTTTGAGCTCGCTGTTGCTTCGGTTTCGACCCGCTCTTAAGCGTGTTTGTGGAAGCAAAAATGCGGCGCTGAGCTCTGATCAGACGATTTACGTAACCAAACTTTTTCGTGGAAGTAGTAGGCTACGGTATTTAATGATGGCTCTAGCATTGCCATAACGCCACCGATAAATGCATCACCCGTTAACAAGTAAACCACCGTAAACGCTACGCTAAAGTGTACCGTTGCGAAACTCGCGGTTTTTAGCTTGGTCATGAATTGACGAGCTTTTAAAGCGGGAACACTTGCCCAAGCTTTTTCATGAAAGTAAAAAGCGACGGTGTTTACTGATGGCTCAATCATGGCAATTAAACTACCAATTAGAATGTCGCCAGTAAGCACGTAAGCGACACTAAATGCGATAGTAAAATGCAGCGTTGCGAATGTTAGTGTCTTTTTCATGATAATTACTCAATCGTGTTTGTTTCGATGAATACATTATCGATAATACTTCTCATTAACGCCAATGGGTGGTGGATATTAATTTGATAGGTAAAAACTATCGATAGGAGGATTTTTACTGAATGGACTGATAAAAAAAAAGGTTGGCCATGATGACCAACCTTTCTGATTTTAAGAGCAGAAGCGTTTCGCTTCTAGTCCAACGCTAACGATTAAAGAGCTGCGATGGTTTTCTTTTGCTCTTCCAGCTTCGCTAGTGTTTCTTTGTAGCCTTCAAGCTTCTCACGCTCTTTAGCAACAACGGCTTCAGGTGCTTTCGCTACGAAGCCTTCATTACCTAGTTTGCCTTCGATACGCTTGATTTCGCCGTGAGTTTTCTTGATTTCGCCATCAAGACGAGCAAGTTCTGCGTCTTTGTCGATCAGACCCGCCATTGGGATCATCAGCTCAGACTTAGCAACTAATGCTGTTGCACACGCTGGCGTTTCTTCGTCAGCTGCAAGCACGCGTACAGATTCAAGCTTCGCTAGAGACATCAGTACTTGTTTGTTTGCTTCTAGACGCGCTGCATCTTCTGCGTTTGCTGCTTTCAACATAACGTCAAGCGGCTTACCTGGGTTGATGTCGTATTCAGCACGTAGGTTACGGATGCTAGTGATGAACGCTTTCACCCATTCGATATCGTCTAGCGCTTCTTGGTTGAAGTTTGCTTCGTCGAATTGAGGCAGTGCTTGCAGCATGATTGTCTCGCCTTCTACACCTTCAACTAGTGGCTTGATGCTTTGCCAGATAGTTTCAGTGATGTAAGGAATCACTGGGTGAGCCAGACGTAGCGTCTTCTCAAGAACTGTGATTAGTGTACGGCGAGTACCACGCTGTTGCGCTTCTGTACCTTTCCATAGAACTGGTTTAGTTAGCTCTAGGTACCAGTCACAGAATTGGTTCCAGATGAATTCGTACAGCGTGTTAGACGCCATATCTAGACGGAAGTTGTCGATATGGTTGTTGAACGCTTTTGCTGCGAGCTCAAACTGAGACTCGATCCACTTGTCCGCTAGTGAGTATTCAATCTCACCACCGTTGAAGCCACAATCTTGCTCTTCTGTGTTCATCATTACGTAACGGCTTGCGTTCCATAGTTTGTTACAGAAGTTGCGGTAACCTTCAAGGCGCTTCATATCCCAGTTGATATCGCGACCTGTTGATGCCATTGCTGCAAGCGTGAAACGCAGTGCGTCTGTACCGTATGCTTCGATACCGTTTTCAAACGTCTTACGAGTATTCTTCTCGATCTTCTTCGCTAGCTGAGGCTGCATCATGTTGCCAGTGCGCTTCTCTACTAGAGACTCTAGGTCGATACCATCGATCATGTCGATTGGGTCAAGCACGTTACCTTTCGACTTAGACATCTTGTCACCGTTTTCGTCACGAATTAGGCCGGTAACGTAAACCGTTTTAAATGGTACTTGTGGCTTGCCGTTTTCGTCTTTCACGAAGTGCATGGTCATCATGATCATGCGCGCAACCCAGAAGAAGATGATGTCGAAACCAGTTACTAGTACGTCTGAAGGGTGGAATACTTTCAGATCGTCAGTTTGCTCTGGCCAACCTTGAGTGCCGAACGTCCATAATGCAGAAGAGAACCAGGTATCCAGTACGTCTTCGTCTTGGTGCAGTTCAATGACTGACTCTAGGTTGTTGTTCTTGCGAACTTCTTCTTCAGTGCGACCTACGTAAACATTGCCTTGGTTGTCGTACCAAGCAGGGATGCGGTGACCCCACCATAGCTGACGAGAGATACACCAGTCTTGAACGTCACGCATCCAAGAGAAGTACATGTTTTCGTACTGCTTAGGAACGAATTGGATGTCGCCGTTTTCTACTGCTTCAACTGCTGTTTTCGCTAGAGGCGCAGTACGTACGTACCATTGGTCAGTTAGCATTGGTTCGATAACCACGCCACCACGGTCGCCGTAAGGAACTTGTAGATCGTGATCTTTCACTTCTTCAAGCAGGCCTAGCTCGTCAAACTCAGCAACGATAGCTTTACGTGCAGCAAAACGTTCCATGCCGTGGTACTTAGCAGGAAGTTCTGTTGAGTAAGCGTCGCTTGGCTCGCCGTTTGTGTTGAATACTTCAGCCGCACCGCGAATGTTTGCGTCAAACGTCAGAATGTTGATCATTGGTAGCTGGTGGCGCTTACCAACTTCGTAGTCGTTGAAGTCGTGCGCAGGTGTGATTTTCACACAGCCAGTACCTTTTTCCATATCAGCGTGCTCATCGCCCACGATTGGGATGCGACGGTCAACGATAGGAAGGATGATTTCTTTACCGATAAGATCTTTGTAACGTGGATCTTCAGGGTTAACCGCAACACCAGTATCGCCTAGCATGGTCTCTGGACGAGTGGTCGCAACAACGATGTAGTCTTTGCCATCTGCTGTTTTAACGCCATCTGCTAGCGGGTAGCGGAAGTGCCACATGTGGCCTTTAGTGTCTTTGTTCTCTACTTCTAGATCTGAGATAGCGGTGTGTAGCTTTGGATCCCAGTTAACTAGGCGCTTACCGCGGTAGATTAGGTCATCTTCGTATAGACGAACGAAAACTTCTTGAACGGCGTTAGACAGACCATCGTCCATCGTGAAGCGTTCACGATCCCAGTCTACCGATGCGCCAAGACGACGAAGCTGCTTAGTGATTGTGCCGCCTGATTCGCCTTTCCATTCCCAGATTTTGTCGATGAAAGCATCACGACCGTAATCGTGCTTAGTTTTGCCTTCTTCTGCTGCGATCTTACGCTCAACAACCATCTGAGTAGCGATACCTGCGTGGTCAGTACCTACTTGCCAAAGGGTGTTTTTACCCTTCATACGTTCACAACGGATAAGCGTATCCATGATCGTATCTTGGAACGCGTGGCCCATATGTAGGCTACCAGTGACGTTCGGTGGCGGGATCATGATGCTGTATGATTCTTTAGTAGTGTCACCGTGTGGCTTAAAGTAGCCTTTCTCTTCCCAAGTCTGATACAGAGCTTGTTCGATTGAAGTTGGGTTGTATGTCTTTTCCATAGCGCTCTTTAAATGGATACGTTGATGGTTGAATCTTAGTCAATCTCTATAAGTGAACTCTCTAAAGAGAGAGCTTAACTATAAGGATTGACCGCTAAGGATATTGAATTTCGATCGTTTGCAGCTGGTAGCCTGCTTGTCGGTAAATTTTATATCTTTCCCTTGCGAGCTGTTTAGCTTTTTCTTCGCAAGGCACGAAGTCTACCACTTGAGCAAACTTGTTCGCAAAGGTTGTCTCATTTTCCGCCAAATTAATTACCAGTTGACGATTCCAAGATGGTTTCACGCCATCGTGGCCGATTTCAATATTGGTGGCGTATTTCGGTCCTTCGCCAACGAGATTATGTGCCATGAACTGGTCTGCATCAATTTGCCAGAAAGCTTCAGCAAGCTGTTCGGCATGCGGTTTATCTTGGCAGTTTAGGTACACTTTAGCGCCTTGGCGTGCGAAATGCTGCGCCAAAAAAACGATGTACTCTTCAAAGCCAGCCGCCGTTGCTTGCGGGCTCTCTTCGTTAATGATGTAGAAGGTCGCAGTTTGCATCATTCTCTCACTTGCCTTGGTCTCATCCTAAGACCATCTTAAAGCCCATTTTCAATGAAGAAAATCGGGGTAATAAAAAAGGGCCTTGCGGCCCTTTTCGATTTAGTTCAGAAATTACTCTTCTGTCTCTTGGCCGCTGCGGTTCAAAAGGAATTGGACAAGCATTGAGACAGGGCGGCCCGTTGAGCCTTTCGCTGCGCCTGACTTCCACGCAGTTCCTGCGATATCAATGTGTGCCCAGTTGTACTTTTTCGCAAACTTAGACAGGAAACAACCCGCAGTGATAGTGCCACCAGGGCGACCACCAATGTTTGCCATATCAGCAAATGGGCTCTTCAACTGTTCGTGGTATTCATCCGCCATTGGTAGACGCCACGCGCGGTCACTTGATTGCTCAGAAGCGTTTACAAGTTCGTGCGCCAGTGGGTTGTGGTTCGATAGAACGCCGCTGATGTGGTGACCAAGTGCGATAACACAAGCGCCTGTTAGCGTTGCTACGTCAACAACACAGTCTGGTTCGAAACGCTCTACGTAGGTCAGTGCATCACACAGAACCAAACGGCCCTCTGCGTCAGTATTTAGTACTTCAACAGTTTGACCTGACATTGTGGTCAGGATGTCACCTGGACGGTAAGCGTTGCTGCCTGGCATGTTTTCACAGCCTGCTAGAACACCAATTACATTGATTGGTAGGTTTAGCTTCGCTAGCGCTTTCATTGTACCGAATACCGATGCCGCACCACACATGTCGTACTTCATCTCATCCATACCTTCGCCCGGTTTCAATGAGATACCGCCTGAATCGAAGGTTAGACCTTTACCTACAAGCACGATAGGTTTTGCATCTGAGTCAGGGTTACCCTTGTACTCGATGATAGACATCATAGATTCGTTCTTCGAACCACGACCTACCGCTAGGTAAGATGTCATGCCCAGTTTTTCCATCTCTTGCTCACCGATGATCTTGGTGGTTACGCTTTCGTAATCGTCCGCTAGACGACGAGCTTGAGAGGCAAGGTAAGCTGGGTTGGCTACGTTTGGTGGCATGTTGCCAAGGTCTTTCGATGCTTTTACACCAGACGCAATGGCTAGACCGTGGGTGATTGCTTTTTCACCTAGGCTCAATTCACGACGCGTTGGTACGTTGAAAACAAGTTTACGCAGTGGGCGGCGAGTTTCAGGTTTAACGCTCTTGAATTGGTTGAATGTGTATAGACCATCTTTCGTCGCTTCTACTGCCTGGCGAACTTTCCAGTAAGTATCGCGACCTTTAACGTGCAGTTCTGTTAGGAAACATACGGCTTCCATTGAACCTGTTTCGTTAAGTGTGCTGATCGTCTTTTGAATGATTTCCTTGTACTGGCGCTCGCCAAGCTCACGTTCCTTACCGCAACCGACAAGTAAAACGCGCTCTGACAAAACACCTGGTACTTGATGCAGTAGCAGCATCTGACCAGGTTTACCCTCTAGATCACCACGGCGAAGTAGTGAACTGATGTAACCGTCACTGATTTTATCAAGTTGCTCGGCTACTGGAGAAAGGCGACGTGGTTCAAACACACCAACAACGATACATGCGCTACGTTGTTTCTCTGGACTGCCACTTTTAACACTGAACTCCATGCGTACTCCTACATCCTGAAGACAAATTGCTCTAAATGTTAGATAATGATCGCTTACTTGTTGAATTTTAGCTCCGAGCTTACATTTAGAGCTGATTTAAGCGACTAACATTTAGTTTATAATTTTTAAAAAAATAAATGGTTCAACGGGAAACTATAGTGATTCGACCAAAAAAACAAGTTTTGTATAGGTAATTTCAGCGTGATTATTGTTAGATATTTGATCCGCGAAACACTCAAGAGTCAATTTGCGATTTTTTTCGTACTTTTTTTGGTGTTTGTGAGCCAGAAGTTCATCAGTGTTCTCGCTGATGCTTCTGACGGGGATATTCCTGCTGGATTGATTTTCTCTATTGTTGGTTTGAACATGCCAGCAATGGGTTTATTGATGCTGCCATTGAGTTTGTACATCGGCATATTGATCACTTTTGGTCGTCTCTATGCAGAAAGCGAAATTGTCGTGATGAATGCGACGGGGATCGGCAACAAGTTCCTAGTGCAAGCTGCACTTTACTTGGCGTTGATCACCTCTGGTGTGGCTGCGTTTAATGCACTTTGGTTATCACCTTGGTCTCAAGACCGAGTGGAACACCTTTACGAACAAGTCGCGGCGGAAAACAGCGTCGACTTACTTAAAAAGGGTCAGTTCCAAGGTACACCAGACGGTTCATCCGTGGTATTCATTGACGATATTAAGGACAGCACGCTTAGTAACGTGTTTGTCGCGCAAATGCGTCCACGAGATTCGGTTCTACCTAGCGTGATGTTCTCTTCTTCTGGTGAAGTAAAAGAACTATCAGATGGCCGTCAAGTTATTACGATGCAAGAAGGTACACGCTATGAAGGTGTGCCAACTCGCGTGGAGTATATGATCACCAAATTTGATGAATACGAAGGGGTGATCGGGCAGCGTGAAGTCAAACAGAAAGGTCGTGACTGGGAAGCTTACCCAACGGCGGATTTGATTGGTCATCCGGATCCTGAAGCGCAAGCGGAGCTGCAATGGCGTATTTCTCTGTTTGTATGTATTCCATTGCTCACGATGCTTGTGATTCCTTTGTCTGCGGTGAACCCTCGTCAAGGGCGCTTTGCCAAAATGGGCCCGGCGATTCTGATTTACTTGGCATACTTCCTTGCGATTAGTGCGACAAAATCGGCATTGGAAGATGGTGCGATTCCTGCGGCGATTGGCATGTGGCCTATTAATGCGATGTTGCTGATTGTCGCGATCATGGCCAATATGATGGACAGTGTTCCAGCTCGACGAATGAAAGAAAAATTCCGTAAGAAGAGGCTCGCGTAAGCTGTGTTCAAAATCTTAGACCTTTACATCGGTAGAACCATCATCTCTACCACAGCCTTGGTTCTGGCAACGTTTGTTGGCCTATCGGGTATCATCAAATACGTGGAACAGCTACGAAAAGTGGGGCGTGGTGTGTATGACCTGACGCACGCTTTGTATTTCGTTTTGTTGAGCGTGCCTCGTGACGTTGAAATGTTTTTCCCAATGGCAGCATTGCTGGGTGCGCTGATCGGTTTGGGTATGCTGGCGTCGAGCTCTGAGCTTGTGGTCATGCAAGCGGCGGGTTTCTCCAAGCTGGATATCGGTTTGTCCGTGCTAAAAACGGCCGTTCCATTGATGCTTATCGTGATGACTTTAGGCCAATGGGGTGCTCCAGAAGCTCAGAAAATGGCGCGTGATCTGCGATCTTTTGCATTGTCTGGCGGCAGCATCGTTTCGGTTCGTGCTGGGGTTTGGGCTCGTGATGCCAACGACTTCATCTTTATCGGTAAAGTGGAAGATGACAAGTTGTATGCGTTGAACATGTGGCGCTTTGATGATGACAAGAACTTAGAAAAAGTTATCTTCGCTGAAGAAGTGGATTACCAACAAGATAACAATTGGTTGATGCGTGACGTGCAAATCACCAACATGCAAGACGAAAACGTGATTTCCAAACAAGAGATGGATCAAATGGAATGGCACACTTCGTTGGCTCCTGACAAGCTAGCCGTGGTGACAGTAAAACCAGAAGAGCTCTCTCTGAGCGGTTTGTATGATTACGTGACGTATTTGAAAGCATCAGAGCAAGATGCTTCACGTTACGAACTCGCATTTTGGCGTAAGCTGACGCAGCCTTTGTCGATTGCCGTAATGATGTTGATGGCATTGTCTTTCGTCTTTGGTCCGTTGCGAAGTGTAACAATGGGGGCGAGAGTTTTATCTGGCGTTGTGGCTGGTTTCACTTTCTATATCTCCAGCGAGTTCTTCGGGCCATTGACTCTGGTGTATGGCATACCGCCGATATTTGGTGCCTTAGCCCCGAGCTTAGCTTTTTTGGCGATTGCGGTAGCGTTGCTGAGAAGAAAGCTATAATCAAAGAAAAAGGAAGGTGCTATGCCTTCCTTTTTTGTTTCTCTGCGATTTATTTTGCTTTTGGCAAAACCACCACTTCAGTTTTTGCCCAGATATCGTGGAAACCACGTTTTTGCGGGTCAATTGGCACGGTTAAGTTCGCAAGACCAAAGCCTGATGTCGCAAGGCGGATTAATGCTTGAGTCGCCGTAATTGGAGCGCCGTCTTTCGCGTTTCGAATTTGCATTTTCCAAGCGCGCATGCCTAGGGTTTGACCTGCTCGCGTCCAGAAAAAGACGAAGAAGTAAATCCAGACTACCGCCAGATAAAGTGTGAATATCGGACTCAACACCGGGTGTTTCCCTAACATATCTGCGGCATCCACATATTCTCCGTAGCTCAGCAAGCCTGCTGCATTCAAAGCAAACACCACTGCTATTACGACACCCGCCGCCATCATCTCAATGGCTAAGACAATTAGAGTGTCATAAAACAAAGCGGCCAATCGACGGAAAAATCCCGCTGGTGGAAGAGTTGTAGAAGTAGTCATAATTCCATCACTTACCTTAAAAATTGTGCGTCAGGATATAGATTCCGTCAGTCTGTGAAAAGAGAGCTGACGCACAGACTCTCCAATTACGACCAAATCTAAGAGCTTTTCACGAAGGATGATGGCTGCGCATACGCATGTTTGAGGCGTGTGCTTAAAACGATGCTGATTGAATGAATCGTCAACACCGTGTTTTTGGGTCAGTTACCTGGTTCGAAAGTTGCGCAAGTTGATGCTTTTCATCTTCAGTAAAATGTTGGGTCAACGCGAGTTCTAATGCTTTCTCTGAAAGCTTGGTTGCTGGAGCGCTAAACAGCTTGGGATACATACTAGACAGGGCTAGTAATGCCTTTTGCAGGCGAACCTGAACTTGCAGTTGAGCTGCCCCATCATGCGCTATCGGCAAAAAGACATCATCGAATAAATCTTGGCAGTTTAACGAGGGCACAAACAATCTTGGGAAGCGAGTTTTGGTCGGCTGTTGGCTAATAAGTTCTCCCCAAAGTGAAAGCGCCCGAATCGAACGTCCCAGAACATCAATCGCAGTACCATTATCATTAACGGCAGGAGAGAGGGCCCTAGAGGCTATTTCTGCAAGTACAACTAAGCCAAAGCGAGGATCTTGGTCATAGGATCGCTCAGTTCGGATCGTGAACGCTGCCGTTACCTCACTTTCTTCTGTTAATTCGCCACAGACCCAAGCCAATGGTTGACCAAGATAAACAAAACTCCCTGGCTGCCTCTCAATATAGATAGTGGATTGAGAGGCTTTAGCAACACTATCTAGGTGGTGCATATCAATATGTTGTAAGTAACCAATTTCTTTGCTGACAATCGGTTTGCTTCCTCTCGGTTTGTGCTCTGGATGACTCCAAGGAAATGCACCCAGCCAAGGCTCACAGCCTCGTTTTCGAATCGCACTTAATAGCGCTTGTTCCACATTTGAGGTGGTTTCCGAGACTCTACCAAGTACAGATAGGTGCTGAATCCAGCGAAGTAGAGTCAGGATGATCATAATGATCACCACCATGGTTACGATGAACAAATAGATCTGTGCCTGCTCGTGATAGGCGCCAATACCAAGTGCGATGATGCCTACCAAACTAAACAAGAATGAGCCAAGAAAAGTCGCCAGAGCATTTTGCGTTGTGCTGTCTTCCATCAATAGCTTAGTAGCTCTAGGAGTGACCCCTGCACTGGCCGCGCTGTACGCTGAAACCATAATGTTGAGTGAAAACGTCGTCACCGCCAGCATCGACGTCGCGAGAATATTCAATATGTTATTCAGCAGCTCATTACTGACATTGATGGTGGGAGGCAGGGTAATGAATTTATTTAAAACAATAGAGATCAGGGCGGTTACAACAGCAAGTAAGGCGAAAAGTGATGTACGAACCCACAGTTTGCGTGTCATTTGTTTAAGCAGCCACTGCCATTTGGAGCCGGTCATTCTCATGTGCCTCTTATCTTTAGTGAGAAAGTCGATAGGAAATTCAAAACGTTATTCTTTGTTTAAGCATAGGTGAAATTTCCGGTTTCTCTTTGTGCTTGATGGGCTTCGTGATCAAGGTACAGGTATCCGAACCATTGGATAGTTTTGAAAACTATTGGGCATATTTAGAAGTTAACGAGCGTTAAAATCAGAAAGTCATGCTGCTTCAAAGAATGGCGTTCGTAAGATGTGAATCAGCCTATATTCCGTTACCTTAATTGGTACACACATTAGAAAGCATTTTTACGAACGAGGTAGAAAATGATTGTAATCACAGGTGCAAGTAGCGGCTTAGGGGCGGAGTTGGCCAAGCTTTATGATGCGGAAGGGAAAGCCACTTATCTGAATGGCCGAAGTGAGAGTAAGCTCTCTACAGTCACAAACCGCTTATCGAACAATGTTGGCTATCGAGCTTGTGATCTCGCATCCCATCAAGAAGTGGAACAATTGTTTGAACAGTTAGATTCTATTCCGAGCACGGTGGTTCACAGTGCAGGCAGTGGGTACTTTGGGTTGTTAGAAGAGCAAGATCCAGAGCAGATTCAAACCTTAATAGAGAATAATCTCAGCTCAGCGATTAACGTGCTTCGTGAGTTGGTTAAGCGATACAAGGATCAGCCTGTTAATATAGTGATGATCATGTCTACTGCGGCTCAGCAGCCCAAAGCTCAAGAATCCACATATTGCGCTGTGAAATGGGCAGTCAAAGGATTGATTGAATCGGTTCGTCTGGAGTTGAAGGGTAAGCCAATGAAGATTATTGCCGTGTATCCGGGAGGAATGGCGACGGAGTTTTGGGAAACCAGTGGTAAGAGCTTGGATACGAGTAGCTTTATGAGCGCAGAAGAAGCAGCATTAATGATACATGGCGCACTCGCTAACATTGGCAACGGCTACGTTTCTGATATTACAGTGAATCGACTGTAAATCTTTTCTAAACAAGAGAATTTTACGCGGTTTTTTGTGAAGATGAATTTGATTTTCTTCTCTGAGCTTAGCTTCGTCACACTTTGTGGCGAAATTATCAGCAAACGATAGTTATTTAAGGTTTTTCTGCTTGCGCAGGTCAAAAGCTTCCGTATAATGCCAACCATCAAAGGGCAATAGCCCAGAGATGCCGGTGTGGTGAAATTGGTATACACGACGGATTCAAAATCCGTTGCCTTCGGGCGTGGCGGTTCGAGTCCGCCTACCGGCACCATACATAGAAAGGTCGCTTTTATAGCGGCCTTTCGTCGTTTTAGGCGTTTGTAAATATTCGATTTTTCAGGTGCTTACCTCAGTTTTCCTTTCTTGTTATCAACGCTTTTCTCGCTCCAATAGGCTCTCTTTATACGCCTTAAAATTTCGCCCATGGTCCATATATGGTTCATCGCATGACGATTCTGTGCGCAAGGGAATCCTAGTAAATCCAACAAATGCAAACTTCTGTAATCTCGCAAGCCAGTATTAGCAAGGGCTTCGAGCGAGAAGAACCATGGTACGACCATGGTGACTTTACGGTGCTATGAGGTTTTGGTTTTGCCCTTATGGAACAACGGATCGTTTCGATGGATAGTTGAAAAGTCGGTTTGAGGTAGGCGGTTTTGCGGTGTGTGTATTAAGGGCGTTGGGGATATTGACATAAGATATTCACGCACAGGTAGTAATGATAAGAATAAATGGGGACAGGGTAACCGCCCCCATATATGATTAAGGCTTACTGCTCGCAATTATCACCTGTCTTAGCTACCCAAGTTGCTCCGTTGTCATAAGAGCACTGTTCAGCGTAAGTACCGTTTGTGTATATGAGAGTACGAGACCAATGACCTGCATTGTTGTGAGAGGTTGTGCGTTGTGATAATTCTGATGTCGGTTCGTATTCCGCAAGAATACGTCCCCAAAGGTAAGCACCGTAGTCATTAGTGTCATTAAAGTCAGTACTAATGAAGTTGACGGCATCGAACTCGCTTGCATCTATAGTCGCTGGGTCAACCATGACAAGGTGACCAAGGCCCGTTTCCGTTGTGCTGGCAAAGAAGTGCTGTGAACCTGCGTTACTATTCGGGGTTTGCACACGTGTGGTTAATTGTTGTTTTACAGTATCTTTAAGCGTTGACCAGTCTTCGTTTATACAGTTATTTGCTTCTTTTGCGGTTGAGCTAAACACATTCAGGACACCGTATGCGGTATCAGTTGTTTGCTCAATCCACTCCATCGCAGAGCAGTCATTTGCATTTAGATTGTCATTAAACGAGATGGTCCATTCGTAGGTGATATCGTCCAAATTAATACGATAGCCTGAATTGTATTCAACAGTCTTTAATACTGTATTTAGATTGTCAGTCACGGCTTCAGTTGTCGTTGACCAGCCTTCAGCCTCACCTAAATTTAGATATGTTTGTTTGTACCACCCATCAGCGAAATGAGTTCGTTCATCCCAGTCACTCTTAAAGTACTCCACCCATGCAGCAACGGCATTAGGGTTATTAGCTTCAATAGCCACGGTATCTGCGTATGAGGCTTTCATGGATGGGACTAGTGCAGCAGCTATAGCATGAAGGCTGGTATCACCTGTTTTGATATAGTCACCATAAAGCTCATCAACGGTCACGTTATAGCGTTGTGCAACACGGAACTCCTGTTCTTCTAAACGGTCTTTGATGCGTTCACGCGTATCAAAACTTGCTTTTACATTGTCACACGTCAGTTTTTCACCATCAGCATGCAGCTCTTTCTGAATAGTTCCCCAAACAACAGTAGTTAGAGGAGTAGTGTTCTTGATTTCCTGATCGGATGCTATCGCAAATGCTGGTGGGTAAGTCATTTGGTAAGCTTCTGTGACTTCACCGTAGTCAGAGTCGATAGCGCCTACAGGAACATCGACAACTAACGGTACGTATTCAGAGCATTCTGCATAAGATCCTGTTGTCAGTAGTTCCCATGAACCATCTTCACCCGTAACGACGCTAGGCTCACCAGTGTTTAATTTGCCATTATAGTTGACGTCTAAAAATACTGTTGCACCAGTTAAGTACCCGTCGATAGCTGTACCTTTTAGGTTTTTTGAGCTAGGTGATGAACCACTCGAAGAACTTCCACCACCGCCGCAAGCTGCGAGACCAATAGAAACCGATGTTACAAGAAGGATTTTATTTATATTTTTCATTTTGATTTTTTATTTCAATGATTTAGATAGCCAATGGCGAAGGGTAATATATGAGGCTTATTTCATTCTGTGATCTTTGTTGAGTAATCGCTTTTTAATGGGATTGTTCACTTGTGTACATGAGTTCTTTCTTTAGACACAATTTATTGCTATCGATATGCAACTGTGTAATCTTCTTTATAGTGGTGAACAAATGGAGCTTGGCCAACTATGAAGATGATTTTCGTCGATGCTGAAAATGTAGGACTGAAGGAGCTAGAAAAAATTAACGCTTCTGTTGTTGATAAAGTCTTTGTTTTTTCTAAGTCAGGTGCAGTCAAACTTGTATGTGAAAAGTCGTTGTACCTGTTCTTATCTGACTACCCGACAGGTCAGAACCAAGCCGATTTCTATATCATTGCATATCTTTCTAGGGTACTACTTGCTTTAGATAAAAAGCAGTTGGGCTCTGTTCATTTTGAGCTATACAGTAACGATGAAAGTTTAATTTCAGCATTTGAGTTTCAGTGCAAGCAATTAGGCGCACCTTTTCAAAGCATCAGGACTAGAGAGAATACCGTTGTTCCAATTGTTAAGCCACAACAGACACCCCAAAAATCTCCTGAAGACAAGCTTCTTCATGCTTTGAAGTCTCCTCGTGCTTTAGATCCTAGCTTTCAAAAGCAGCTAGGGCTATCAAAGTCAGATTTTACCAAGGCAATCAATGAGCTTTCCAAAAATAACCAAATCAAGCGTAGTCCTCAGTCCAAGAAAAAATGGGTTAGGTGTTAGTACGCTGACTTACCGACCTCATTAAAGTGTAATAAATGGCGTATTCTCCATCGCTATTACTAACCATCAGTGTGTGAATATCGCTGTCCTAAGCTCATTCGGTGGCTACTAGAGTACCTTCTGGTGGTAATTGTGCGGGATTAGTGTCTCGGCTCTCGGTGTGCTCTGAACTATATGCTTGTGCTGGAGTTCCTATGCGAGAGATAGGGACTCGCTTTGCTTCGGGTGTCTGTGATTTGGTGATTGTGCGAATGTTGCGAAATGAACTGAGAGCTAGGGTTGTGATAGGATCTTGATATTAAATATATAATAACCAGTACAACAGCTTGCCGTAGGCCGCTGTTGTACTGGTTATTATTAATGGTATGTTCTTGAGTCTGGCTGTGAATTTCAAAACATTATTGATGTAGAAAGTGCTTGATCAGTATGGACTTTTAAGCGGATATCCAACTCCATGAGTCTGTTCTCAGAGTGATAAGCACGCGTGAAGTTGCGTGCTTATAGTTTTCGCCTCTACCCTAGAACCTCGACGTCGCTGAACATGTAGCCGTGTTCTAGTAGTGATTGCTTCGCTGACTCTTTGATATCGACATCAATATGAGTGAGTAATTCTTCTGCTGCTAGTTTGGGTTGTATTGTTAAGATTTGTTGGTCGCAAATACTAGCTTCTTGTAGAAGAACCAGATCATTATTATTTAACGAATATATCAAAGTCTTTCCTTTGGTTTCTCTTTCTTTAGAGAAGACTAATTGACCACCTATTTGAACGGGATGGATGATTGGCTCTGGCGTTAGATCATTGAGCATTTCTTTGAGTCCGTTTAATAGCTCTAATTCATGTTTTTCCCCATTTAAAGCTATTGGTAGTTTGTCACATTTCAAAATGCTGTCTGCAAATACCGCTAGGTTGCTCAGACGAGCGTCTTGTACACCAAGTTCTTTACCAGATGCTAGAGCTTCACAAGTCTTTTGACGGAATACTTTGCCGCTATCCAGCGTGGAACTGAGTTCCAGTTCTTTCTCTTTGAGTTTGAAAAGAGCGGAGTAGCGTTCTTGCTGTTCTTCGATGAACTTTTCAAAGTTACCCTGAAGCTTTTTAGCAGAATCAATTGCGAACTCTATATCTTCAAATTCGATAAAACCTTCTGGTTTTTTAATCGAGTCAGAGTAATACATATTCTGACCATCTAGTCGCATTGTGCCGTACTTAGGGCCAAATTGACTGTCATCGAGAAATTGGGCAACTCTCTCCATAGTACCCACAAGTTCGTTTAAGGGATGCGAAAAATACGAGCCTGTATAGTAAAAGTCTTGCATGGCGGATTCTAAACTTTGGAGGAGTTCTTGCTTGAGCTTTTCAAAACTTCCATCTTGCCCGTGATGAAAAGCAATGTTTCTTTGGAAACTAGACGAAACAGAATACTCAATCGTACTTTTAAAAATATCTTTATTCTTCTGCTCACGATGATTTTTGCTTTCTATCTGTTCCTCTGCCCCCTGAATCGCCTTTTTAAGCTGTTCGAGTACGGATTGCATAGTATTTTGGTAACTTGAAGGTAATACGCCAAATGGTTTTACATATGGAGATATTTGACCAAGCAAGTGCTCTGGGCGTTTTTGAGAATTAATATCTAAATCAACCTCTTTACAAACGTATGCGTGATGTTGGTCTGTGATAATCATATTTAATGATTCTAATGAATCTACACTGTAGAACTTCTCTCGCAGCTCTAAGGAAAGTGAAGGTAGCTCTCGTACAAAGCCTTTAAGCTGATTAACTAGGAACTGGTCTAAATCTTCTTTAGCTAAAGCTAAACGCACGCATTTGGAAACCTGGAATGTTTCCGCTTTATGGTTTGGTAAGCGGAGGTTTAATAATGCTCTTAGTTTTTGAAGATTTTCACTACCCGCTTTTTCTCCATTTTCCCATCCATTAATTCTGGACTGGTTGACCCCACATCTTCGGGCTATTTCTGACCTAGGGATATTCAAAGATACCAGTTGCTCGACAATGCTTTTAGCGCAGTCCTTATCAAGCTTTTGATTGTGGGTTATTGATTCTGACATAGGCACCTCTTTTTGGGTTAAGTTTGAAATGACTATAAATGCATATAAGAATGAAATAAAAGGAAAATTTACGGAAGTGTGATTTTGTAATTAACTGAAATTAAAAGGTAATTATTATTTTTAAAGAAATTAATAAAGAAATCTTGGGTGTTTTTAAGGTGTTTTTGGCTGAAAGATACCTTGCCATTCGTTACTTTTGGGAGATTTTTTACATGAGAGGAGAGTCATTGAGCTTAAGTGTCATTCTGCGTAAATTTTACATAAATAAACATTTCTGGTTAATTGGTATATTTGGGTTTTTATTTGCTTGTGCGGAATTTTCGCGTAATTTTCGTCATTTCTCCAACCGTATCGCGTTGCCGTAACAAACAATCATTCAAACACATATTAACTAATTGAATATCTAGTTAATGGAGGTTTGAATGAGTAAATCACAGCGACTCACCACCACTTTCCTCAACAACCTTAAACCCAATCCGGCTAGCGCTAAATCCACCGATTACGAAGTCAATTTATCCGCTATGAAAGATAGCGGTTTGCCTACTGGCGTTCGTTGCTTAGTGGGTAAGTCTGGTGGGAAACGCTTCCTGCTGCGTTATACCAGTCCGGTAACAGGTAAGAAGGCATCTATTGGTCTTGGTAAGCACCCTGAAACCGACCTCGCCACATTGCGCAAAACAGCCAAAGAGTATCGCCAGCAAATTATTGAAGGCGTTGATCCCAAGCTTGAACGTGACAATCAGACTACCGAGAAGACAATGACTCTGGAACGGTTCTTTGATGAAGTGTACCTGCCGCTGGCTAAACAGAAACGCAGTTGGAAGGATGACGCAGCCCGATTTCGTTTAGCAAAGTCGATACATCACATATCGATTCATGACTTAACCGCCGCCGATATCATCAAAGTCCAAATGGAGATGCAAAACGCCGTTACGATTAAAGGCAAACCTTATGCTCCCGCTTCGATAAACCGTGTTCTAGCCCTATTGAAAACTATTAATCGTCAGGCATACAAGTTGATGGACGCGCCGCTTATCGCGGACAAGGTGAGCTTGTTAAAAGAAGATAACGTTCGCACTGGCTACTTATCGGAAGCGCAGTTAAAGGAGTTCATCGGTCACGCTCTGAACCATGAAGATAAGAGTATTGGCGCGTACCTAGTTCTGTTGTTTTTGACTGGCGCGAGGGATAAGGAACTGCGTTTACGCTTGAAATCGGATGTGAATTGGGAGGAAAAAACACTCACTATTCCGCATACGAAAAACGGTACTAGTCACGTTTTATTCCTAAGTGATTACATGCTTGATATTTTGAGGTCGGTGCCTCATGTGGCGAATAATCCGTATCTCTTTCCTGGACGCAAAAAGGGTAAACCAGTAGGGCAACCTAGACATGCTTTCAAGGCTATCAAAGCCAAGATGGGACTGCCCGACATACCCGGTGATAAAGCGAACCTAACCCTACATTCAGCTCGTCATACGGTTGGGAGTTTGTTAGCTAGCCAAGGAGTCTCGTTACACGACATAGCCAAGCAGTTAAATCACGCTGACCTGTCATCAACAAGGCGCTACTCAAAATTGACTGTAGGGCGTCGGAGGGAGATTGGCTCTCGTTTATCGGATATGGTGACTGCAAAGCCAGAGATACGTTGGGAATGAAGAAGTTAGGTTTAACCAGTTAATTTAGAAATGACATTAGAAAAGCCCCTGTTTAGCGATGAGCTAAACAGGGGCTTTTTCATTATTAAACGGAGATTAGAAATGAAAACAGTAAACAAGTTTGAAGACATTCAATCATTGCCAATGCCTGATGGTGTGAAAGCAAAACTGCTCGAACATTTGACAGAGCCATTCGGTGATGAAGAAAGCACCAAAGCATTCTGGGATGAGGTCGGTACGACCTTGTACTTGATTGAGGAGTCCGATACCGACGAAACCTTGAGTGAAGAATCTGAGGAAGACCAACACTTCCTTCGCTTTGTTACTAATTACCCAGAATGGGTGCTGTTATTAAACGATGATGACTGTCCTTGGCTTATAGCGGTCGCCATAGTGACCATGGAAGGTGGTGGTGTGTACTGTTGCGCTCCTATGAACAGTCCAACGTTCCCTGTCGCCAAGCTCGCTGACCAAGCTGAATCTTAAAACCAAATTAAACCTGAACAATTCCATCTTAAAGGAGGTGTCCTATGGCACGTAAATCAAACCAACAACAAGAAACTGTTCAACCTGAAATTGTAGAGGGTAATGAACAAGTCACGGTCACTGACGATAATCCAGTTGACCATTTCACTCATATCGTGCGCAAGGGCAAAGCGAAAAAGCTATCACCGAAAACCGAGAATCATGTGTTCTATGAAATCGCCATTCATGATGAAGA
Organism: Vibrio sp. zbq_1; assembly: GCF_043102935.1. Taxonomy (NCBI): domain Bacteria; kingdom Pseudomonadati; phylum Pseudomonadota; class Gammaproteobacteria; order Vibrionales; family Vibrionaceae; genus Vibrio; species Vibrio sp. zbq_1. Next base: position 20,438 of record NZ_JBICJH010000031.1, read on the forward strand.
CAACGAGCTCTATATTCGCATGTCGGGCAATGAAGGTGGCGGTCTACACAGCAAGGAATGGATCCCGCTTAAAGATATCACCGCTGTTCTGGATGTGCAGGGTGATAAGCCGTTTAAGAGTTCTGTGATGAAGTGCGTGTTTTCTGGACAGTCAGCGAACAACGCTGGTTTTATGGCTGCTTGCTGCAGGGGGCTTGGTCTTATCATCCAGTCGGATAAATCGGTGTTTCTCCACGTTCTAGCACCAGACTACGTGACGATTCGAGAGGAAATCCTGTCTCTAGTGGACTCTGAACCCAAAGCTGAATAACCCCAAAACCACATCAATTCTTACCCACCAAGCCAACTCTGGCTTTCATACCGAGCACTTAACAAGAGTGCTTCCCTAACAAACTAAAAGAGATTTTATTATGAACTTAACTTTTGACGTTGAGCGATTACTGCTGCCTGTCAGTGTCGATCTTCAAGATGCTTTAAACCGAGTGATTAGCGAATCAGGTAAATGGACACCCATGATCCAATCGGTGGTGATGAACTTCCGAGATTCATCCTACAGTTCGGAAAACGGCGGTTGGCACCCTGTTGAAATCAGGCTTGTTCGCCTCTACGACCAGTGGATCTTTGATTACATCACTGACTTTGCGTATTGCGGTGGTCCTTATCCCGAACTAGTTAAAGAAGTGGATTTTAACTTCTCATCTGGAACAGCGAGTTTTTCCTATGTTCCAGAACTGCCGATAACAAGTAGTGAGGTAATGGAGTTCTACTCGATGTGGGAATCTAACTTTCTCAGCTACGTCGAAATGGGCGTGTTCGATGAGATAAAAGTCACGGTGGATTAGTCCATCGGCAACAAACCAAGTAGAAAGCACCATGTATGTACCATAAAATAGTCGACTCACTTCCTAGTGAAACTAAGGCTTCCCATTGCTCCATGTTAATCATGGCGTGATGGGAAGCCTTTTTCATTGGGGCAAGTTTTAGCAACGTTTACCCAATCCGTTGCCTTCGGGATTCAGAGGGGATGAAGTTGCTGGATTGCAATGAAGGGTAGAAACACCAAGGAAGGGAGTCTTAATTTTAACGAGTTTGGTTGGTTTACACTGGTGTTTTGTTATTAAAAGCTCCCATTGCTATGTCGAAGCAATGGGAGCAGTAAGGGGCGGGAAGCCTATAGAAAATACCGAGAGAATGATTTGTCTGATGCTATCTCTGCTACTAGGGGTAAAGGCTAGCCCTTATTATGCAACGAGAGGTGCCCTTAGTAATTTGTTAGTGGCTTGGCGTGAAAACTTGGTCATTTTCAACGTTACTATGCGCTGTAATCGGTAATCCACGATTCCCACACATTAATCTCAAACCCGTTGAGTTAAAAAGGAAATTGTCACCGGGATCTATAGTGACAAGTTCATGGGTAGGACGGTCTGTAGCAGCGTAGTGAAACGACATTATGTCGGGGTTCTTTGTTGACTTGGTGCTGTGCTTCTAGAGAGAACGCTAGGGCGTCATTTATTAACGTGGCAACTACTTGTAACGATCCAATGTGGCGTGGAGATCGCGTATCAGTTCAAGCTTGAGACTGACTGGGGAGAGAACCTCGACTTGAGGGATCCAGGACTTCAACAAGGGCAAGATATCGCTCAATCTTGATACTCGACTGCTAACTAGCAAACTACCGTCACTCAGTTCTTTCAATAGCTGCTGGTGGGGGAGAATCGTCCGTTCAAGAAAGCGAGGGGCTACTTCCCTATCAACCTGTACAAGCACCTCAGCATCATCCGGAGTTAGCCACTCCATCCCCTGTTTATGTATTTCCTCGTGGACCTTTTGATTCGGTTTGTATTTATCTTCCCGGCGGTGAATCCGTGAAATATTCGGTAATCGGTACGAATGTAACTGGTCACAGTGGGTCGCAGCGAGGAACCAGATACCACGGTCATTCACCAAGCGATAGGGATGGACAGATTCGAACGTTTTGCCATTGTACGTAAGGTCAATCACAGAGTGAGTGGTAATAACTTCGGTCAACTGCCTAAACTGCGCATCGAACTTCTCGATAGGTTCGGAGCGTGGATTCTTAAACAGAACGGGAGTGTGACCGTTGAACTTGTAGTGATTAGGTAGTAGCGCAGACAAACCCGTATCGTGCAGTACCTTGTTGGTATTCGCATTACCATTATTTCGAGTTACTGGATCTAACCGATAACCCTCATTGGTGCGGATAATCGGAGCGTTGACGAGCCTTTCATTGAAATCGCGTCTCAGGGTTTTCTCGCTTACCTGATAATCCGCTACCAACTGCTCAGGGGAGAGCACCTCTCCCATAAACAATCTCGTCAATATGTCACCTAGCCTTAATGCTAGCTTTTCACTCTTATCGCTCATGCTACTAGCGTACGGTTTCCTCCGGACAGGTTGAGGGCAAAACATTTTTAAATGTTTCAAACCGTCGCGCACTGAGATTTGGCATAGCTTTCATCGGATAAGGCAGGGCAATAACGATGACTATTTTCACACTCATTCTGCGATCTTGGACATATCCTGTCCGAGCGCAGTGGGATACTACACAACGTAGATTTACTACAACGTCAATTAAAGGAAACAAGTAATGCAAGTGACATTCATTAAGCCGCTTATGGCATCAGGTTACTCATGCCGCTCTTTAGGTTGTCCCGGTTGGGTCACCAAGGGTGGGTCATGCGATACATGTGGCGCAATGGATTACAGTTAAGAAGGAGTATTCGTTATGGGCGGTTGGACAGAAGACCAAGGTGACTATGATGATGGTACAGAAGACTCTGGCTTCAGTCAGGACTTCGACATGGAACCGGGCGACGATGGTTGGCTTGGCGGTGACTTCATGGCTGATGATGACGATGATTAAGTCCCATCACTAAATTAGGCTTATCAACAAGGGCGGTATCGAAAGGTATCGCCCTTTTCTGTATCTATAGAAAAGGAAAACATTATGACGAAAACACATTTTCACTCTAACCCTCAACAGCGCTGGTTTAAGCCTAGCTCGTCAACAGGTGTTCGATTCGCGAAGTACGGTGCCACACTCGGTACCCGCTATGGTCCCCAGGGCGTCGTGATTGGCGGGGCGATCGGGTTTGTCGCAGGTGCATTAATCGGAGGGGCGTTAGATGAGCTAGATGTTATCTAGTGAAAAAAGTAGAGGCGGTTGCGCCTCTACTTTTTTCTTTGTCGTAACTGATGAGAAGTGGTTTCCCTTTGTCTCGTTGGACTTTTTCCTCTGTGTTCATTTAGTCCGTTGGGGAATTAATACCATTCTTAATTTCACACGGCCATGTGAGCAAGATAGGTTTCGTTTTATATGCTTGAGGTCTTTCAATGAACATTTTGGGTGTAACGATATCGTGAAACTCTGTCAGCGAGAGCGATTGGTGCATACGTTGCAAGATATACCTTATGCTGCGTTTGCCGATATGTCCCTCCGATGTTGAGAGCTTTACGTTACATGTGTGAATTTTTCTTTGTCTAACAATTGTGTGTTTTTTGTCAGGTAACGATGGATCCCAAAAGTTGAACTTATTGAATAATATCTGACCAGTAAACGGGTTAGGTACGTCTTGCTGAAAGTCTTGCTCGATGGTGGCTTTATATTTTATTCGACTTTTGTCACTAATAACGAGTTCGAGCGTTAATTGATTACGGTTTTTAATTGCATACACTGAGTAAGTGCTGTCTCTACTACCAAGATATTTGTAGAGCGGATTTAGGTTGGTAATTTTGAACGGGATGTATTTGATACTTTTGCTTGGCTTAACCAAGAGATAGATGAGGTACGTGCTCTGTTCGTCGTCTTTCTCGTCAGTTTCGCCACGCGTATCGTCATAATAATCTAAGTAATTATGAGTGGTTGTCTCAATCTCTTTGCTTTCTTTGGTATCAGCTTTACTATCTTTGTTATCAACCTCGTCGTTAATGGTGTTAAAGATAACGAGTTTGGCATCTAAGAGCTGTTTGTTAGCTACTTTATTGGTACTTGGTTGACCAATATGTTTTTTGTAGAACTTGAGATTCGTTTCTATTAGGTGCTTTTCTGCTGGTGGTGATGCTCTGCGTACGGCTTCAAGAAGCAGCTGATGGCTTTCTTCTTCGTACTTTCGCTCGGTTGAAATGAAGTTTCCCAAGAGCTGGATAAATTCTCGGTTTTGTTTATACCAGGGTGGGAAGTCTAGAATATCTACCGTGATTGGCATCTCTATATCTTGGTATGTCTCGTCTTTACTGCTGTCCAATTCTACAATGCTGCTCTCGATTAAAGTGAGCGCAATTCTTTTCTTGTTTGACAATTCTTTCAATGGCTTGAGCGTTTTAATGTGCTTAGTTTTATAAGTGGAATGTGCGGAACGCTTTGGGAACGACTGGTGTACCCTTGCTTTCTTAAAGGCACTTTCCAATGCTGCGGTAGCTTTATCAGGACTTAAGCCAAATAGCCGCTGTAGGGTGATGATGAGCAAGTGCTTGTTATGAATTGATAACGGTTTAGCTTTTGGCGTGAAAAGGTAAACCGTTTTTTCATAGAGTACGGGTTTTCTTCTAGGCATATTAAATCAAACAAAATGGTTCCTTAATCTGTGCATACTAACGAGTTAATCTCTTTGTATGAACTCTTTTTTCTTACGGTGCATCATATTTTATGGTCTGTAGAGGGAGTCGTGTGGTCGGCACTCTTCAGTCAGTGTCACCTTAATCTTTGCTCACGATTTACTTATACGGAGTGAGATATTGTGAGCACTACACCGATAGAAATGAACCAGAAGGTACTCAATGCGTTGCCTCGTCCTGCTAAGGGCGAGCAAGGTGTTGAGTATCCTTGGAAGAAAAACCCCCGATTGCGCGTACTTGTGACCGCGAAGAGTATGCGCTGGATAGTTCGCCTTGGCTGGAAAGGAAAGCGTTACTACGAGTCGTTTGGGACTTACCCCGAAATGAAGTTTGCTGAATTCAATCAGTTGGCTTACCAATTTATCGCTGATGTTCAGTCTGGGGCATACCAGAAGGGATCGCGTTTGACGGTTCAGCAGTTCTTTGATGACGTTGTACTTCCATACAGTCGTAATCATCACCGCGATTCTAAGACCTTTTTATCCCGCTCTAAGCGCGTAATGGCTGCGTTTGGTAAAGAGCGCGTTACGGACGTGACTCGCCGTGATGTTGAGCGGTTTCTCAATTCACTTACTGACTTAAGTCATGCGTCTATTAACCGCTATCACGCCTTCTTATCGAAACTTTTTTCGATGGCGGTCGAGCACGAGATTATCGATAAAAGTCCAGTAAAGGGCGTTAAAAAGCGGTTGGAGAACAATGCGAAAGACCGAGTGTTGTCCTCGAAAGAAGCGGAAAGCTTTTGTCGGAATGCGTGTGTTGAGCCTAACTTTCTACATGCGAGTGCGCTGATGTTGAGTTTGTTGACAGGTATGCGCATTGGTAATGTGATTAGCCTGACTCGCTCCATGCTTGCCGATGATCTTTCTTCTGCGCTCCTGCCGATGACTAAGTCTGGTAAATCGCAGCGCATTTATTTCTCCGAGCCTGCAAAACGCCTGATCCGTAAATGTCTCAAAGTGTCGTTCAATGATTGGGTGTTCCCCTCGTTAAAGAACCAAGGCGAGCACATTGCCTACCCACGCGCTTGTATGGAGCGCATTCAGCTTGCCATGAAGCAAGAAGGCTGTCTGGACGCACCTTTTACTATCCACGATCTTCGCCGCACTTACGCAACCCAAATGTTGATTGCGACGAACGATATCCGTCTCGCGCAGCAAAGCCTTGGTCATTCCAATGTGAATGTCACCGAGCGTTACGCCTACTATCAAAATACCCATTTAGCGCAAGCCTCTCAGCAGACCGTTGACGCTATGCTACCTAACTTACAAATCGATTAAGGAGTTCGACATGTCCAGAGTACTAACTATTGAAGAATTTGCGGAAATGTACGGCTTAAACCCGGCAACCGTGCGAACCAATGTAACTCGCAACCCTAGAAGCTTACCGCCAGTGATGCGCATAGGTCGCAGTGTGCGCTTCTTGCGTAGTGAGGTTGAGCGTTGGGAAAAAGAGATGACAATGCATTAACACAGTAATATCTCTTAATACAGATAAAAGCCCAAAGGCGTCCGTTAGGACGTCTTTGGGCTTTTTAGTATCTGCCTATAAAAATCAAACAAAAGTGTACCTAATCTTGATCTTTTTACTATCACAGCCTTGACGATTGATATTTCTTCTAGCGCCTTTCGTGACTTAGGTTCTGCGCTAAATCTTAGCTGGACTTTGAGCGACGAGTTAATTGTTTTGTGGCTTGTCGACTCGATTCCCTTCTTAGTTGAGTGCTTTCTTTCATCCCTAATATGAACCTCAGCAACGCAGCGATTCTCTCGCTTAGTTGTTTTCGAGGGGGCAGCGAGCTTCTTCGCTGCTCTTTAACAATTAAATGATTTGAGGTATCAAAATGAGTAACTCTATTTTTGTGCGTACTAACTCTGGTGTAGCAAATGTGTTTGGTGGTAAAACTGTTCTTCCGTCTGAAGATCTACTGCTTATTCTGGGTGCAAGAGGCAATCTAATCGTTGCTGAAACTGGTGAAGAGGCTGATGCATTGTTTAAACAGGTATCGAAGAAGATGAAGCCTGAGAAAAACAAATGTTTCATGCTAGAAAGCGGTGGCTGGATCCATGCGGATACGGTCGGCGGTGCTTTCATCTCTCCAAAGTCGGGTGCATTGTTGATGACGGTGGTAAACAGCGACAATTTGCTTGCTATGTTTACGCCTGAAGAATTCAGTGACCTCGAAGGTTTGCGTGACGCGATTACTGAAGCCTTGCTGACGTACAGCGAGGGTAATGATCTGCCTAAGATTGCTTGGTCAGACTTTAAATAATCATCATTGTAAACCTTGCAAAAAGACGCTTAGAGCGTCTTTTTGCGTTTCTAGAGAGTAGTATTATGAATGAAACATATGATTGGTTAGAGCAGTCTTCTGACTTAAGCATGGACAACCTAGCAACATCCGGTTGGACTGAAGAAGCGGTAAGTGCTTGGGGTGACGCTCAACCTAGTGAGCCCACTTCTTTTGATAGCGTTAAGCGCAAAGCGAAACCACTGGTGGGTCGTAAGCCCAAAAAGAAGAAGCAAACTAAGCGAAAGCGACGAGAGGCAACACCGTTCTTTGAGCGCCCCGTGATAGCGATGGATACTGAGTATGTAGAGTCTGAATGCGGAACCTACAATCGTATCTTGAGCTACCAATTCGCCGTTCTGTTCCAGGGCAAGTTATCAACGATTATCTTGTTTCCTGAATCGACCAAAAAATCGGGACGGCTGGCACTGGACAAATGCTTGGTTCAGGCTATCGAAAAAGCGATGGAAGATGAAGTACTTGATAAGTGGCCGACTGACATCATTTTGTGTGCTCATTGGCTATCGGCTGATTTGTTTAACTTCAGCCAAGCTTTTAACCAACTGAAGACACATGTCAAAGGTTTACGTAAGACGGTGGCGAGTCTTGATGACGTATACGGACTGGAACTTGATAAAGTCATGTCTCGACGTATCGACAAAGAACCACTACACGCTTACTCGAAGTCTGGTAACAAGAAAACTCTGTTCATCACCTTTTATGATACGCTTTTATTAGCGCCCAATGGCTCATCTCTTTCATCAGTAGGCGACCTACTGTCTATACCCAAAGTTGAAATTCCAGAGCCTTACTCTATCTCTCGAATGGATGAGTTTCTGGAAGCACAACCTGAGAAATTCGCTGAGTATGCAATTACTGATTCAATTATCAGTGCTCGTCATTTCGAGCGGGTTTCTTCCTTCTGTCAAAATACACTCGGTCTAAATTCGGTTCCTTTTACTATTGGTGGTATCGCCGTTAAAGCCTTTGTGAATAGTTTGGAGGATAAGCGCGGTTACCGTGGTTTGTTTGGCTTTGAGAAAGTGACCAAGGAGGTTTGGCCTTCTGACCGAAGTAAACCTCTGACCATTACACGGGATGTGCCTGTAACAGCTCGTATGACGTTGGAAAACTTTTCGACTCAGTGTTATCACGGTGGTCGCAATGAGTCATTCATCGCTGGCCCCACGGGTATAGATACATGGCGTGATTACGATGTTCCATCATGTTATTCGGCGATTACGCTTGGTTTACGTGAGTTAGATTACGACCAGATGTACATGACCAGAGATCTGAAAGAGCTGTTTGGAGACAAATGTGCTTTGGCTTGGGTCGAGTTTAAGTTCCCTGATATTGCCTACCCGTCCTTAGCCGTACGATCTGAATATGGATTGATATTTCCGCTATCAGGTGAAACGCACTGCACTGGTCATGAACTTGAAGTTGCGTATAACCAAGGTGCTGAAATCACCATCAAGCAAGCGTTTGTAGTGCCCTGGAAGAATGATAAACGAATCTTCGAAGACTTCATGCGTTGGGGTCGAGAACGGCGTAAATCATTCGTTAAAGGTAGCTTTGACGAGAAACTGACCAAGGAAATGTTGAATAGTTGCTATGGAAAGCTAGCTCAATCGTTACGCCCAAAGAGGTCGTTCGATATCCAAGCTGGTTACTCTACGCAACTACCACCATCGACTTTGACCAACCCATTTTTCGCCGCTTACACGACTGGCTTAGCTAGAGCCTTGTTGGGGGAAATGCTTCATAGCATCCCCGATAATAAGGTTGTTGTTTCAGTGACGACAGATGGCTTTCTGACTAATGCTGAACTGGATGAGATAGACCTAAGTGGCTCTATTTGTCAGCGGTTCCGAGAGCTCTACCATCGTATAGACCCAACTGGTGGTGAAGTATTGGAACTCAAGCATCAAGCGAAGCAACTGATCGGTGCTAAAACTCGTGCTCAGTACACGGTTATCGGAAGTGAAGGTTTTGAGCCGATACTGGCTAAAGGTGGCGTTAAGGTCGATCCGATGGTCACTGACCAAAGTGCTTATATGGTGAACAAGTATCTCACCCGAAAGCCCGGTGACAAAGTTGATGGTAGCTACTTAACACCGAACCGGATGCGCTTTTTAGAGCATAAGGATTTGATGCTTGAGAAGCGGTCCATCTTCCTGAATATGGAATATGATCAAAAGCGACAGCTCCTAAATCCGGTAATGGTTGACGTGAAAGGACGGAAGCATATTGCGCTTGAAACCAAGCCACACAAGTCGCTGGATGAGATGCTGTTTACAAGATTGCGCTTTGATCGATGGCGGAAGACGCATTGTCTTAAAACGTTTGAGGATTGGTGTTCATGGCAAGACCGTTTAGTAATGGCAGAAAGCACGAGTCACAAGGACCTGCGTTTAAAGGCTGATGAGACTTCGGATAGCTTAATGGCACGCTTATTCTTGCGTTTCTACGCGCATGAACAAGGTGGTATGAGCAAGAAGCAGATTAGCGCTAAAGCATTAGCTGAGTGGATGACCGATATTGGCTATCCAACCAAAGCGACCGCTGTACGTAGTGCTAAGAATACCAAATTGATTGAAGGCGCTGTACCGATGACAGAGCTGACCATCAACTTAGCTCGCTTAATAGTCTCGAAGTTTCCTGACTTCGAAGTTGAAATCCTCTTCAACCCTGAATCTCGTTCCTCACTGCGAGAAGCTCTCAACGCCCGTTGAGATCGTAAATATTGACCTATCGAAAGCCCTTATCTCAAAGGGCTTTTTTACATATCAACCATTGCACCGTTGGGGATATAAGAAACCCAACCTCACACGCAATGACATTTATTCAAATCCACAGCCGTCATTCCGGCGGCTAACTCAATAAAATTTTAAGGAGCATTATTATGGCTAATAAAAAATTTAACTTTTACGCATCGGTAAATAACAACATAGCTCGTATCGTAAAAACATGGACTGAATGTGAGAAAATTATTGCTAACCCCGGTGGTAAGAAGAAGGGGGCTTACACCTACAAACAAGCCGAAGAATACTTGCAGGAGTTGCTGTCTGAACGTGATGCTCGCCTTACGCGCAGTAAGCCTAAGAGAAATCGATACAGCAATTCTCGACCAAAAGAAGATTTAAGCTTTTTGAGTACTTTCACAGCAAGACCTACGAAAAAGACCATTATCTGTAAGCTTGGTGTTGGCGGTAAGGGTTCGACGGTTTCGGTTGTAGGTGGTGACACGCAAGTATTTGAAGTTAAGAAGTCTACAGTTTCAGCAATGCGCTACCAGCTCAGTATGCACACACTAAACATCACTAAAAGTTTGCTAGATCAGGAGGTGAGTTCTATCGATATTATAGGGATGGATGCCGCGACGATAAAAACCCTCACTGAATGGGCACCGAAGTGGAAGCTACAGAACTGGGTGAAACCTAATGGACAGCCACGACCGAACGCTGAACTCGTGCGCGATATGCTGGCGTTGTATGAGCAGATTAAATCCAAGGTCAGCTTCGGCGAGGGTGTAGCTCAAAAAGCTCCTGTAGACGATGATGCCCCGTTTTAAGGTCTATTTAGAGTAGTTGACCATGCAGAGGTCGTCTGGCTTGTCCAGGCGACCTCTGTGTGGTTTTATGCTTAGCAAATTGAAAAGTGATAACTATATGAAAAATATCTATGAAATTGAGGGAATTGAGTTCCCTTCCCGCACTGCTGCTGCGCGTCACTATGGCTTGACCCCTAAACTGGTGAATGAGCGCATTACCAAGTTCGGCTGGACGTTGGAGCAAGCCCTTGAGCTGGAAGCGCGCCCTAAAGGTGACTACCGCAAGAAAGTTGTTATAGACGGCACCGAGTACTCAAGTATGCGCCAAGCGGCTAGAGAGCTAGGTGTGGCGCAAAGTACGCTGATGAACCGCATAAAGGCTGGCATATCTGTAGAGGAAGCGCTGTCTGCTGCACACACCGAGCGTGAGAAGTTAAAGGGTCAGTCCAAACCTATGTTCTACCAAGGTAAGCTCTATCCGTCTGCGCGCCATTTGTTGCTGGCTAATCCCGCGCTGGTTGCTGGTGGCGATTTGGGTAAAGCCGTTACCTCGCTGAATGACAAGGCTCGCCGAGCTAAGAATCAGGGTAAGGTTCTCAATCTATCACTGGATCAAGTTGCCGCTGAGTTTGGTTTGGCGAAAATTGGGTTTTCTGATGAGTTTGATGGTTTTGTTGCTCAGTTAGCGGAACAAGTTGGTGAAGCGGCTTTAACTGAGTTGTTCTATGAGCTGAAGTAGTCTGGATTTGCGTTTTGAAGGGGGTAGTTGCGTTGAGTGACTGCTCCCTTTTTTTGTTTGGGGCGTTTTGTGCTGGTGAGCCTGTTGCCGGAAGAACTGTGCGGTAACCATTGCTGTTGGTATTTATAGTTGTGGGGTGAATGCGGTTGAAAGTTCGGTTTTCTGTGGCTGCAGGGAGGCTTCTAGTTGAAATTGATAACCAACTATCTGCTCTACAAAAAATCTTTGAGTCAGTGGTAATGTTTTTGATAAATAATAGAAATTTTGCATTAGGTTTTTGCTACCCTGAAACCTACTATTAAACAAGTATTCATGGATAGGTCAATGTCTACTATTAACACTCAGTTGCTAGCAATCAAAAAAGCACCGTATTATGAGACTCAAGGCTTTATAACTCCGATTTTGCAAGTTACGCCAGATGGGGACTACGTTCCACTAGATCGAACTTTATATCCGGTAGATATATTTATATCAAAGGGTTACGGTGCTATTGATAAACAGTATGAGCAAAGTGAATTGTTCATTTTAAAGTCCCATGTAAAAGACGAGCAGAAGTCGCGAGAGGTGGGAGAGCCTAGGTATTGGGCTGACGACGGCATGGTTTCTCCACTTGCTGCAAATACTTTGCTGCCTGTGTTATCAACTTCTCTACCGAGTAAAGAAACGGGTACTCTAGAAAGAGGTGTAGAGCCCCCTAAAGGTGCTTTTTTTATACTTGATAGTGAATATCTTTACGGTCCACTGAAGTCTAGTTACACCGATGATGATCAATATGTAGTTGAGCCCAACGTTAACCCGTTGTTGTCTTACGGACGGGGGAACTTAGGGCGTTGGTTGCTCTCAGATGTACAAAGCTGCTTAGTCAAAACTGAGGTTGACGGGGAGCAGTGCATATATGTTAAGTCTTTCAAACATCTATCTAATTTTAGAGGTAGGAATGGAAACTCAGCTGACTTTATTGATTACCTTAGTGATGATCAGCTAATTAAGGTTGCGAACCAGACTCACTTTGGAAAAAAAGGTCTGAGTAAGAAGGAGGCCGAGAAACTTCAACAAATCATCACGAGTTTCGAAAAAGAAAATAAAAACTTACATGATGAACGCTTAGAACGTTTGAAATCTATGCTCGATAAGTACCTAATGAATGGCTCGAATGGGTACAATCTGATCAAAGAATATTTAGAAGCTCCAACTGGTCAGAAGTTTCTGAAAGATTATGTTCAACAAAACGAATCGCGACTTCTTCAAGGTGTCCTAGATGAATTCGAAAAGGATGCAAATGAAAAGAAAGAAGAGATTGAGATAGAGCTAGATCGTCAGCGAGCACTGCTTGATAAGTACCAAGATGATATCGTAAAGCTCCAAGACAAAGTGCTTCAGAAAAGAAAGTGGGCTCAAGACGAACTCGATCGTATAGCTCAAGAAACTGAAGAAGAGCGTCAGAGAAAGCTAGAAGAAAACCAAGCTGAATTAGGTGAGAAGATCGCTCAAATGGAAACTGAACTTGAGGCTCGTGGTCGTGAGTTGGCAAGTGTCTGTGACCGATTAGAAATAGCAAACGATATTAAAGAGCTCAAGGCTGAGAGTGATTACTACGAGCGATATCATGAAAAGCAACAAACTAAGGTTAATAACTTAATTGCAGGTTATAACAAGGCTATAAGGGAAGAGGATGATGCGCTCTATAAACGTATCGGTGACATGCAAGCTTTTAACAAACTCCTGAATGGTAAAAGTAGCACGAGGGTTGAAACGGCCGCTCCGGTTGTAGAGCAACTGCCGATGAGTAGTGTTCAACCGGATAGTGCAGCTGACCTTGTTGATTACCTGTGCAGCCAGTTTTCAGATAGTGGTAGAGGTTTTAGCTTTGACGAAATGAGTAACTTGGTTGTTTGTTTGCAGCAATCATTTTTGACTGTACTTGCTGGTGGTCCTGGTACGGGTAAAACTTCAACTGTCACTCGTCTGGCTAAAGCTATGAATTTAGGTACTGGTCAATTGGGAGATCATTTTTTGAATGTTCCTGTTGGCCGTGGTTGGGTTTCATCCAGAGATATTTTGGGTTTTTACAACTCATTAAAAGACACTTACCAAGAGTCTAGAAGCGGGCTATATTCATTTTTATCACATCACCAAATGCATCCTAGTGATACAACGAAAATTATCCTACTAGATGAGGCTAACCTATCTAGTATCGAACACTATTGGTCTGACTTCCTAATTTACTGTGATCGTGAAAACTTATTACGTTCTATTGATACTGGTATTCCAAACACTGACCAGAGATATTTAAAATTGGATGACATGACGCGGTTTATAGCTACTATTAACTTTGACTCTACTACAGAACCATTGTCACCGCGTTTAATTGACCGAGTCCCTGTCATCACCTTGGATAATCCTGAAGCGAACATTGGTGGTGAGACAAGCTCATTAAATTTAGATGGTATGTTGAGTGCATCGAAAATCAAAGAAATGTTTACTGTTGAAGATAACGCCTTGCTTCGCTCTGAACAGATTTTATTACAAGATACTGTAGATATTTTAAGTAAAGCTGACCGAAGTAAAGGTCCTGCGATAGTCGTTAGTCAACGTAAACTTAATGCTATAGCGAATTACGTTAGTTCTTCTCGTGATCTAATGGGTTCAGAGACAGCTATGGACTTTGCTATATCTCAATTTATTCTACCTCACATTGATGGTTACGGATCTGCGTTTAAGTGTCGCCTAGAAGAATTAGCCGATAAAGTCTCCAAACATAGTCGTACAGAAGGCCATTTAGAACGTATTTTGACGTCTGGAGATTACCTATCGGGTTCATACTCGTTCTTTGGTTAGAGGATTGCCTGTGGAGTTTCTGAAAGCTACTATTTTGAATGGAAGCAGACGTGACCTTGTTTTGTCTTTACCCTTACAAAGCTCTGCTGGTTCTACGTCTCAGTGGGTTCAAGAAGATGAAGCGATAACCTTTGAGCTTACACTTTCCGATGGGAGTTCGGGGGTCGTGCTAAACCTCTATGATCATTCGATCGAACCGAGTGATTCTTTTAGGTTGCCAAACGGTAATGTTCGTTATGTCTGGAAGCCTAAAAGTAGAGGTCGATGGACCTATGAGTGCTTGTTTTTTAATTACTTTGGTATCGCTGAGCTAAATGTTGTATATCGTGACGACACTGGCGAGCTGAACGTTCTTGAGTTTGAACCTTTAGAAGTACTATCTTCTAAGGCGAAAGCTCAAAATGTTGAGTCAATGGTTATGTACTTGTCTTCTCTCGGGGAGGACAAACTTCACTCATTATTCCAAACTACTAAGTTTAGTGCTGGATATCGTGAAGGTTTGGGAACTCCCGTAAGTTATTTGGAGAGACTGGAAGGTAGTGTAGAAAAGGTTTCTCATCATATTCAACAGATTATTCGAAAGCCTATAAGTAGGCTCTCCCCTAAACCTTCAATAGTTCAACCTCACGGTGATGAACAATTGGACGGCTCTTCAATTTCATGGCTCATGGACAATCTTTCGGTTTTGGAGGCTGTTGATAGCCCGCGCGATGCACATTTGGTATACGACGAGAATTACTATCGAGCTAGTTCACTGGAAGTATCTAGTATAAGGGAAGATACTAATCTTTATGAAAACGAAGTTGTATATGCTGCCGTGCTTTTTATGAAGCAAAAAACGTCAGAACAGATGGAATCTTACAAAGGAATTGCTAACAACATTAAAAATGAGCGAAGCTTTCCTCTTGGGTATGTTTCATTTTTCTCACAAATATCGAAGCTCAAAGCTCATCTTTTAGGTAATCAACTAAACCGTTGCTCTGCTTTGTTAGAGAAACTAAATCATTTACAGATAATCCTTGAAAGAAACTTACCCGTTAAGAAAGTGACTATTGCTCGTCCGATGTTGACAGCAAAAGCTGCATCGAATATCTCATATCGAGTGGTCTTCGTTGAATTTATATATTGGCTAGAATGTAATAAGCCTGATTGGTCTTTATATCGAAGCTTGATGGCGATAACATCTATCCCTAAGCTTTTTGAACTGTATACATATTATAGAATTGAAGAAACACTCCATGATCTGATGTATAGAGATAATTCAACAAGATGGACTGTGAATGGTATAGGTGTATCTTTACATTATGAACCAACATATTGGATGAAGGGGAACTCCCGTGATGGAGAAACCGAATTCGTTAATTCGGAAGGAAAAAGGATCGATAAAGAAGGAATTATAGTTAGACGTAATATAACTCATAAATACTCTCATCGGTCTCCAGACTACGTTATTGAAGTCGGATCGAGAGATTCCGGTTTCAAATTGATAGTTTTAGATGCTAAATATACATATGCGTCTAAGGCTTTTTCATATTATTTACCGGATTGTACGATGAAGTATGTTCATGGTATTTCTCTAAGAGATAATGGTAGAGCACCTGTAGAATCAATGACCATTCTTTATCCAAGTGAAGAGAGAAGCTTAGATAGCTTTCACACTTTTGAATATAGTATCGAAGGTCCATACTCTGTAGTCCCAGCTCTTCAGTGTGTGGGGGTGGCTCTTGGTGATACTAGGGGGCAAGATGCATTGAAATTAACACTGGAGCGATTGTTACATCTTAGTGGAGTAACCTTGAATCTAGATTGAACGGTGTGAATAAGGTACTTATGTCGAAGCAAAGCCCTTCATTGCACTCTCATAGTAGTTTTCTCTTTTGCCCCTCGCAGTTATAAGGCGGATCACTCAGTTTTAACACCTCTGAAGTTATTTATGGGTTGCTAATATAACATTTGCAAAAATGAGCTGAAACCGTATTTCAAATCTGTGCTCGACGTGTGCTAAAAAGATCTAATGAAATCCTATTTCATGGTCCTTGATATCCAAAGAAATCCTCTTAAATGCAAATAATTACAAGTGCTTAAGAGGAATTCAAAATCCGTTGCCTTCGGGCGTGGCGGTTCAAGTCCGCCCACCGGTACCATACATAGAAAGGTCGCTGTTATAGCGGCCTTTCGTCGTTTTAGGCGTTTGTAAATATTCGATTTTTCAGGTGCTTATCTCAAAATTCCTTTCCTGCTATCGCCTCTTTTTTCGCTCCAATAGACTCACTTTATCTACCTTAAAATTTCTCCTATGGTCCATATATGGTTCATCGCATGACGATTCTGTGCGCAAGGGAATCCCAGTCAATCCAACAAATTACAGTTAATGCAAAGTTGCGGGTCAGTATTAGCAAGGGTTGCGAGCCAGAAGAAGCATGGTACGACCATGGTGACTTTACGGTGCTATGCGGTTTTGGTTTTTCTTCTATGGGACAACTGATCGTTTTGATGGATATGTCGAAAAGTCGGTTTTAGGCGGTTTTGCAGTGTGCTTTGGAAGGGCATTGGGGTATTTATGTATGAATGTTGTACTTAAGTCAAAGATATGTATATGAAATCAAATTATTATCTATTGATGTCAATCAGTATGGATATGTATGGTAATGGCACAATCAGATGAAGTTTCTCAGTTTTTAGACTTTCTGGTAGATGCAATTTTGATTGTTGATCAATACTCTAATATTGTGTTTGCGAATAAGTCATGTGCTCTGTTATTTGGTTATGAAAGAGATGTATTGTTAACTCTTAGGCTGAACGACTTGATGCAACCGAATGTTGTCAATCATCACGATGCGAAGGTTAGTAACTTTGTACTTAACCAGTCACAAGCAAGAGCTATGATGTCTAGAAGTATTGTGCCTTGTCGAAATTCTAGTGGTGATGGGTTTAACGCCGGGATTTCTATAGCAAACATTGTCTTTAATGGCATGCAATGCGGGATAGCGACTTTACATGATTACTCTAGAGTTCAAGAGTTAATTGATGAGCTAAAGGAAGAGGCAAATACTGACGCACTAACAGGCTTATTTAATAAGCGTCACCTTGAGAGTGTATTGGAAAATCAGTCATTAAGCGTACTTGATTCTGGCTGCTTGGGGGTTGCCTATCTTGATTTAAACGGATTTAAGTTAATTAATGATACGTTTGGACATGATATTGGTGACCAGCTTCTTGTTGAGATATCTACTCGCTTGAAAGGGAAGTTACGTAGTAGTGATATCTGTTTTCGAGTCGGTGGGGATGAATTCCTTATATTGTTTAATATTAATGACCACAAGAACTATGAACAAGAAGCTAAAGGCATAGCTAATAAACTACATGAACTAATTTCAGAGCCTGTTTCAGTCGATAAGGTCGATGGTGATATTGCGGTTGGAGTCAGTATTGGAATTGGCATTTATCCGCATGATGACCGTGAATTATCAGTGTTAATAGATAAGACGGATAGAGCTATGTATGTAGCTAAAAAACAAAAACTACCGTATGTGCTTACTTCAACTTTAAGTTGATCTGTATTAGTAAATAAAGTGATTGATCGTTTTGATTGGGTTGTCGTTAAGCCTTTTGTCATGGGCGTTGTTGGGTAGTGTGTGGTTAGTTCGTCGGGGATAGACATTAACAACCAATCACACAAATGAATTAACTCCAAGTTGATATCGATATGCAACTGTGTAATCTTCTTTATAGTGGTGAACAAATGGAGCTTGGCCAACTATGAAGATGATTTTCGTCGATGCTGAAAATGTAGGACTGAAGGAGCTAGAAAAAATTAATGCTTCGGTCGTTGATAAAGTCTTTGTTTTTTCTAAGTCAGATTCAGTCAAGCTTGTTTGTGAAAAGTCGTTGTATCTGTTCTTATCTGACTATCCGACAGGTCAGAACCAAGCCGATTTCTATATCATTGCATATCTGTCTAGGGTGCTACTTGCTTTAGATAAAAAGCAGTTGGGCTCTGTTCATTTTGAGCTATACAGTAACGATGAAAGTTTGATTTCAGCATTTGAGTTTCAGTGCAAGCAATTAGGCGCACCTTGTCAAAGCATCAGAACTAGAGACAACACCGTTGTTCCAATTATTAAGTCACAACAGACACCCCAAAAATCCCCTGAAGACAAGCTTCTTCATGCTTTGAAGTCTCCTCGTGCTTTAGATCCTAGCTTTCAAAAGCAGCTAGGGCTGTCAAAGTCAGATTTTACCAAGGCAATCAATGAGCTTTCCAAAAATAACCAAATCAAGCGTAGTCCTCAGTCCAAGAAAAAATGGGTTAGGTGTTAGTCGGCTGACTTACCGACCTCATTAAAGAGTAATAAATGGCGGTATTCTCCATCGCTACTACTAACCATCAGGGTATGAATATCGCTGCTCTAAGCTTGCTGAGTGATGATCTCGGTACTCTCTGATGAGTTGCGTGCGAGATTAGTGTTGATGTGGCTTGATAGATGAGGTCTAGATCTTGGATGGGATTTTTATATTTAATATATAATAACCAGTACAACAGCTTGCCATAGGCTGCTGTTGTACTGGTTATTATTAATACTATGTTAGTGGCTCTGGTGGCGAAATCTGTAGGTAATACAGTGGTAGTTTCCATTTTAAGCTATGACATTTTCCACTCATTCGTCCAAAATCACTGAATATCACTAAGAATCACTGAACAATCACCGTCCCATCATCGTCGCTACTAAACCACCTCTCATACAATGTCATCGTTCATTCAACAAAGGAGATAGAACGATGAGCAACAAACAGAACAACCATAAAGCAAATCAAGCTAACAGCAACAAAGGTACATCTGGACATAACACCACGTACCAAAAGGCTCAAGATAATCGAGCAAATCAACTAAACCCAAACAACTCACGTTATCAAGGAAAGAAATAATTATGATGGATCCTTCAGATATGTCACAAGACGAGCTAGACCTGTGGTCTGATATTAATAACCCTAATAATGATTCTGATATGGATGACTGGGCGGATGCTCACAATCCAAATAATGATGACTACTTAGGGGATGACTAAGTCTAAAGCCGATGGTTTAATGCCATCGGCTTTCTATTAAATAACAGTTGGTTAGCATGACAAAAGTGACGGTAAAAAATACAAATATACAAGGCAGTTGTTGAAAATTGCTAAGCAATTAGCTGCCCCCCCACATTTAGGGCAGTTATATGCAGAAGTACTAACTTCTGTATAGCATTCAGGACATTTGATCAGAGCCATAGCTACCACCTTATACTAGGTGTGTTATTGAAATTAGGCCAAAGACTAACCTATACAATTGTTGAAAATTGAAGCTCTAGCAAAAAGTTTCTATTGATTTCTTTGACACTTAACCTTCAGCTCAATAAAACTCTTTGTCCCTCACATTCTGCAAGTAGCGATAAATGTCAATATGTAAACAAACGCAGTGCTAGAACTACCTAGTCCTCAAGCTCATATTCGTTCAACATTTCTTCAAAAACTCTTATAACATACCCATCCATAATGAGCTTATCGCGCAATGATGTATAGTAGGATTCATCCGACAATTCATCTACAGAAACAATAGCAGTACCCAACGGTGGGTTTGACTTGAATGTAGTCTTGGTTGGCTGAGGCAACTCATCACAAAAGATAGTGCATTGAGTCTCAAGTGGCTTATCAGTTTTAATTAGTACATACCCATCTGCTTCTAAATTGGTTTGCGCTTGCAGGCGGTTTACACTCCAATTGATGTAGTAGTTTTTAGTATCAGATGACACACTCAAGTCTGGTAGATTATTAAGACTATGAATACCTTTAATTTTTAATCTATCGTAAGGTTCGTATTCTGCTTTAGGCTCTTCTGGATACTTATTCTTGGGTACGTGAAGTGATGACCCTTTGTGGCGTGGAATTATTAGCTCTACAGACACGCCATTTGCCAAGATACTACTATCGTTAAATATGGTTAGGTAAAGAATCTCTGCACCAGCCCACTCTCTGAGCACATCGGCTCGCTCTCGGTATAAATCTTTATTAAGCTGTTTTCCAGTATTCTCCCCATGCTCCCACGGGGCGGATACGCTCAATATCGCCAATAGACAAGAAATTGCAGAAAATATTTAGCCTAGCCTGTGTAAAAATCCTACATAAATCTACCTTCAACCTACCGCTGCCAACTTTATCCAACCGCCTATTTAACATTAAATTATGCGGCAAAGATCACATCAAAAAACAAAAACTTGAAGTAATGTCATGCATATAACCAAGTTTCATATCAATTTGGGTATGAATAAAATATTGTCCGTTCGTCAGTAGGCTAATTTATATGCAACTTTATGGGGTGTGCCCTTCGTGTAATAAGAGTACGGTGTTTAATCGAATACACCGCTCATTCATAGAAAAAGTATTCCGCAAAAAATACTTCAAATATGAGTGTGTAAATTGTTCAGCAGAAGTTTTTTCTCATCAAACTCAAATAGATATAGTTCTTCATCGAAATGGGAGATTAAATGA
Organism: Vibrio sp. zbq_1; assembly: GCF_043102935.1. Taxonomy (NCBI): domain Bacteria; kingdom Pseudomonadati; phylum Pseudomonadota; class Gammaproteobacteria; order Vibrionales; family Vibrionaceae; genus Vibrio; species Vibrio sp. zbq_1. Next base: position 41,017 of record NZ_JBICJH010000031.1, read on the forward strand.
ACAATGACATCAGATCTATGGATCAAGCTGATGGTTTGCGTCGTCTTGCGAAACCTCCAACTGGCTTAGATAAATTGAAGGCTCTACAGGTCGAATTACGCAGTGCCATCATCGCAGGGAAATACAAAGATGCAGACAGACTAATGGCGTTGCTAGATAAAGCTCAAAAAGAGCTAGAAGAAACACATTGGAGGTAAACTGTCTTTCGATCTGGTAAGCAAAACTCTGATCTGCTCCAGCTAGACTGGACACTTCATTAAGCGACATTTTGCTGTTCAAAGTTAACTGGGCTTAGATACCCAAGAGCACTGTGCCTTCTCGTCCGATTATATACTCGCTCAACTTGAAGATGCAGGTTTCAAAATCTGAAAATTATCCGTAATTCGGGATACCAGTGAGCCTGCAACTTCTGGCAACGTTACATTGAAAAATTCATTAATAGCCGTTGTAAATTCAGCCTTCGAGGAGAAGTAAATATTGTTCCTCGCATGCTCATTCATCACTTTCCATAACCGCTCGATTGGATTTAAATTTGCCTTCCCATTTTTTTAATCTCAAGCATACTTCACCGATGAGATTTTCTTTTTATCAAAAGCTAATGAAACTTGGTTTGCATAGCGATCTGTTGCCGTTTTAAGATGTAGCCGAAAACCCAATAGCCAAAGAGGGGCTTAATCCTCAAAGCAGAACTGGATGTCAGTTCAACAACAAGTACCTTTCATCATGAGCACCACCTTAGCTTTAAAGTTGAGGTCGTGTATAGGTATTCGGATAACCTTGTAACCTGTCACTGACTAAGTGAAAACGCTGAGGCAAGTAGCTGAAACGGTTCAAGGTTTATTAGGGATAGGGGTGGGTAAAGCCGAACCATATAACTTCATGTTGTATCGTTCGGCTTTTATTTAGCTGTAACAAACACCCATTCAAACACATATTAACTAATTGAATATCTAGTTAATGGAGGTTTGAATGAGTAAATCACAGCGACTCACCACCACTTTCCTCAACAACCTTAAACCCAACCCTAGAACTGCAAAATCCGCTGATTACGAAGTCAATTTATCTGCTATGAGAGATAGTGGCTTACCTACTGGCGTACGTTGCTTAGTGGGTAAATCTGGCGGGAAACGCTTCTTGCTTAGGTATATTAGCCCTCAGGTTCCGGGTAAAAAATCTGCGATTGGTCTTGGCCGTCACCCTGAGACAGATCTTGTAACCTTGAGAAAGATCGCTAAGGAATACCGCCAGAAGATCCTGGAAGGCATTGATCCCAAGCTTGAGCGTGACAATCAGACTACCGAGAAGACGATGACTCTGGAACGGTTCTTTGATGAAGTTTACCTGCCATTGGCTAAACAGAAACGCAGTTGGAAAGATGATGTAGCGCGATTTCGTTTAGCAAAGTCAATACATCACATATCAATTCACGACCTAACTGCCGCCGATATCATCAAAGTCCAAATGGAGATGCAGAATGCCGTTACGATTAAAGGCAAGCCTTATGCTCCTGCTTCGATTAATCGCGTTTTGGCTCTATTGAAAACGATCAATCGTCAAGCATACAAGTTGATGGACGCGCCGCTCATTGCTGACAAGGTGAGCTTGTTGAAAGAAGATAACGTGCGAACTGGGTACTTGTCCGAATCACAGCTAAAGGAGTTTATAGGTCACGCTCTGAACCATGAAGACAAAAGTATTGGCGCGTACCTAGCTTTGTTGTTTTTGACTGGCGCGAGGGATAAGGAACTGCGTTTGCGCTTGAAATCCGATGTGAATTGGGAGGAGAAAACACTCACTATTCCACATACGAAAAACGGTACTAGTCACGTTTTATTCCTAAGTGACTACATGCTTGATATTTTGAGGTCGGTGCCTCATGTGGCGAATAATCCGTATCTCTTTCCTGGACGCAAAAAGGGTAAACCAGTAGGGCAACCTAGGCATGCTTTCAAGGCTATCAAAGCTAAGATGGGACTGCCCGACATACCCGGTGATAAAGCGAATCTAACCCTGCACAGTGCTCGCCATACAGTTGGGTCGCTTTTGGCGTCACAAGGAGTCTCGTTACACGACATAGCCAAGCAGTTGAATCACGCTGACCTTTCATCAACAAGGCGCTACTCAAAATTGACTGTAGGGCGTCGGAGGGAGATTGGCTCTCGTTTGTCGGATATGGTGACTGCGAAGCCAGAGATACTTTGGGAATGAAGAAGTTACGTTTAACCAGTTAATTTAGAAATACATTAGAAAGGCCCCTGTTTAGCGATGAGCTAAACAGGGGCTTTTTCATTATTAGAAGGAAATTCACGATGAAAACAGTAAACAAGTTTGAAGACATTCAATCATTGACAATGCCTGATGGCGTGAAAGCAAAACTGCTAGAGCACCTGATAGAACCATTCGGTGATGAAGAAAGCACAAAAACGTTTTGGGATGAGGTCGGTACGACCTTGTACTTGATTGAGGAAGGGGATACCAACGAAACCTTGAGTGAAGAATCTGAGGAAGATCTGCACTTCCTTCGCTTTGTTACTAACTACCCTGAATGGGTGCTGTTGTTAAACGATGATGACTGTCCTTGGTTGCTGGCGGTCGCCATAGTGACCATGGAAGGCTCTGGCGTGTACTGCTGTGCTCCTATGAACAGTCCCACGTTCCCTGTCGTGATGTTAGCAGACCAAACTGAATCTTAAAACCAAATTAAACCTGAACAATTCCATCTTAAAGGAGGTGTCCTATGGCACGTAAACCAAGCAATAAACAAGAAACGGTTCAACCTGAAATCTTAGAGGGCAATGAACAAGTCACGGTCACTGACGATCAACCAGTAGACCATTTCACTTATATCGTGCGTGAGGGCAAAGCTAAAAAGCTATCACCGAAAACGGAGAACCACGTGTTCTATCAAATAGCATTAAATGACGCGGAAGCCGAGCTTCATATCCGCATGTCGGGTAATGAAGGTGGTGGTCTGCACAGCAAGGAATGGATCCCACTTAAAGATATCACCGCTGTACTGGATGTGCAGGGTGATAAGCCGTTCAAGAGTTCTGTGCTGAAGTGTGTATTTTCTGGACAGTCAGCGAACAACGCGGGTTTTATGGCTGCTTGTTGCAGGGGGCTTGGTCTTATCATCCAGTCGGAGAAATCAGTGTTTCTCCACGTTCTAGCGCCAGACTACGAGCAACGTCGTGATGAGTTGCTGTCTCTCGTGGACGCTGAAGCCAAAGCTGAATAACCCCAAAACCACATCAATTCTTACCCACCAAGCCAACTCTGGCTTTCATACCGAGTACTTAACAAGAGTGCTTCCCTAACAAACTAAACGAGATTTTATTATGAACTTAACTTTTGACGTTGAGCGATTGCTGCTGCCTGTCAGTGTCGATCTTCAAGATGCTTTAAACCGAGTGATCAGCGAATCAGGTAAATGGACACCCATGATCCAATCGGTTGTGTTTAACTTCCGAGATTCATCCTACAGTTCGGAAAACGGCGGTTGGCACCCTGTCGAAATCAGGCTTGTTCGACTCTACGACCAGTGGATTTTTGATTATATCACTGACTTTGCGTATTGCGGTGGTCCTTATCCCGAACTGGTTAAAGAGGTGGACTTTAACTTCTCATCTGGGACGGCGAGTTTTTCCTATGTTCCGGAACTGCCGATAACAAGTAGTGAGGTAATGGAGTTCTACTCGATGTGGGAATCCAACTTTCTCAGCTACGTCGAAATGGGCGTGTTCGATGAGATAAAAGTCACTGTGGATTAGTCCATCGGCAACAAACCAAGTAGAAAGCACCATGTATGTACCATAAAATAGTCGACTCACTTCCTAGTGAAACTAAGGCTTCCTATTGCTCCATGTTAATCATGGTGTGATGGGAAGCCTTTTTCGTCGGGGCAAGTTTTAGCAACGTTTACCCAATCCGTTGCCTTCGGGATTCAGAGGGGATGAAGTTGCTGGATTGCAATGGACGGTGGAAACACCAAGGAAGGGAGCGTTAATTTTAACGAGTTTGGTTGGTTTGTTCTGGTGTTTTGTTATTAAAAGCTCCCATTGCTATGTCGAAGCAATGGGAGCAGTAAGGGGTGGGAAGCCTATATAAAATACCGAGAGAATGATTTGTCTGATGCTATCTCTGCTGCTAGGGGTAAAGGCTAGCCCTTATTATGCAACGAGAGGTGCCCTTAGTAATTTGTTAGTGGCTTGGCGTGAAAACTTGGTCATTTTCAACGTTACTATGCGCTGTAAGCGGTAATCCACGATTCCCACACATTAATCTCAAACCCGTTGAGTCAAAAAGGAACTTGTCACCGGAATCTATAGTGACAAGTTCAATTCATGGCTCTGTTTATCCAGTCATCATACCTAGTAGATAGCCAACGGCGGTGAAGCTTAACAAGTTAGCGATATCAACTAGGTAAAAATACGGACTGGACTGAGTGATTTGGAGCAGAGTTCGTGCATCAGACATCATGGTTATACCCCTATTAAATTACTTCTCCTACCGGAGTTATTTTAGTGTTTGCTAATTAACGACGAAAAATGGCATCATTTTGAGTTTTCCCTTGCGCGGTATCGGTTTGAGGTTTCGCTAAATCACCCCTTTCGCTTATCCCACATAGGTAAGCTCAAAATCGGTACATAGTGGCAAGTTGATGGTTAGGAGGGGCTTTAGCGGCGCAGTGAAACGACATTATGTCGTGGTTCTTTGGTGTCTTGGAGCTGTGCTTTTAGAGAGAACGCTAGGGCGTTATTTATTAACGCGGCACCTACTTGTAACGATCCAACGTCGCGTGGAGGTCGCGTATAAGTTCAAGCTTGAGACTGACAGGGGAGAGAACCTCGACTTGAGGTATCCAGGACTTCAACAAGGGCAAGATATCGCTCAATCTTGATACTCGACTGCTAACCAACAAACTACCGTCGCTCAGTTCTTTCAATAGCTGCTGGTGGGGCAGAATCATACCTTCAAGAAAGCGTGGAGCTGCTTCCCTATCAACCTGTACAAGCACCTCAGCATCATCCGGAGTTAGCCACTCCATCCCTTGTTTATGTATCTCCTCGTGGACCTTTTGATTCGGTTTATATTTATCTTCCCTGCGGTGAATCCGTGAAATATTCGGTAATCGGTACGAATGTAGCTGGTCACAGTAGGTCGCAGCGAGGAACCAGATACCACGGTCATTTACCAAACGATATGGATGGACAGATTCAAACGTTTTGCCATTGTAAATAAGGTCAATAACAGAGTGAGTGGTGATAACTTCGGTCAGCTGTCTAAACAGCGCATCGAACTTCCCGATGGATTCGGAGCGTGGATTCTTAAACAGAACGGTAGCTTGACCGTTGAACTTGTAGTGATTCGGTAGTAGCGCAGACAAACCCGTATCGTGCAGTACCTTGTTGGTATTCGCATTACCATTATTTCGAGTTACCGGATCTAACCGATAACCCTCATTAGTGCGGATAATCGGAGCGTTGACTAGCCTTTCATTGAAATCGCGTCTCAGGGTTTTCTCGCTTACCTGATAATCCGCGACCAACTGCTCAGGGGAGAGCACTTCTCCCATAAACAATCTCGTCAATATGTCACCTAGCCTTAAAGCTAGCTTTTCACTCTTATCGCTCATGCTACTAGCGTACGGTTTCCCTTGGACAGGTTGAGGGCAAAACATTTTTAAATGTTTCAAACCGTCGCGCACTGAGATTTGGCATAGCTTTCATCGGATTAGGCAGGGCAATGACGATGCCTATTTTCACACTCATTCTGCGGTCTTGGACACATCCTGTCCGAGCGCAGTGGGATACTACACAACGTAGATTTACTACAACGTCAATTAAAGGAAACAAACAATGCAAGTGACATTCATTAAGCCACTTATGGCATCAGGTTATTCATGCCGCTCTTTAGGTTGTCCCGGTTGGGTCAGTAAGGGCGGATCATGTGATACATGTGGCGCAATGGATTACAGCTAAGAAGGAGTATTCGTTATGGGCAACTGGACAGAAGACCAAGGTGACTATGATGATGGCACAGAAGATTCTGGCTTCAGTCAGGACTTCGACATGGAACCGGGCGACGATGGTTGGCTTGGCGGTGACTTCATGGCTGATGATGACGATGATTAAGTCCCATCATTAAATTAGGCTTATCAACAAGGGCGGTATCGAAAGGTATCGCCCTTTTCTGTATCTATAGAAAAGGAAAAACAGTATGGCAAAAACACATTTTCATTCTAACCCTCAACAGCGCTGGTTTAAGCCGAGCGTATCAATGGGACTAAAAGGAGCGCATTACGGTTTTATTACAGCATCCCGACTTTGCCCTCAGTTTGTCGTAGTTGGCGGAGCCATAGGATTTGTAGCAGGATCAATCGTCGGAGGGGCACTAGAGGAACTAGATGTTATCTAGTAAAGGAAGAAGTAGGGGGGACTCTGCTTCTTTTTTTTGGTAGTTTCGTACCGACATTATGTCGTTTCAAGAGTGGAAAGCAGAAGGTCAAAAGGTGCTTGCTAACGTCCGTCAACAAACACCTTTCAGATGGGGTATGGAAATTCTTGCATGAAATGATCGCTAAGGTCTGGGCAATTTACTTGATAAAAAACGTACTATTAAAAAACTATTAAGCAGTGAGGGTAACGAGCAACACGTTAGTGACCCGTGACTTCGCTAATCACCTGCTTCAAGCGCTTCGCTGTCTCCTTGTAACCGAAAGAATCGCGTTTAGTGTCATAGTCGTGCACCAGCGCGGTTTCAAGCTCATCAAGGATTTGATCCCAGTGTTGGATCTTGCCACCTTTCGATTCGATATTCTGACCAACTTTACGAACCTCACGAAGGCGAGTTCGGCGGTTCTGGTTAGTGCGATTTGCTTCAGCGGTGAAAGCATTAACGATTAAATCATAGATAGACATGTTCATGATGGATACTCCAATAGTTAAGTAAAAGATGCAGTTAAACTGCGCTTTGATGGAAGTCCCAGTTAGGTTTGTAACGACGGGACGGTGATGAGGCTGCTGTAGCCTTCTGAATTTCCTGTTTGATCATTAACTGTGTATCTAGATCATCACAGGGAATAAATGAAAGAATCCGGTTACCTTGAGTTCTCAGGATAAGTCCTTGATATTTTTCACTAAGGTGACATTCATATCCTAGAATGGCGTTTTTCCGCACCCAACTACCTGTTGGGAGGGTTATCCAGTAATTCGCGTCTCGGATACAAAGCTTCTCAAGGTCAGCAAATAGCGTATCGAGATTTTGCTCACTTTCTTCATCTTTAAGAGTCAAATGAGCTAGCTGTTTACCGCTCGCTGCTCTGACACTGATATTGCCATCAGTGATATTGATTGATGCCAAGATACTCGTTGACACCTGTAACTTGACACTGAATAAATTCACCGTGTTCTTTTTTACTTCGGTTGCCATGGGTGTTCCTTAATAGTCGATAGCAAAACCGAAACGTCATAATGTCGTTTCGGTAACAAGTTACGCAGCTTCAAGAGTGGGTTGACCTTCTAACTGTTGACGTAGGTTGGCATTTTCCTGCTCTAGCTCTTTGAGGCGAGCTTCCAGCTCCGATACTTTGTCAACCAAGTCATCATTCACAACGGGGGTGTCCTGTTTCTTCTCTGTTTTTAATTGAGTTGTAAAATCGTTGAACATTTCATTGATAGTGTCGGATTCAACATCCGGGTGTTGTTCTAGGTGTTGTTTAATTTGCTCACGCAAAGGGGCATAGCGTTTACTCGATAACTTGTAAACTTTGGTAAATCCTACTTTACGGCATTCATCTAGCGTTCCGAATTCACATAAGTTAGTCCAACGTGTAAGCGTGCGCTTATCTACCGTACGTTTACCGTTACCGATAATATTTTCATCACGCCATTTACCGAACTTATTCTTGTTCCCTTGAAAGAGCTGCTTAGCTTCATGCATTGCAGCACCAATATCGTACTGGGCTTGCTCACACAGTTCCTTATCAACAACACGACCTGCACCCGCATTTCCTAATACTTCAACAATATTCTCGGCAAGCAGCTGTAGTCGTTCTTCGGTTGCTTTTAATAAATCAATTGGTTCACTCATGGGTATCATCCTTATTTTTAATTGATACCCCCGAATTTAGAACCAAAACCCAACATAATCAAAAGGTTAAAAATTAGACAGGCAAAATCCAGTAAGAATCGCGTCATGCTCACTACAAGCAGTCCAGCACGCGTTTAAACGGGGAATTCCGAGGGTATAGCCCCCGGCAGTACAAAGTGAAAGCCATTTCGAATACTTACCTGAAAACCCGAACGGCCACTCAGGAGGGAGGTTGAATAAAAATTTTGATAATAAACTAAAGTGTGACGCTCATCACAATTAATTCATTTTCAAGCGCAGGGCGAAGGTCTTGTATAGAAAAGGTCGACTACTGACAACGGAGGAAATAAACACGTTAATTGGCGAAAAATCACGGTCTCATCGCTAGGGTTTAATCGAGAAACTGATTATCTATCAGAAACTTAGCGCTAAAAATGGATATTGAATCTTGATAGTGTAATTAGGTCACGCAATTCCCCTCTGATTACGTCAGTAATCCCATCACGAAATCGTTAACCTAATCCCCTATCAAGATATAACATCCATTTATGTTGATATAATTTATTAAAATCAAACATTTATATGTTTGTGTGTAAGCGGTTCTCTTCACGTTTTCCGCTATCGTTACCTACTATCACGAGTCCTTCAGCATCATTTTTACTTCATCCAGTTCGTCTTTATGGAAAAAGTGTTCTATCTCCATGTCAGGGAACGTTGCAATTAACCAACGTAATAGTGGTATCAGTCTTGGGGTTGCAGCGAGTACGTTAGGACGGAAGGCTGTGTCTCGTGAATTACTAATGGCATTATCTGCAATCCTAAATCCTGCATTGTTAAACAGTTCAGTAAGTTGTTTGAGAGTGAGTTTCTTACCATTAATGGTTTTGGTGAGTCCGTAGCTCTCTTTAGATAGAGCTCTTAACGCGAGTTTTAGCAGGGCACCCTGTGAACCGCCTTCCTCATACTTGATGTATGATCCCTTCAGTAGTGGTTTGGTTTTGCTGTAGTCGATCCAGTTCTCCCAATCTTCCATTGTTTTAAGACAGTTATCGCGTCGCCATCCATCAAACAATGCGCGAGTCTGTTGTCCCTCTTGCTCGTTCTTCCACGGTACGGTATCGAAGTAGATATGCTCGACGATGTGACCTTTAGGATGGCGGATTTTAGTCATGCGAGGATTAACGGGTTTACGCTTAAAGTCGAACTCTAAGTTGAGCGTCTTTTCTCGTTGGATTTCTATCAAGTCCATGTCTTTAAGGTACATGTCACGAGGTGAAATCAATGAGTTGTTTGGGATCTTCTGTCCGGGGTAACGGTCTAAGAACAGTTCGACCATATAAGCATTTTCATCCTTTGCCGATGATAAGGCTGATTCCGGTGGCTTAACGCCTGCTTTTGCTATGACAGGTTCGGTATCGCCATATTCACCAGTGATTTGTCCACGGGTTTTCATTGCGATGATTTGTTTAGCATGGTGCTTATGCTTAATCATCTTACCGTCACCCGTTTGCTCGCATATCTTACTGAACCGTTGGCTAATGGTTCCTGAAACATGGAGTTGTTCTTCAGTACAGTCTACGAGATACCCATCTGTTGTGGCACTTACAACGGTAACTCCGTCGCCATGGTGTTTATGAATCCCTGCTAATTGCTCTGAGAGAACCGCTCTAACGAACCCTGTGGCACTGGCAGCAAAATATGGATTGGTAACAGGAGAGTGTGGGATATTTTTGCTTAACCCATCTAATGAGTTGAAACCGCGCTTTCCTTTGAGTCCTTGCCCTAATTTACCGTATAGTGTATTGCCAATCTCCTTCCAGAGCTTCTCTCTGAATTTATCGCCTTCATCCGTGTATTTTTGTCTTTGCTCTCTGATGAGTTCCGTAAAGCCTTTGAAAAGTGGCTCTTTATCTTCAATCCATGGAACTATCACTCCGAACTGAATTTCAATATCACATCCCATGTTATATGCGACTTCTATTTCAGGTGCGGTGCAGTAAGAGTAGCCCTCTAGCGGATAATATAATCCATAGAGGTCAGTTCTAACGGGTAGGCATGGAAATTTCGTAGTGTCTTTATTGAAGCTGAACTTAACGTAAGCAAACCCCATTTTATGACCGAGATAGTCATTGATATTGGTTGAAGTGAAGCTTTTCTCGAAGTCTACGGGTTTAATGTCCATTAAGGCATTGACGTACGCTGTAGCAAGATCGAAATCGTTGTAATCGCCTAAGTTTGCACCACCAAACACGTAACACTCGTTTCTACCTCCATGGAAGCAGTCTATTGCCAATTGTTCGAAGATACGACGACCAGCAGTGATGACAGTTTCTTTCTTCTGCATGACACGACCTTTTGTTTGATTCCAGTATTGAATCGTTTTGGTCTCCATGCCGAGTGCTTGGTTTAATGCATCTTTATCACCCGTGAGTGCTTTGAAGATTGATACTGAGAAGTTACCCAGTGTTGATGGTAGATGTTCAAATTGAAGTTTGTCTAACCGTTCTTCTGGAACTTTATCTTTGAGTGATTTTTTAATGTCTTCGAGGGCAAATTGTTGCATCTCGAATCCATACCTCACTGTTATTTCGGCATCTCGTAGGGCATAGCGAAGGAAGAGTGGCTCGTCTGCGACCAAAAGCTCATCCATACGGCTTTTACTATATGGCTCTGGTATCACTTCTTTAGGAATTTTTATGAGTTCACCGACGTTATCAAGTCCGCTTTGTCCTGGACTGAGTAGTAAAGTATCTACAAAGCGCACGCGACTCTCACGTTTCTTTCCATTCTTGTCTGTAAAGTGGACGGGTTCTGAAGCTTGCTTGGTTCTACCCACTGCGTCTAGGTCGATGCCGTATGCGCCACGCGTGGAGGTTAATGTGCTTCTGACGACTTCCAGTTTCGCTTTCTGACTGGTATCCCAGAACGCTTCGAATGACACCATGTCAGCTCTAAGGTAGTGGGCATAGATGTAGATTTTCTTTGGCCATCCTGTGATGAATCCGCGCCCCATTGCAGTTTGGAGTACTTCAACCAAGAACTCTTCAAATTTCTTACGTGGTTTCTTTATGCGATTAATCGCTTTCAGTTCATCTTCACGACTTTTGTTAGCGGCTCTGGACTTCTTTATAACATCAGCAACGGGGGTAAGTACGACATCACTCATATGGTGCTCACCTGCGATTAGATAATATTGATAGGACAGAATGTCGTTTCGGTTTTCTTCGGCGTTGTAGACGTACTCACTGTCTATACCAATGTGAACCGCTTCATCATCACCTTTGAGAGCTTGCCATGGTGACTGCTGTTCATTCTCGAAGTAGATGTCGAGCTCATCATCGACAGCTTTACTTGAGTATTCATCGGTTTGCTCTTGCGCTAGAAAAGCGTCGAGTTCAATGCTGGTTGATGCTGTGGTTTGGTCGGTGGTTTCTGCTTGGAAGTATTCGTCGAGTTCTTTATCTATGGCTTCAACATGGTTAGGTTTGTTTTCATTGTTCATCGTTGTTCTCTTATAACCAAGTGCATTGTTGGCGGGTGATGCGTCCCTCTTTATACCACAGAGCTCATCCACTGATGAGTGTGGCTTCGTCTTGGTTTTGTGTGTGAGTGATAAGGTTGTGTAGAAAGTGGGAGGGACAGAACGATGATTTTTGAGATTTTGATGTGTGGTATGGAGAGTGGGGCAATTGATGAAAGTAGAAACCCATACCAGATATGGGAACTCTCAAAACGGTGCTGTTTTTCATCGAGTGTAACTAAACATATAAATAACTCCGCTAGGAGGTCCGATTTAATATGATATTACCCTAGCAGTTGGTGGTGAACGATTTGGTCTGACTGTATGTGCGGTATAGAGAGCCTGATCCTTTAGTGGGATCAGGCTTCATTCTAATGTAATTTACTTAGAATGGATTGTCGATTAGTTTGAAATTTGAGTCACAGATGAAATTGTTGGAAGGTAGCGTAGTGGTTGCAAGTTGTAATACCCCCGAGCTGGTGAAGAACCGTTTAGAAGTATAGCCATACAATACATGATGTTATTGCCAGCTACTTAAAGTTTATGTCAATTCCTGTTGTGGTCTGAGCAAACAAAAGAGAGAATACGACCCTTGTTTCTTCTTTCTACTGGTTATAGGATCAGTTGTTGGTCGTCAGTATTCACTTTGGTTTGAGAGAGTATGTTAGCAACATTAAAAGAGCTAGATTGGGATTTCAAAGATTCACGACAGAGCAAAGGATTGCATAGTATCCACCCGTATCCAGCGAAGTTTATTCCTCAGATACCTTCTCAAATAATAGATACATTGGGATGTCCGGATGGTGTTATCTTAGATCCTTTTTGTGGTTCGGGCACTACACTATGCGTTGCTCAATCTAAAGGTTATGAGTCTATCGGGGTTGATTTAAACCCTATAGCTTGCTTGATTAGTAGAGTAAAAACAACGCCATTGAGCACCGACTTTGTTGACGCATATCATCATGTTTTACAAGTTGCAGTAGAGCTTGAAGTAGATGTGAGTAGTCTTAGTAATATCCCAAATATAGATCATTGGTTTAAAAAAGAAATACAGATTGAAGTTCTAAAATTAAAAACTGCAATTGGCTTATATCGAGACAATACCGTGATATTTGATGCTTTAAGAGCTGCCTTATCTAGCATTATAGTAAAAGTTTCTAATCAAGATAGTGATACACGATATGCTGCGATTGATAAAAATATATCTCCTCAGAAAGTATATTCGTTATTTGAAATCTCATGTATAAATCTAAGTCAAAATCTCATTGATTTTGATGGTGTGTCTTCATCAATGATTATAAATAAAGATATTTTGAAAGTATCAAAGGATGACATAACTCAAAAAGTTGGCCTTTTAGTGACGTCCCCTCCGTATCCAAATGCTTATGAATACTGGCTATATCATAAATATAGAATGTGGTGGCTAGATTTTGATCCTCAGTCAGTGAAAAAATCTGAGATAGGCGCTAGAGCTCATTTTTTCAAGAAAAATCATCACACAGCAGAGGACTTCTTTCATCAAATGAAAGGCACTTTATCATTGGCTAATGATGTTTTAATTGATTCTGCTTATGCTGCATTTGTAGTAGGGCGTTCAAAAATACATGGTGAAGTGGTTGATAATGCTCAACTTATTATAGATGGCGCAGAAGAGTTAGGATTCAATATTATCGGTCGGTTTGATAGAAATATGAATAGTAATCGAAAGTCTTTCAATTTGTCTCATGCAAATATTAAAAAAGAAACGATTGTTGTGGTTCAGAAAAAATGAAAATAAGATTGAACCATGTAAATTATAAACTATTGGGGTATGAAATCGAACTTCTTGAGAGAGAAGTCCAGCGCTTAGTAACTAAATGCGATGGGCATGTTTTGGAATCTTCAGAGGGGCGCTTTCATAAATTAGAAGTTCCAGATGTAAAAATAGAGCTTTTGAATAAGTTAGTAAAAGGATTAACTTATATACAGAGTGTTGAAGTTTACGATGGGGATTATTTTATTGAACAGCCATTGCAAGCTATATACGAAGCAAGTTGTCATAAGACGGGCGGGCAAAAACGTCAAACGACTCGTTATGGTGCACATGGTTTGCATGAATACAAAGGAAAGTTTAATCCTCAAATAGTATCTGCAATAGCAAATTTATTCGATTTGTCACCTTGTGACAAAGTTCTTGAGCCTTTTTGCGGTAGTGGAACAACGCTTTATCAAAGTGAGTTGATAGGGATGAAGTCTAATGGTTTTGATTTCAACCCCTTAGCGGTTTATATCACAAATACAAAGTTAGCTTCTTTGGATTTAGATGCTGAACTGGTGTTAAATGAAATCAAGGTAATTGTTGAAAAGATTAAAATAGACATCAAGCAATATGATTTCAATTTTGAAAAAAACGAGCGAACTGATTATCTTCAAAAATGGTTTGATGTAGAGCAATTTGAGAAAATTGAAATTCTAAAATATGAGTTGGAACGTTCCAGTATTAATAGTGCAGCAAAGGATGTATGTCTTTGCGTGGCAAGTGATCTAATTCGTGATTATTCGCAACAAGAACCAGCAGATCTTCGCATACGTAGACGCAAATCTCCTTTACCCGAAGTCTGTTTTTTTAATGCACTGTTGTCAAAGGTGGAAGACTTTTTAAAGCGTGTAAAATCTATCTCCCCTTATGTGGTTAATGTTAGGAATAACTCGAAAGCATTCAATATAGATATTAGGGATGCTGAAAGTTTAATTGATTTTGTTGATTTTGATGCTGCTATTACAAGCCCTCCATATGCAACAGCCTTGCCTTATATTGATACCCAGCGGCTTAGTTTGATTTGGTTAGGATTTGCTTCTCCAAAGGAAGTGAAAGTTTTGGAGAATAATTTGATCGGTTCTAGGGAGTTGACGAAAAAAGAAGAACGTTTTCTTCGCGAGCAGCTTGAAACTAATGCCGACAGTATTCCAGATGAACTGCATTTACTATGTTTAGATATGCTGAAATCACTGGGAGATACTGATGGTTTTCGAAGACAGGCAATGCCATACGTTGTCTATAGGTATTTTGTCGACATGAAGTTAATGTTTACCAATGTTCTTAAAATGCTAAAGCCAAAGGGAAAATTTGGTTTGGTTGTTGGTCATAACCAAACAACATTAGGTGGTAAATTATTCCTTTTAGATACCCCAAATTACTTGAAAATAATTGCAGAGAGTGTTGGTTGGGTTTCTTTAGAAAATTTAAAATTAGATGTTTATAAACGTTATGACCTACATAAAGCCAACTCAATCAATGTTGAGACCTTAGTCACATTACAAAAGCCTGATTAAAATACTAAAAACAATAGGCACTTTGTGCCTATTGTTGTAATCATATAATACTCATAAATCTAGATGTTTCAATAAAGCCATAACGCTTTCCCCTATTACCTATATGTGTAATAGCATGACTATCTAGCATATTAAATGCGTGGTGGTATTGATTTATTATTCTTAACTCGTAGTGGTCATCAGAGATTCTGCTTAGGCAAGCTAAGTCACCTGGTGCAGCGATGCCCGAGTATCTTAGTGCTCCAGTTCCTAGCCTAAAGTCGAGATTATTCTCAGCTTCAAAAGTGACTCTTTCTTCTCTTCGTATTCCTAAGTCTATGTAATCAAGTGTAATTAGAGTTGATAGAGTACCTTTCCATCCTCTAGCATTCCGAATTGTTAAAGGAGGGAAAAAGTCGAAACAATCGTAAGCGCCCCATGAACACACGGGCGCTTTTTATGTGTGGGAGAAGTTCCAGGGAAGAAGTGAGTCGAT